>JBBIJR010000012.1:0-56642 GCA_037445875.1 Bacteroidota bacterium | reverse complement strand
TTGTTGGCGCCGGCGCAGAAGAACTTCTCTCCACCCGGTGATGACGATGACGTCGACCTGGGCATCAAAGCGGGCTTTGAGGACTGCTGCATCCAGCTGGACCATCATTTCGTGGGTATAGGTATTGGCGGGGGGATCGGACAGCGTGAACACGGCCACCCGGTCCTTGACTTCGTATTGGACGAGTACCTTTTCGGGCATGGTGAAGGCTCCTTATGTGTGGACTTAATAGAACATCAAACGGACGAAATGGGGGACCGCAGCCGGATGAGACTGAGGAACTCATTACGGGTTCTGGGGTCCTCTTTGAATATCCCCAGCATACAGCTGGTCGTGGTCAGACTGTTTTGTTTCTCCACTCCCCTCATCATCATACAGAGGTGCTGTGCCTCGACGATCACGCCGACGCCCTGGGGCTGAATGGCATCGTGAATCGCCTGAGCGATTTGAATGGTGAGCCGCTCCTGCACCTGGAGCCGGCGGCTGTACACATCGACGACCCGTGGGAGTTTGCTGAGGCCGATGATCTTTCCGTCCGGGACATAGGCTATATGGCATTTGCCGAAGAACGGCAGCATGTGATGTTCGCAGAGGCTGTAGAGTTCGATATCCTTGACCAGTACCATTTCGCTGATCTTTTCTTCAAAGATCGCCGAATTGATCACTTCGCCCGGGTTCATCCGGTAGCCGCTGGTCAGGTACTCGAGGCTGCTCGCGACGCGCTGGGGAGTTTCGAGCAAGCCCTCCCGCTCGGGGTCTTCGCCGCAATTGATGAGAAGCTGTCGTATGAGGTCGGGTGTATGCACGCTGGGGGCCTTTGAGCTAACTTGTGTGAAAAAGAAAAAGCCCTGAACGGTATTCAGGGCTCGTGTATTCGGTGTACGTTGGTTCAGCGGTGGAGAGGAAATGTATGAACTTTCGGATAAAGAAGTACATCCTGGTTGGGCAACGGTTGCGGAATTTCCAAGAACGATGACGCCTGTTCAAAAGGCCACGTAAAGTAACGCAAGGGCTAGAGAATAGCAAGGAAAAATTGTGGTTATAAACAAAAAGGGCCGGCTGTTCGGACAACCGGCCCCAGTCCGCATCGGGAAGAATTACTGGACGCTCACAAAGCCCGCTTCATTAACACGCGGTATAGCGCTGCCGTAGAAGGCATTAATGCGATCGATGAAGGTGTTGGCGACGATCGCATACCCCAGACTGGCTGGATGAACACCGTCGAGACTGAAGAGGCCGCCTGATAGGAATGCCGCATTGACGACGGTTCCATTGTCCAGCGTTCTCCCGCTTGTCTTAATGTCGTTGAACAAGGCATAGAAATCTGCCACGGGGATATTGCGAGCGGCCGCCGCGGTGGAAATGGACGTGTTGTACGACGTAATGATCGTCTGGATGTTCCTTACCTCCGCGAATGTAAGCGTATACTGGCCACCGACCGGCCGCGCAGGATGCAACCCGTACGGGATTCCCGTTCCTCCACTGTCGGCGCCGATGGCCGATCCCAGGCCGAGACACAGGAATTGAATACTGTCTTTTGTTTCCTGATAGTATACGGCGGCCTTGGCTCCCGTCGCGGCGTTTACCACTACGGAATCCTTCGTGGGGAAGGTCACGCCGGGATACAACGCCGTGAAATACGCAATGGCTGTTACATCCGGGATGTTTCCTATGACGGCGTCGGCACCGAGGGCCTGAAGACTGTCAAGGGACCGTGCCACACCGTCGTTGAAGTTGTAGCCAAAAATGGGAAACAACGGATCGGCGCTGTTGAGCGGTGTGTAGGGAGGCACGCCCGCGATGCCCTGAAAGTCCCCGTTCAATCCGGCGCCACTCGTCGCGTAGCCAAGAATGTCGTTGTGACCTTCCCACCATATGACAAATGTCGGCTGTAAGGCCTTAAGCTGGGTGAACTGCGTTCCAATGCCGCGCAGAATGGTCGCGAAAAGCGGGTTTCCCGTGCCGAGACGCGTCTTCGTCCACGATTCGCTGGTATCCTTGGTGTTCAGGAAATCATACAAAAAACAAGATGGAATTCCGAGGTTGTCGTACGGACGTGCCAGTGCGAGATTTATGAAGTTGTTGCTGGGGTTCGTCACCGGCGTCGGCTTGGTCGTGGCAAAATCCAGCGTCAAAATGCCGGATGTGCCGGGATCCGCCACCAGGGGCTGCTCCCATTCCGAGCCCAGAGTCCCCGCATCTGCGATTCCCAACTGACGGGCGATGAGCGCGCCGTAGCTGTTGACCTGGAATTGCTGCGACAAGCCGTTGTTCTGGGTTCCGGCGGTCAGACTGTTGCCTGCGACCGCAAACCTGGTGAAATCGGCTGTGCCGCTCGTCGTAATCCTGGCCAGTTCGTCATCGGGAGCGCTCGGATAGTCCGGGGAACACCCTGCCATCAAGGCGACAGTGAGGATGCCTGCGAGAAAAAAGTTCAGACGTTTCATGTGAGTTGCCTCCAAAATCTGTGTTCTTTGCTGCATGGTTATTGACCGCCAAACGCGTATCCTATGCCCACGGCGAACAGATTCACGTGTGACTTGTAAATGCCGTCGTAACCGTCCACATTACGGCTCTTGGTGCTCCTCTCGGTGAAGTTGACGGAGAGATACGAAACGTCCAGATTGAGTTGGTTGTTCAGTTTGTAGCCGATTCCCAATCCAATATCGTGCCGGTCGGCATCTGGCAGGAGTGGATTTACCGTCTCGGTCGGAGCCGGTGTCTTGTCAAAAATGTAACCGGCACGAACGGCGAACTTGTCACTGACCCAGTACTCGCCGCCAACGCGAATTTGCCAGGTGTTGTCGTAATTCTCCTCGAGTACACTGGTAGCGAGAATCTGCGACTCTGGGAACTTTATTTCAACCTCTTCGAAAACGCTCCATCCAAAGTAGCAGAAGTCTGCTTCGAGTGAGAGTTTGGAGTTCGGTTTATATGCGGCTCCGACCACGAAGCTGTTCGGGAATTCCACTTTGGTGGACCCATCCTGCTTGGTTCCTCCGAATGCCGGATTGGCCAACGTAGAGGCCACATTGGCATCGAGGAGCGAAATGCCCGTCGTGATCTGATTGAACTTCGCCGTCCCGTCGTACTTGTTGCTTACAGAATGTTTGTAGTCGACTCCGAACGACCATTGTTCGTTTGCTTTGTACATGGCGGCGACATGGAAGCCAAACGAGCCGTTGTCGCTTCCGTCCAGCTTGACGTTTATCACATCGTAGACCCGCGTGTCTGTCCCATTAAAGAAGGCCTGGCCTGAGTGCCTCTCCAACTTCACCTTCGAGTAAACATAGTCCAGCCCAACCCCCGCCGCAAACTTGTCATTTACTTTGTAGGAGAAGGTCGGAGAAACATATACCACCTGGATATCGGCTAGGATGGAGCGGAAGCGGCCGCTGTAGGTATTGTTGTCGTTCTCCCACTCCGTACCAAGACCGAACGGTGTGGTCACGGACAATGAGAGGTTCACCTTCTCGTTCAGCTGGTAAGAACCGTGAAGAAAAAATGGCGGGAACCACTTATCGACCGCCTTCTCGCGGACACCGTTTCCGGGGAAGGGATCCAAACCGGTCATCTTGGCTTGAGACTGCACCGGGGTAATACCTCCATAAAACCGCCATTGCCCGGGCGTGCCGTACATGGCCAGACCGGCGGGATTATAGAAGCCGGCCGACGCGTCCCAGGCCCGTGCCACAAAAGCGCCTCCCTGTGCCGTGGCGGCAGCCCCTTGCTCGTAAATCGAAAAACCGCCCGCGACCAGTGCGCCGGATGCAACGATCAGACATGCCAACGTCATCATTGCACGTACAACAAGACTACGCGCTGGATTCATAGACGAACCTCCTACGTTAGGTACTCGCTGGTGAAGAGAATTGGTACAGGAAACGTTTAAGAAACGACTTGAGAGATAGGTAATTGTGGAACAAGCTACCTAACCGCAAAATGAGAGTCAACAGGATTTTTTGAACTGGCGGGCCCGCAAACCGTTGCTTTCGGCACGCGGAAGGACGGATGATTCTCGAGGATTTTCAAAATGAACACGCAGCGGGACAGGCGGTTTCCCGGTGAACGGACGAGGACAGGGGGGCGTCGACCGCCGCTAGGGCGCCGAAATGACAAGGTCGTCAAAAGTGACGTGAACCTCCGGAAGTACCGCAAAGCCAATGTTGCCTTTCCTGAAAGAGTCATCCGTCACGGTCTTGAGCAATTCACCGTTCACGTAAAGCGCAATCCGGCTGCCCACGCATTTCACTTGAAGAACGTTCTCTCCGTTCATTCTTATCGAGGCCGATCGGTCCCAGTCGGCTATGTAGTTCCAGTTGCCGAGGACGTATTTGCCCACGCAGTACTGTCCGTCGCCGTTGATATAGAAAATATAGCTGTCGTTGGGGCCGAAGATGCGGAACATCAGCCCGAAGCCGCTTACGCTCGATCCGTCGAGCCAGCGGGTCTTGACCGAAGCCACGAAATCCGTGTAGGGCATCTCGAGCCAGGTCGAATTGCCGAACTCGGGATCGTACATATGGTACGCGCCGTTCTCAATGTAGTTATACCGGTCTTCGTACCATCCGTTCTTCGCAGCGAAGTCTTCGGCAAAAAGGAGGTTCTCGACCTGTGTGTATCGGGTCTCCCCTCGGCCGGAGGAAGAACTGAGGGAACCTGCCGCCGCATGCTCTTTTCGCGCCTTGTCGGTGTGATAGCGGGTGGAAAGCAGCAGATAGTCGGCATCGAACACTCCGTTGCTGTCCGCGTCTACCCATCCGATCTGTCCCAGAGTGAACTCGCAGAGGCGGAGGTCGTTGGCCTTCATAATACATGGCTCATGTCGCACGCCGCCGTCCTCGTGATTGCCGTTGATCACGTTCAGACGGCCGGACTTGTCGATGCTGTTGCTGGAACCTTTATACTCATCCAGGGCGTTAAAAATGTGGCCCGTTTCGTGCGCCACGACCTTCCACACGCCCGTATAACCCCATCCGTTGCACTTGTTCGGCACGATCATGTACGGGCCGCCGAGGTAGCTCCACGCAAGGCCCGTCTGTCCGGCAAAGTAACCGTCCAGGTCGTTGACGGAAGGCACGACATAGATGACGAAGGCCCAGTCGGTGCCGTACTTGTCCCTCAGGTCATTGGCGAATTCGCGATTCAGCGTATAGTCTTCCGCGTCCCGGTAGCCCAACTGATCCATGCATTCTTTGACCCAGAGCACGCTTTCGTCTTTGCTCCGGTTGATGGGTTCATACCGCGTGCTGCACTCGAGGATCTCGTAGGTCCAGGAAAGGTTTGCCTTGTAGCCGCCTTTCTCCGCCCACCAGTCAAGCCCCCGGTAGACCTGATTCATGACCTCGTCCTTGTCCTCCGGGAGCCACGTCTCCGTCTTTTGGTCCAATTGGCCGTTGGACTCCACGAAGACCACGCCGACGCTGACGGACCCGACCATGTATTCACTGGTCAGATAGAAGTTCTTCTGGCCGCGCAGGGCGAACTTGTTGTTCGTGTTCTCGAGGTCGGGGGCGCGCCTGGTGTTATGGTCCTGGTCGCCCTTCTCTTCGTCCCCGCGGGTGGCAAAGGAGGGAAGGAACAAGCTGTTCCACGCCTGGTAACCCAGGTGCTCCGCAGTCTTGAGCCCCTCCGGAACCGTCTCCACTTTCTTGGGAGTAATAGTATGGACAAGGCCGGAGGCCAGGACTGCCGTCCGGGCTTTCTCCGTAAGATATCCGTGCAGTATGCTCGGGGGAAACAGGTGCGTAACGTGACCGCCCTCGCGTTCGATCTGCTCTCGAATGCGCAACATGTCTGCCTGGGAATGGGTTTTCAGATGGATGAGGGAATGTTCCCCATCAAAGGGCGACTGGGCCCGCAGGGAGGAAGGGATCGTCAACCAAAAAGCGAGGAGGACCGGAAGGGAACTCACGTGGGAATGTAGCCTGAGCATTCGAGAGAGGACGTCACACAGCCACTTCGTCCTTGCGTCTTTCGTCGGTGTGAGAGGACTCCGCATGATCGGCCTCCATGATCTTGTCGACAATCGACTCCGTATGACGGGCATCGGCCTTGATGACCTTGCCGTCCATGGTGACCAACGGTGTGCCGGGCATCTTGAAGTGGCGCTTGGACTTTGAACGTTGCGTGACAAAGGCCTGACGTTTTTCCTGCGTATTGAGCCGCATACGGATCAATTCGTCATAAATGCGTTTTTCCGATATTTCGGTAAACCCGTATTTTTCGGTGTTCAACACATTGCTGATGCTCTTCGGACCGAACTCCGGGTGCTCGCGAATGACATCGAAGATCTTGGCCTTCTGTTCGATGCTCATGTGCTTGGCCTCGATATTCGTTCCTTCGGTTTTTTCGCGCAGTCCCGCTTCACCGAGTTCCTCGTAGCGCTTCTTGTACTTATAGTACGTGGATGTCGATACGCGTGCGCGGGAGCAAGCTTCCTTGACGCTCATGCCGGTGGCCACCATATCGATCAGGCTCTTCCGGAGGTTGAACAACACGTCCGCGGCAACCAGATTTTCCTTGATGCCGACGAGCGTGATATCGTCGTTCTGCGGAGCGCCCTGCGTAAACGAGAAAATCTCCTCCTTCATGGATTCGACGAACTGGCGGGCGTCCAGATGGGAATGTTTCCGGATGGATTCGAGGAAACGTTCTTCACTGAACAGATCCCGCGCCGGGTTCATGGCTTCGGTGATGCCGTCCGTGTAGCAGATCAGGATATCGTCCTCTCGCAGTTTGATGCTGTCCGTTTGAATGGACTTGGCAAACAGGCTGCGGTCGGGCAGTGCAATGCCAACCGGGAAGCCGCGGGGGTTCAGATAGTACGTCTGTTTGGTAGAACCGCGGTGCAGGATCATCGGATTGTGGCCGGCGCTTGCATAGTGGATGACCCGGTTGCGGGAATCCAGAATAATATAGAACATCGTGACGAACATGCCCTTCTTCATGTCGTCGACGACGAATTCGTTCACCTTGGCCAGCACGTCGGCCGGGTTCTTGTTGCCGCGGGCTTCGAGACGCAGGGCCGTCCGGATCATGGTCATGACCAGCGAGCCAGGGACGCCCTTTCCGGACACATCCGCGACGACGATACCGATCGTGTCTTCATCGACGCGCACAAAATCAAACAGGTCGCCTCCGACCTCCTTGGCCGACTCGTAGTACGTGGCCAGATCGTATCCCTGCACTTCCGGGAACGTCAAGGGAAGCAGCATATGCTGGATCTCCTGAGCTACCTGGATCTCCTTCTGCAGCTGCTTCTGCTGAACGAGGCTGATCTGGGCCTTGCGGAATTTGGATGCCATGTCGCTGAAGGCCTGGGCGATTTCGCCCACCTCGTTGGAAGTATCGATGTCCACGTCGTCCGTGATCGTTTCGTGTCCGGCGCTGCGGATCCAGTCGGTAAGCTTCTGGAACGGACTGATGATGCGGGCAACGAGGACGGCGATGCCGCCGTACCCGAGGATCAGGATCAACAAGGCGAGGGCGATCCCCAGGAGCTTGAGGTTGGCCATCTCACCCTCGATCGTGCTGTTGAGGATGAGCACGTGGGCATAGCCCAGCAGATTGGCCTCGTCGATGATATTATTCCGGTAAATAGGAGTCGTCACATCGAAGACATCGTCGTCGTCGGTATGGTCGTAGCGGTACACCGAAACCGTCCGCAACAGCACGTTGGCCGTGTCGTCGTTCGTGCCGGTCTTGCTCAGCGGCACCTGTTCGTAGGATTCGGGCATCCGGTACGATCCGAGACTCTGGCGATTGGAAGATGCATAGATTCGGTCGGTTCGGTCGACGACGAAGATGTCCACGATAAACCGGTCGTTGTCCGCCTTCAAGCGATGGGCGTTTTCGAAGAGGGCCAGGTCGTCCTGCTGGATCATGAAGCCGGAGCTCGTTGAGGCCATCGTGGCGGAAATGGCGGCCACGCGTTTGAGGATCTCGTTCGTGAGGTTTTCCGACTGCACCCTGGCAAAGAGGACGTATCCGCCGACTACGAACAGGGTAAGCGCGGCCGAAGAGATGATCGCATAGCGATTCTTCAGGTTGACCTGACGGAGCGGCGACGCGCGGCGGGACTTGCCGGAGGAGCGATACTTGACCAGCCGGAGTTCATTGCCCTCGGACGTGACGTGGTACTCGATCTCGTCCATGAGCTTCTGCAGCATGAAAATACCCAGACCGCCTCTCTTGCCGATCTTGATGTACTCCTGCATGTTGGGAGCTTTGGCGTTTCGAGGGTCAAACGTCTTGCCCTGGTCGAGCAGTACGATGGTGAGGCTGGTACTCTTGACGATGGCCCGGATGGTAATATGACCGCGGCCGGGCGTATCGCGGTAGGCGTGGCGGATGATGTTCGTAACGGCTTCATCGGTCGCCAGCTTGAGCGACGCGATGGTGCGATCGTCGAAGTTGCTCTTGCGGCCGACGCGGACGACAAACTCACGCAGCGCGCCGAGATTCTTCATCTCGGCCGTGACCTTGAGTTCTTCTTTGACGGATTGCTTAAATAACATCCCGGATTATTATACTAATCCGAATCGTAACGGTCAAGGACCGTTCACTTCGGCGGGTTCCGTTTCAATTGCTCGAGTTGCTGTTCGGCTTTGTCCACGGCGTTCAGAACGCGCCGGTTCAGCGGATCCTTCTCGAGAATGCGCTTCCAGATCAGAATGGCCTGTTCATACTTGCCTTCCACATACAGATCGACACCCTGCAGGTACGTCTTCTCGTTGTCCCCTTCGAGGTTCTTGAATGTGGCGAAGGCCCGCACAATGGCCTTCTTGTGGTATTCTTTCACCGTCTCGTTCGTAGGATCGATCAGCAGCGCCTTCTCAAACAATTCCATGGCGGCCTGGTAGTCGGCCCGTTGGTACGCGTCGAGGCCGTTCCGCGTATTTTCCAGGAAGTTCAGCCTGTTGTTGATACGGCGCAGTTCGGAGTCGATCTCCTTCTGGACGAGCTGGTTGTTCGGGTCGAGGGCACGCGCTTCGCTGAGCAGCTTGAGCGCCTCGGCAAAGTTGTTGGCGGCCGCACTCGAACGCGCCTTGGCGATGAAACCTGCGATCTTCTTGTCCAGGAGGGACCGGGTCTCCTTCAGGCTGCTGGCGATCTCCACGCTGTTGGGGGCGCGGTCGAAGGCGGCCTGAAACTCCGCGATAGCGGCGAGGTAGTCCCCCTTCTGCACAAGTTGGTAGCCTTTCCGGTAGTGATCTTTGACGAACTTCTCGTTTTCTTCAAGGATCGTGATGCTCTTCATCGCAGAGGCCGTGTCCGCCAACTGCTCGGCGAGCTGCTTGTCCATGAGATAGTTGATGCTGTCGATGTAGATCTTCGACGTCTCATTGTCCGGATCGAGCGACGCGACCTGTTCCCATTCCACAAGAGCTTGTATCAGTTTGCCGTCCTGGAAGAGCTCGCGTCCCATCGCCGTGTGCTCCTTGATCGACCGCGCCCGGACCTCTTCCTGGTTCTTGGCCAACAGTTTCTGGTCCTCTTCGAGCCGGCGGGCTCGGGCGATCTGCCTTTGCTCTTCGATGGTCTTGCCGAAGTGAATGGTGAGGGAGAGACGGTGGAAGGAAGAGCCTGCCTGGCTGCCCAGACCAACCGCGTAGTCCACCGAGAACTTCTCGAACTGCTGGAATTCCGTGCCGAAGCCGGCGGCCATTTGCCCGTTGTCGTAACCCGCGCGGGCCTTCAGATACCGGCTGAACAGGAATTCGCCCCCCGCATTGAAGTGGACGTCGGACTGCTGACTCTTGTTCACGTCTACCGCCAGGGTGAGCTTTCTGAGATTGTCCTCGCCAAAAAGGAAATCCCTCGCAACTCCAAACTTGATGTTCATCGGTTGAGTGTCCGCTATGTCGATCAACTTCACGCTGGGTCTGATGACATTCTGAACATTCAAGCCGACAGAGATGTTTTGAAGTAAGCCGGCATCGAAGTCCGGCCGGTACAGAAGTCCGAGATCGAGACCGGTGCCAAAGCCCGTTACGGTCCCAAAGTCATTGTCCGGGCTGGATTGCCGTATGATTTTGAAAGTGCTTCCAAGCGACAACCCCCAGAAGGGCAGACGCTTGCCGTACGACAAATAGACCTCCTCTTGATCGGTCGAGCCCGTTCCTGTTCTCGTCAGCTCACCATCCACGAGCGAGATCCCATCAACGCTGAATCTGGATATTCCCAGGCCGAAGGCACCGAGGCTCAGGAATGGATAGGATAGGCTGGCGAAATTGTACATCCCGCCGCCCAACAGCGTAGAATGGTATGCGATGAAATTGCTTTGCGGAATGTAGTCCAATCCCGCCGGATTCCAGAACACCGCCGAGCCGTCGTTGGCGACGGCCACAAATGCTTTGCCAAAGCCCTGGGCCCGGGCTCCCGCGCCGTACTCCATGAACAGGCTCTCGGTGCCGGCATCCTGTCCGAAGCCGGAAGCCCAGGTGAACGCCATCAGGAAAGCGGGAAGGAGAGCAGTTATTGTCAGCGGACGTTTTTGGACCACTGGCCTTCCATCGCTAAGTAAATGACAATGCGGAAATTAGTCTATTAAGACCAAGATAAGCCAGGAGGCGCGCATTAGCAATAAAAAACAAGGTGGGGAATGGGCATTCAGCCCGTTCTCAATCGAAGGCGGCCAGCTCGTCCTGTTTCTTTCGTTGATCGAGTATCCGGCGGACGATTTCCCGCCTGGCCCGAAACCGAATCGTGACGTGGGCGTTGTCATGGTGAGTTTCGAGAACGTTCGCCAGATGGTGAATGGCAGTGAGAGTCTTCGAATCGCCCACGGGCAGTGTGATCTCCCGCTCTTCGATATCGGATTCGATCTGTCGGATGAGCACCTCTCTGAACTTGTCGAGACCGATCCCGCGCGTGGCCGACAGGAAAACGGAATCCGGGAAGCGCCGCCGAACGGAAGTCAACAGGTCTTGGTCCATGACCAGGTCCACTTTGTTGAACACGATCACGATAGCTTTCTCCGTAATGCCCATTTCCTTCAGCACGCCGCCCACCGTCTCCATCTGTTCATCGAACAGGTGGTTCGACAAATCGACGACATGGACCAGGACATCCGCCTCGCGCACTTCCTCGAGGGTTGACCGGAAAGAGGCCACCAGATCGTGAGGCAGTTTGCGGATAAACCCGACGGTATCGGTCACGATGCAGGAGCGTTCCGGGTCGAGGTACACCTTGCGGGAGGTGGCGTCGAGGGTCGCGAAGAGCCGGTCCTCGACATAAACTCCTGCATCGCTGAGGGCGTTCAACAGCGTAGATTTTCCGGCGTTCGTATATCCGACCAGCGCGACCTTGAACGCACCTGCACGAGCAGAGCGGCGCGTGCGGCGGTGCAGTTCGATCTTTGCCAATTCCTCCTTCAGCAAGGCTATCCGCTTACCCACCAGACGCCGGTCGGTTTCCAACTGGGTCTCGCCGGGGCCTTTCGTGAACACACCGCCGCCTGCCTGCCGCTCCAGGTGGGTCCACTGGCGGGTCAGCCGGGGGAGGAGGTACTGCAACTGAGCCAGCTCGACCTGTGTCTTTGCCTCTTTGGTCTTGGCGCGCCGGGCGAAAATGTCCAGGATCAGGGCACTCCGGTCTATGACCTTGCAGCGCACGGATCGTTCGATGTTCCTGGCCTGGGCCGGAGACAGGTCGTCGTCGAAAATGACCACCTGGACTTCATTCTGCTTGACGTGAGCGGCAATCTCCTCGACTTTTCCGCGGCCGATGAACGTGCTCGCGTCGATCCGCCGGATATTCTGCCGTACGGAGCCGACCACTTCCACGCCCGCCGTGTCCGCCAGCAACGCGAGTTCCTCCAGGCAGTCTTCGACGGGGAAGGGGGTTTGAGGATGATGGATACCGACCAGCAGCGCCCGTTCTTTCACGGGTTTTGTAGAAAAGGTCCTCATCAATTCGCGGTTTCCGGCGTGATTAGAACTTGATTTTAACTGGGTGCCATCGTACTATGGCTGTGGATTAAACTTACGCATTTCACTTCTCAAAGCCAATACCTTCCGCATGGCACGACGCGTTGTTCTGCTCGCTCTGTTGCAGCTCGTTTACGCGGCTTGCGGGGTCTCGCGACAGGTGCATGAGGCGAAGAACCTCGCACGCTGCGAATTTCGACTGAAGGCGATCGAGGACGTTCGTCTGGGCGGAGTGGAGATTCAGGGCCTTCGCTCCGCAAAGGACTTGAGCGTGAAGAAACTTGCTCAAATCACGCGAGCGCTCAACAGGGAGAATGTACCCCTCGACCTTATAGTGGTCGTCGAGGTTCTCAATCCCAACGACGAGAGGGCTGCCGTGAACGAACTGGAGTGGGTCGTGTACCTGGACAATAACGAACTGGCGGCCGGAAACCTGAGCCAGCGCATCGAAATTGACAGCCACCAGGTTGCTGACGTTTCTCTCCAGGTGGCGTCCGACCTAAAGAAGGTACTAAAAGACCGCGCCGCGGAATCGTTGATGCGTCTTGCCTTCAACCTCTCCCACAAAGGGTCGGGCTCTTCCAGCCTACTGCTGAAGATCAGACCGACGGTGTACGTTGCCGGCGCGGCGATCCTGTACCCGGGCTATATCGAGATTCAGAGGGAGTTCACATCTGAAACCGGACGCTCCATGACGAAGACGATCAAGGACTGAATGAAAGGAAGCATGGCAGACAAGTTCATTCTCTGTCCGCAGTGTGGGACGCGTATCGAGGTGACGGAGGCCTTTTCGCAGCAGGTCGAGGAAAAGCTCCGCGATGAGTTCAACCAGCGGTACAAGCAGGAGAAAGAGAAACTCAAAATGACCTTGAAGAAGCAGGCCGAGGACGAGTTTCTGGTCCGCCTTCGGGACATGGAGCAGGAACTCAATCAGAAAGCCGAACGTCTCAAAGAAGCGCAAGTGAAGGAACTGCAGTTCCTGGCGCGCCAGCGTGAGCTCGAGGAACGCGAGCATGCATTCAAGCTGGAAATGGAACGTAGGCTGGCCGACGAGCGGGCAAGCATACGTTCGGAAGTACTGGCCAAGACCGCGGAAGAGCACCGGTTGAAGGATGCCGAGAAGGACAAGAAGGTGGCGGACCTGTTGAAACAGATCGAGGAACTCAAACACAAAGCGGAACAGGGATCGCAACAGACTCAAGGCGAAGTGCTGGAACTCGAACTGGAGCAGGTGCTGAGAGAAACCTTCCGTTTTGACGAGATCGTGCCCGTTCCGAAAGGCGTGCGCGGGGCGGACGTGATACAGTATATTCGCAGTCCGTCGGGCACAGATGGAGGCGCGATTATCTGGGAATCCAAGCGCACGAGGAATTGGAGCGACGGCTGGATTCAGAAGCTCAAAGAGGACCAGCGAGAGGTCAAAGCCAACATCGCGGTTATCGTAAGCACGGCCCTGCCCAAAGGGCTGGAACATTTCGGCAACCTGGACGGCGTGTGGGTCTGCGAGTTTTCGTACGCCGTCGAACTGGCCGCCGTACTTCGTGCCGGCATGCTCGAACTAGCCCATGCGCAGAGTGCGGCGGTCGGCAAGAATGAGAAAATGGAACTCGTGTATGCCTATCTGTCCGGACAGGAATTTCGCCAGCGGGTCTCCGCCATCGTGGAATCGTTTGTGGGCATGAAAGAAGATCTGGAATCGGAGAAGCGCGCAATGGACAAGCTCTGGGCAAAGCGGGAGCGTCAGTTGATGAACGTGATCCAGAACACGAGCCGGATGTACGGCGACCTGCAGGGCATTATCGGTTCATCCCTGCAGTCGATTCCGATCCTGGAACTGCCTCACGACGGCGTGGATGATTCGCACGCATCATGAAGAACGATTTCTACAGCGATTTCGACTTTGAGCTCGCACGGCCCGGTGAAGCGCGATCGCCGCATACCCGAACGCCCTTTCAGCAGGACCGGGACCGGATCATCTATTCGTCGTCCTTTCGGCGCCTCCAGGCGAAGACGCAAGTGTTTTTTTCGGGAGAATACGATTTCTATAGGACGCGGCTCACGCATTCTCTGGAGGTGGCGCAGATCGGCCGTTCCATTTGTACTCATCTGCGGGCGGCCAGCGATCTGCTCTCGGACGACTTCTATGTGGACCCCGACCTGGTCGAGGCCGTTTGCCTGTCTCACGATATCGGCCATCCGCCCTTCGGTCATGCGGGAGAAGGTACCATTCATCGATTGATGCGTCCCTACGGCGGGTTCGAGGGGAACGCCCAGACGCTTCGCATAATCACAGAGACGATCTATTCGGGCCCCGAAGGCCGTGAGGGCATGAATCCGACGCGCGCGTTTGTAGATGGCGTCATGAAATACAAGGTTCTGCACGGTGAAAGGCTGAAGAACGGCGAGGATCCCAGGAACCACTTCCTCTACGACGAACAGGCGCCCTACGTGACGTTTATCTTCGGCGAGCGGCCCGTTCCCGACGGTTCGGCCGAATTCATGAACCGTTTTCGCAGCATTGAATGTCAGATCATGGACTGGGCAGACGATACGGCGTATTCACTCAACGACGTCGTCGATGGCATCGCTTCGGGTCTCATAACGGCTGCGAAGATCGAGCAGTGGGCAGGTGCCAGGGCGCTGCCTGCCGATCAGGCACGATCCATCGAAGCAGTGTTGGGGGCTGTGCGGGAGAAGAGCGTCAATCGGGTCTTCAGCCGGAAGGTGGGGGAGTATATTCGCGCCTGCCGTCTGGTGAGCGACGAGAATTTTATGAGCGGTGTGACCAATCGATATGCGTACAAACTGGCCGTCGACCCGGTCATCCGGGATGAAGCTACCCTGTACGCCGATCTTTCCCGTGAGCTCGTATTCTGGACGCCGCAGATATATCAACTCGAGTTCAAAGGCGATTTTCTGCTTCGGCGTATCTTCGAGGCCTTCGCGCAGGTTTACTTAGGTACGGAGGAACGGCACACGCCGCTGCTCCCGGCGGACACGGAACGGATCGTGCGGCGCGAGTCCGATCCGGGGCGGCGGGCACGCCTGATCTGCGATTACCTCGCGGGCATGACCGACGTGTTTGCCGTCCGCACCTACAAACGGCTGTACGATCCGGATTTCGGCTCTATCGGCGATCTGGTCTGATCCGTTCCGAGCGATGGCTGGTTCATCCCTTTCCTCCATTCTTCAGAAAGACACGCGTCTGCATTTTCCCCGGGTCGATCTCGTAAACGCGTCGGCCGGGTCCGGCAAGACGGAGACGCTGACCCACCGGATCGCCCAGTTCCTTCTCTCCCGCCATATGCCGCGCAACCAACCCCGGAACCTCCTCGCCATCACATTCACCAACGCGGCCGCCACGCAGATGAAAGAGCGGATCCTCGCCCTGCTGAAGAAAGCCGCACGGGGCGACGCGGATACGGTGCGTACGCTGTCGGAGCTTGTGGAGATGCCGGACGGCCGAATCCCTCGGCGAGCCGAGGAGGTGATTGAAGTGATCCTGGACCGGTACTCGGACTTCCGGGTTCAAACAATCGACAGTTTCATGAGCATGGTCTTCCGCTTCACCGCCCCGGACCTTGGCGTTTACCCCGAGTCCGAAATTCTGCTGAACAACCGTGGCTTCCTGGATCAGGCCTTCGACGAATGGTCGCGTGAACATGTTGGCCCCGGGCGACAGACCATCGGGCGGTTGCTCGAAATCTTGAATTGGTCGAGGCAAAGCGATGATTCGTTCATCTGGGACCCTTATGACCGGATCAAGACCAGGCTCATGGACGTGTATCAGCGTCTGGTGACGTCCGAGTCCGGACCGGTCGCCGAAGATCACACGGAGGCCCTTTCGTCGCTCCGGGACCAAATCCGGGAACGTGCCGCACACCTGCGGGAACTCGTCTCGGGCATGCCTCTGCTGAAACTTGCGAAAGACGATCTTGACTTGCTCGCTGAGGGCGCAATCAACCGAATGATCGAGCGCAGCCCCCGGGATTCGCTGTTCACAAGCAAAGCTGTCGGGAAGAAGGTGAAGGAATTGGACGCGGAGTACGATGGCACGTACGTTGAGTGTTATGCGGCGAACTATTTCCAGCCATTCGTGCAGGCTTTTCTGTACGTGGATTCGATGCTGGTCAGGCTGATCCGCCAGCGAAAGGAGATCTTTCTCGGGGACCTGAACCGGCAACTCGTTTCTCATATCAGTGAGGAACGGGTCCCGGATCTTTACCTGAGTCTCGGGGACCGGATCGCACATTTCCTGATCGATGAATTTCAGGACACCACACCCGTTCAGTGGCACAATCTGCGGCCCTTGATCGGTAACGCGCTGGCGGAGGGCGGCAGTTTGTTTGTGGTCGGTGACCCCAAGCAGTCCATCTACTCCTTCACGGGCGCGGATTGGGGTATCATGACCGGTCTGGCCCGAGAACCGGCGTTGGCCGCCGCCGGGCCGGTCGTAGAGTCCACGTTGGACACGAGCTTCCGGAGCGATGAGAATATCGTGGAATTCTGCAAAGTAGTATTTCACAGGCATATTCCCATGCACTATCCGCCGGACGTTGTTACGCAGAGCGGCCTGTCAAACTTCGTTCAGGAAGTCCAGAAGGACCGCAGAGGAAAGGGGTATGTTCAGGTTGAGTGGTTGAACACAGATGAAGATCCGGAACCGGAAAAGATTCGGATACTGGAGACGATTGAAGATCTGACCCGACGCGGCCTCGATTTTGGCGATATTGCCGTTCTGACGGGCGAGAACTACCACGTCGTCCGCGTCAGTTCCTGGCTCAATGCCGCGGGGATTCCCTTTGTCTCATTCAGCAGCCTCGATGTTCGAAGACGAAAAGCGGCGGGGGAGATTCTCGCCCTGCTGCGGTTTCTGGATTCCCCCATCGACGACCTGTCGTTCGCCACATTCATCCTGGGCGACGCCTACGGGCGCTGGCTGCGCGAGTGTGGTGAGAATCCGTCCCCGGATTTGATGCAATCTTTTGTCCTGGCTGCTTCGAAAAGTCCCAAGCCCCTGTATATCCAGTTCAAAGAACACTTTCTAGGACGATGGGAAGTGGATTTTGAGCAATTGATGAAGTGGGTTGGGTATCTGCCGTTGTACGACATCCTGGCGCACGTTGTGCGGCACTTCAGGCTGCTCGAGTTTGGAGAACCGGCTTCCGTTGCGAAGCTCCTCGGGTTATTCATGGATTTCGAGCGGAGGGGCAGGTCTGGCCTCAAGGATTTCATGGAACGCATGGACGACGAGCGATTGGAGTGGGAAGTCCGGGTTCCGACGGGCGTCAACGCAGTGAAGATCATGACGATTCACAAGGCGAAGGGTCTTGAGTTTGGCGCCGTCCTCTACCTCTTATACGACGGCACGCGGAGGAACCGTAACCCGCACATTGTCGAGATAGAGCAGGGTACTTCTCTGTTATACATCTCGAAGAACATGCCCAAATGGTCGCCGTCACTGGCTCGGATCCAGGCGATTTTTGACGAGAAGTTCGATGTCGACATGCTCAACCGACATTATGTGGCATTGAGCCGCGCCAGGTCCGAACTCCACGTCCTGGCCGTCGGGAATCCGAACATGATGGCAAAACTCCTGCCGTCATCCGGTTACCGCCTGGGAACAAAGGGCCAGCTTTCACCGGGACGGACGGACGGCGAGGTGACGTTTCTCCAACCCAGACTGGAATCGTCGCCAGACTCGAAAACGACGGTGAGCAAACTGGGCTTCACCGAAAAAAAACGAGGAGAAATTGTCCATGCCATGCTGGAACAGGTCGAATTCCTGAGTGGCGATCCGGCGAACCAGTTGTCCGCCGGCATCGATCGGCTCAGACACGTGTACACGGACGCTGAACTGGAGGGACCGCAGGCCGTGGTGCTGGATTTCCTTGGGGAAGAGGCCGTGCGGCCGTTGTTCGCTCGCGCGCCGGGACGTCTGGTCAGGAGGGAGCAGGACATCGCCTCGCCGGACGGGCGGCTGCACCGGATTGACCGCCTTATCGTGGATCCGGAAGAAGTCATCGTGGTCGATTTCAAGACCGGCTCCGACGAGTGGGAAGAGGACTACCGCGCACAGGTGGCCGAGTACGGGCAGCTGGCCGGCAACCTCTTTGCGGGGCGGCGAATAAGGGGTGTACTGGCTTACGTAGACCGTCGAGTCGTCCGCGAGGTCCTATGAGCGAGTGCGTGCTGCTCTCCGCATCGAACGATCTCATCGAGGCGATAGTTGACCGCCTGCGCCCTCTGCAAGCCGATCTGAGCGGCAATCTTGTCGTTTTCCCGGGCAAACGTCCTCAACACTACTTGCGGCGCGCGATCGGACGACAACTGGGTCGGCATTTCTTTCCGCCTCAGATTCTGTCCATCGATCTGTTCGTGGACCACATTTACTACGACCGCCTCTCGTACGACAGGCGAACCATCGAGGCAATGGACGCGGCGGCCATCCTGTTTGAATTGCAGAGAAAGGGACCTGTGCGCGGCTTTGAAGCGTTTTCCCACGCCGAGGACTTTCTTCCGCTGGGCCTGACGTTGTTCGCTGAGATCGAGGAACTGTACATTCATGGTGTCCCTCTTCCCCGCCTTCGGGAGGCCGTTACGGACTTGCCTCCAAGGTATCATCTGCTGCATCATCTTCTGGGCGCCTTCTATGAGCGTCTGGATGAGGACAACGCCTGCACGAGGGCCGTGAAGTATCGGACGGTGGCGGATCACATCGATCTCGTCAACCTCCTCTCGTACGATCGGATACTGTTCGGGGGCTTTTACGCTTTTACCAATGCGGAAGTGGAAATGCTGCGACGGATGTCGGTCCACGAGCATTTCTCCTTGATCGTGCACAACGGGCCCGGCATGGCGGAACAATTGAAGAGAGCGGGGCTTCGACCGACTTTCGGCGATCCGACAGCGGAGCGTCCGCACGTTCACGTACATCGCGCACCGGATGTGCACGCCGAAATATTCGCCCTGAACGAACTGCTTGCTTGTGCGCCCGCGCCTCCCGAGGATGCCTGCGTGGTGCTTCCTGCAGCGAGCAGTCTGTTTCCGGTGCTGAGAACTCTTCCGCTGGGGAACCAGGATTCGTTCAATGTCTCCTTGCAGTACCCCCTCGTGCGAACCCCGCTGTTCTGCCTCCTCAGCAATGTATTTGACCTCCTGCTGTCTCGATACGAGGGGCGCCTGTACGTGGCGGATTATCTCCGCTATCTTCTTCATCCGTACATCAAAAACATTCGCGTCGGGCAGCGCTCGGACATTACGCGCATCCTTTGTCACACGGTGGAAGAGGTGTTGGTGGAGAATACCATGCGTACGTTTCTGACGCTCGAGGAGATCGAAGGAAACGAGCAAATCCTCGACCGGGCCGACCGGCGGATCAGGGCGGTGGCTGACGATTTTACGCGCGAAGACATCCGGACGCATTGGACGGCGATCCACGAGCGGACGCTCCGGGCGTTCGATGCCGTCTCGAACGTCTGCGATTTCTGCAACCGATGCGTTTCCGTCATCGAGTTTCTCGCTGATCGCAGTACGGCGGACCGGCATCTGTTCTTCGAGACATTCTGGGATGCCATCTTGACGGCTCTCCATCGGCTTGCCCATTCGGGATTAGGTAACCTCCGCTGCAGGGATTTTCGAGGGTACGTGGCCGTAGTGGAGAGCTATCTGATGGCCGAGGAGGTACCGTTTCCGGGCACGCCCCTCCATGGCTTCCAAATCCTCGGACTGCTGGAGACCCGCAATCTGAGGTTCGGTACTGTGTTTGTGTTGGACGCCAATGACGATGTATTGCCCGGCCACGCGTCCCACGATCTTCTACTTCCGCCTGGCGTGCGAGAACGATTAGGGCTGCCCACGCCAGCCGATCGGGAGCGGGTCCAGAGGTACTACTTTGAACTGCTGCTGTCGCAGGCGCATGAAGTGCACCTTTTCTACGTGGAAGATGGACAGAAAGTGCGGAGTCGATTCGTCGAGCGAATTCTGTGGGAACGGGAGAAAGCCGGTCTGTCCACGCCTGTCGTGTCTCTGCAGTACGCCATCGATCTTCGACAGCAGGTACCGCCGGACATACACAAGACAGGGATGACGATGGACAGACTGCGCGGTCTTCGGCTGTCGCCGGGCGTACTGGATATGTACAACCGCTGTGCGCTCCAGTTCTACTACACGCACGTCCTCAATCTGGCGGAGCGCCAGCGCCTCAAGGAGGAGATCGGGCGGCTGGAGATCGGGAATGTGATTCATACGGTAATGGAGCGGTTTTATCGGCCCCATACCGGAAGGCAACTTACGCCCGCATCCCTCACGGTGGAACAAATGATCCATACCGTCGATTCGGTACTTGTAGAGGAGCTCGGCGACACGATGACCGGCCGGCTGGCGCTGATCCACGAACAGATCCGCCATCATCTATCGGCCTATCTGACCGACTTCCAACTACCGCTTTTAGATCGGGAGCCCGTGTCGTTGGTCGGCGTGGAACAGCCGCTGGCGGCCACGTTGAGAGGCTATGCATTCGTCGGTCGCATCGATCGTGTCGAGAACCGTTCAGGGCGGATCGTGTTGATCGACTACAAGACGGGATCGGGGCTCGATCGCTACAAGATCCGCTTCGGCAAACTGGACGCCCGCGACCGTTCCACATGGCGCTTGATCGGATCGTTCCAACTGCCGGTCTATGCGCTCATGTACACCGACGTGAACCAGGTGCCCGCTTCGTCCGTGCATGCAGTTTATCATTTCCTCGGCCGCAACCAGATTTCCAGTTCGATTGAAGAATCGGTCCTGGATCCCGGTTCGACGCCGGCTCAATGGGCACTGGTCGAAGACGTACTGTTCCAACTGCTGGACGAACTCTTTGATCCCTCGGTGCCGTTTAGAGCCACGGACCGTTTGGAAGAACACTGCCCCGACTGTC
The DNA here is from genome assembly GCA_037445875.1 of Bacteroidota bacterium. Classification (GTDB taxonomy): domain Bacteria; phylum CLD3; class CLD3; order SB21; family SB21; genus JBBIJR01. The sequence continues at coordinate 35,789 of JBBIJR010000012.1, read as the reverse complement.
CGTTTAAGTTCCTGTGCGGCACTCAATGGGTCCGCTCGTGGCGAGAAATCTGACCGCGAAATCGCTTGTTTCACCCTTGGGCGGCTTGTATATTGCGGGCGTTCCTCCAAAGGACACAGGATGGCAAAGCGGCCCAGTCTGGCCGCCGCCGAGGCCTTGATGGCCGATCTGGCGGCCCGCGAAAACGAGATTCGCGAGCGGTACGATCAACTGGTTCGAGATCGCCTGCTGGATGAGGAACTGACCGAAAAACTGATCCGCCATAACGAGGTGACGGAAGGCATCCGGGAACTTGAGGCGCTGGTATTGAAGACGGAAAGTGAATTGAAGGCGGAATGGGAGGCGCTGAAGACCCAGCTGGATGTGAAAAAGCTCCTGATCGCACGGTATTCAACCTACCTGTCGGAGCACGAATACGACAAGAGGGAACTCAACCGCCTGCACCAATGGGAAGAGGAGTTGGATCGAATAAAGGAGGCGGGGTTTCAGTGCAAGGCGGACATCAAAACCCTCGAGGATACTCTTCAGCTGCTCGATCGGCTTGTCGCGTCTTCCCGCGGTACGTGCCCGGCGTGCGGCCGGCCCACAGAACCGAGTGCTGCTTCGGACCTCGAGGAGGTCCGCTCTGCCCTGCGCATCCGACGGGACGAACGCGCGCAAGAAATTGAAAGACTCCGGGCGCAGTACGTCGAGCTGGAGAAAGAGATCAAACCCCTCGAACAGATCCGTCAGCGCGTTGCCATCGCGGAGGCAAGGCTCGAGGAATTGGAAGAAGCCCGCGCGGAGAGCGTGCGGCTCAAGGAATCCGCGGACCGCATTCAGGTCCGGCTGAAATCCCGTTCCTTTGCGAGGCGGGAACTCCAGGCCATAGATGAACTGCAGACGCAACTCAAGATGCTGGATTACGATGCGGATCATCATCGCCAGGTTCGTGAACGGGTCCAGAGCCGACTCCAATGGGAAATCGAGTATCGGATGTTGGAACGCCTGAAGTCCGTAGCGGGGAAGGGGGAATCGGACGCATGAGTTATACACTGCTGATCGCTCGCCGTTACCTTACGGCGAAACGGAAGACGGGGTTCATCTCGCTCATTGCGTCCATTTCGATCTCGGGCGTGGCCCTCGGAGCCGCGGCGCTCATCATCACCCTGTGCATCATCTCGGGTTTCGAAAAGGAGATGAAATCCAAATTCATCGGATTCGACGCCCACGTCCGTCTCAAAACGTTCGAGGGGACGACGCCGATCACCGACGCCTCATCCATTGAATCCCTCCTTCAATCCATTGATGACGTGGAAGCGGTATCACCGTATGTCGAAAAGGAAGCCATGATACGGTCCCGCCGCAAAGCCGAGGGGATCATTGTAAAAGGAATTCGTGAAGACCGTGCGCGGGACGTGCTGAGTATCGAGAAGGACCTGCTGGCATCGATTGATCCCGGACGCATACGCCTTAAGCGGGGAGCCGGCGAACTGCCAGGAATCGTGATAGGCAAGAAGCTTGCTGACAAACTTCAGGTCCGGCTCGGCGACAGAGTCACGTTGTTCAGTCTGCGGCAATCGATGAGTTTCGTAGAACAGCCCCGCGTACGGCAATTCTCCGTGGCGGGCATTTACCGGTCGGGGCTCGCCGAATACGACAACGTCACCGTATATGTGGACCTAGCGGATGCACAAACGCTGTTTGACTACGGATCGGCCTTGACGGGATTTGAGATCCGATTGAAACAACTGGAGCTAGCCGAAGAGGTGTCCGAACTCCTCGGAAGAAAACTGGGCTATCCGTATTACAGCCGGACATGGCGGGAACTGCACCGGAGCCTCTTCAGCTGGCTGGAAACGAACAACTTTGTAATGATGGTCGTCTTTAGTTTGATTATTGTCGTTGCTGCTTTCAATATTGTCGGGACGCTGTTTATGATCGTCATCGAAAAGACCCGGGACATCGGCATTCTGCGATCGCTGGGGGCGAGAAAAAGGCATATCCGGCAGGTCTTCTTGATGGAAGGAGCGTTGATCGGAGCTTTGGGTGGGGGACTGGGCTCCCTCATCGCGCTGGTCTTGTGCAGTTTGCAGCGGCAATACCGTCTCGTGGGGCTCAATTCGGATGTCTACTTCATGGACTCGGTCCCGGTGGACATGCAGGGAAACTTCTTCGCGATCATAACGGCTTTCGCGGTACTCCTGTGCATTCTGGCGGCGGTATTTCCCTCCCTCCGGGCCGCGCACATGGATCCCGTAGACGCGATCAGGTATGAATGAGGTGGAACTCCGTGAGGGTTGAACGATACATCGCATTGCGATACCTGAAGCCGGAGAGGGATAACATTTTTATCTCGATCATAGGACTGATATCCATCCTGGGTGTAACGGTCGGCGTTACAGCCATCGTTCTCGTATTGTCGATTCTGAACGGTTTTGAACGTGAAGTAAAATCGCGTTTTATCGGCTTCGATGCACATTTGAAAGTGCGGCCTAAGAACGACGAGAGCATAGCAGATTGGAAAACCCTTTCAGACAGCCTCAACGGCGTTTTGTCCGTGGTCGGTGTATCACCGTTCATCCAGGAGAAGGCCGTGGTGACATCGCGGCAGGGCAATCACGTTGCCTTCGTGAAGGGCACACTGGAAAGTACCATCGGCACGGTCAGTTCGTTGGACAGGGATCTGTCGTCGGGTTCGCTTCGATTTGAACCCCGAAACGGCGGACTTCCGGGGATTGTCGTTGGTTACAGCATGGACCTCAATCTGGAGACCAATCTCGGAGATACGATCACTGTCATAAGTCCGGTAGGAGTAACCAGCCCGTTCAGTGTCCCCGCAGCCCGCCGTTTCGAGCTCTCCGGCGTTTTTAAGACGGACATGTTCGAGTACGATAACGCGTACGCTTTCATCGGACTCCCGGAGGCCCAGGCACTGTTCGAACAGGAGCAAGGCGTTCAAGGGCTGGATATCAAACTGGGTCGAGTGGAAGACTCGTGGGATGTGCAGAGACAGTTGCAGGTAAGGCTGGGGGACGGGTTTGTGGTAGAGACGTGGTACGACCAACATGCCGACCTGTATACGGCCATGGCCCTTGAAAAGTGGGGCTCCCTGATTTTGCTGAGTCTGATCATTCTGGTGGCCAGCTTTAATATCGTGAGTACGCTCATTATGGTAGTGATGCAGAAAACGCCGGAAATCGGGATACTGCAGTCGATGGGAGCCGACTCGAGGATGATCTCGGGTATTTTTGTACGGCAAGGACTCTGGGTCGGAGGCGTGGGCGTTCTGGTCGGCACACTCACGGGATATTCGATCTGTTTCCTGCAGATACAATATCGGTTCATTAAGTTGCCGGCAGACATTTTTTTCCTCGAGGCCCTGCCGATGGAACTGAAATGGGTCGATTTTTTTGCCGTGATTACCGTGTCTCTGGTAATCTGCCTGTTTTCGACGTTTTATCCGGCGAGGAAGGCATCGCGGCTGCTTCCGGTTGAAGCATTAAGATCGTGAAAGGACACCGATGAAATTAAGTGTGGTTGCATGCGGAGTGCTTGTATGGCTGGCAGTCCCGAGTGTCTGGGCTCAGAAAGACCTTGTTGCGCTTACGTACAAGTACCGTAGCGGAGAAAAATATCGCGTGTCAACCAGCACCTACCGCAATCTGACGACGGTTTCGCAGGGATACAGGAACGCAACCTACGGCGAGATTGCCTACGACGTTTATCAGACTGTTACCGAAGACAAGGACGACCTGTACAGGACTACCAGCACGATCGAATTGACCCGCTTCACACAAAACGGAGAGAATCTGACGTACAAGATGCACAGGACGTTTGAGAACGACGTCTTGTACTATGCTTTCGATCGTTTTGGAGTCGTTGACAGTTCCAGTGTGCGGTACGAGAACACGGAAAACCTGAAAAAGGCCTCATTTGACAGCGGGTTGGGTCTGATACAGAATGTCCTCGTTCCTCTGCCAACGTACCCTCTCAAGGTGGGTGACAAATGGAAGGTGAGCGACTACTACACCTTTCACTTCATGTTCGACGTGATCGGGCGGCAGTACCGCATGGACCGGCCGTCGGTAAAGGGGGACTACATGCTGGCCAGCGTTGATCAGGGTGTCGCGACGATCGAAGTGAACGTTGAGTTGTCGGGTCACGGCGACGTGGAGGAGGAGGGGCCCGTCTTGACGGCGGACTATGCTATTATCATTCACGGATCCTTCCAGATGCTGGTCAGCGAAGGACGACTGACGGGGGGAAGCATCACGGCCCAGATTGCCGCTATCGGCGCCATGGACAAGGATGAAGTTGAGTTCAGCGGAAGCCAGACAACAAGCTTCCACAGTGAGAAACTGAGGTAGACGGTGCTGTGAACGACGATTCGCTAGTTGTGGTGCGTGACCTTTCCAAGGTCTACAGGATGCAAAAGGGGGACCTCAAGGTTTTTGAGCACCTGAATTTCGAAATTCCCCGGGCCGCCTTCACCACCATCGTGGGGCCGTCCGGTGTCGGCAAGAGCACGCTGCTGCACCTGATGGGAGCTCTGGATCGTCCAACGGCGGGAGACGTTACGATCGAGGGAGTTTGCACCTCCGAGCTGGGAGACGAAGCCATGGCCCGATTCCGGAATTTCCGGATCGGATTTGTGTTCCAGTTTCATTACCTGCTGCCGGAGTTCAGCGCACTGGAGAACGTCATGATGCCCGCGCTTATCGGTCAGCAGGCGCCCGAATCCGCGCGGGAACGGGCCGCCGGATTGCTCGACAAGGTGGGTCTGGCACCGCGCCGTCACCACCGGCCAAACGAATTGTCCGGGGGCGAACAGCAACGCGTTGCGGTTGCCCGGGCCTTGATGAACGAGCCGTCGCTGGTTCTCGCGGATGAACCGTCCGGCAACCTCGACCGCCACACCGCGGAGGCGCTCCATGAACTGTTGTTCTCCCTGTGCCGCGAGAACAAGCAGACTTTTGTCATCGTCACACACAACGACCTCCTGGCGGCCAGGTCGGACTTGGTTCTGAGGATGTATGACGGGACCATCGCGGCGGTAGAGCGAGCGGTGTCCACGGATCGCTGACCATTCATGCTGGCCTTTCTCAATACAGTCGTTCTTTCCTTTCTCGCGCTGGCGCTCATCCCCCTCATCATCCATCTGCTGCACCGAAAAAAGGCGCATATCGTTCCGTTCAGTTCACTGGAGTTTCTCCAGTCCCTTCAGCAACAACGAATGCGCCGGGTGCGGATCCAACAGATCGTGCTGTTTGTGCTCCGGACGGCCATGCTGTTGCTCGCCGTACTGGCCTTTGCGCGGCCGATCAGCCGCGTGTCGGACCGCGGGGACATCGGTGCCCATTACCGAACGTCGGTCATACTGCTGATAGACAACTCCCTCAGCACGTCGTACGTGACGGACCGCGGCCCCATATTTGACCGCATAATCGCGCGGGCCAGCCGGATACTGGACTATCTCAAGGAAGACGATGAAGCCGTAGTGTTTTTTCTGGATGCCCCGGATCCGCGCGCGGGTTTCACCCAGACTTTCGGCGAGTGGAAAGCGTTGTTGGCCGCTGCAAAGCCATCGTACGGGCGCGCTCGAATGGAAGAGGCCTTGTTCTGGGCTTCGAAATGTGCAGCCACCGCAAGAAACCCGAACGTCGAAGTCTATCTGCTTTCCGACCTCCAGAAATCGGATATCGGCGACGTATTGCCTGCCTCCGGCTGGCCCGAAGCCGCGAGCGGGATCATCATCTCTTTTGCAATTCCTGAACGATCGAACCTGAGTGTAAGTAAGCCTCGTTTTACCCAACGAATGGTCGAAGCCGGCAAATCGATGGACGTGACCGTGACCGTCTCCAATCAGGGCTCCTCGATGGCATCGGACTGGTTGATCAACGGTTACTACGGGGGCCGACGCGTGTGGCAGAACGCGTTGACCCTGCCGCCCGGGGAGTCTGTGGACAGGTCTTTTCGCGTAGAGAACCTCCCGTCAGGGTTCAGTTCCGGTTACACGGCGCTCGCGGACGATCGAATGATGGGGGACAACCGCGCCTATTTCCATCGGTTTGTCCCGCCCCGCATCCGTACCCTCCTGGTCGGCAAAGACGATGATCTCTTTCTGAGACTCGCCATTCAGCCGGCGTCGACCTATGCAACCGCTGTGGAACTGACCGCATGCCCATCCGAACGGCTCACACCCACGATGTTCGACGACCACGATGTCGTGATCTTGAACAATGTGGGCAGTATGGGTCCGGGAGTGGCGTCTGCGCTTCGTGCTTTTGTGGAACGCGGAGGAGGGCTACTGGTCTTTCCCGGGGAACGTTCCGACAAAAACGTATACACGGAGTCGTTGCTGAATCCTCTGCAGCTGGGGCAATGGTCCGGTTGGACCGAGTCCGCTGGTATCGAATTCTCCGGCGTTGATTTTTCCCATCCGTTGATTGCGGGCATGTTCGAGCCGGGCAGGGTTCCCGGAGACCGGCGACTGGACTCGCCTCGCATCCGCCGGTCGCTGAAGCTCACTCCGAAGGATTACAAGACACTGATTACACTATCCGATCGATCGCCGTTTCTTACGGAGTTCATACGCGGGCGCGGCATCGTGCTTCTTTTTTCGGTTCCGGCGGATCTCAAAGCAAGTAACTTCCCCATCAAAGGCATCTTCGCCCCGCTGGTCAATCGAAGTATACGGTATGCGTACAGCCGGCATCGGTCCGAAGACGGCTTCGTGTGCGGTGACGCGGTGGAACTGCAGGTCCGGAGTGCCCAGCCGGATCAGGTTCGTATACTCGATCCGGACGGCAACGAAATCATCCCCAGATTACGAGTGATCGGTCCGGCCGTCGTGATGAGCTTGTCCGCGGTGAACACGCCGGGCACATATGCGGTGAAGGATCCCACTGGAACGATCGACCTGTTCGACGTGAATGTCCCCGAATCGGAAAGTGATCCAAGAACTGCCGGCGAGGACGTTCTTCGGGCCCTCCTGCCCGGGCAGACCGGGTCTATCGTAGACGGGGAAGAGGATCTCGAGGCAACCATACTGCAGTCGCGCTACGGCCGGGAATGGTGGCAGTGGCTGTTGGGTCTGGTTGCGCTCCTGGCCGCAGCGGAACTGGTTATTGGTCAGTCGCTTGAACTGCCGGGCCGGTTTCTTCACAGCCGTTGACCCTTATCATGGCCGTTGCTCTCATTCTCCTCCGTAGCAAGAACAAGGTCTGCGGGCGAGATTGAAACGCCATTAGGGGCCTTTTTGCACAGGGAGCATACCGCACACGCAGCGTAGTAATGCTCCTCGAGGGCGACGAGTTCTTTCTAGGCCCAAGATTGCGGTTGCCCGGAAATGCCAAAACCAGTATATTGACGCAAATCCTCGAACGGCAGACATTTCCGCAGTTGGATATGGCAGAAATTCACAGAGATACGATGGACATGGATGTGGTGTTTGTCGGTGCAGGGCCGGCCGGCCTTTCTGGAGCATACCACCTGGCCCGACTGATCAGCCACCACAACGCACGTGTCGACAAGGGCGTTGTACAGGCGGCACGGGTCGAACTCGAAAACGGTATCGCGATCCTTGAAAAAGGAAAGAATGTGGGTGACCATTTGCTCAGCGGTGCGATACTGGACCCCATCGCTATCCAGGAACTGATTCCCGATTTTGTCGAACGAGGGTTTCCCATAGAAAGCGAGGTCACCGGCGAGAAGGTGTATTTCTTGACGAGAAGAAGAAAACTGAAACTTCCTATTGTCCCCCCGACGCTGAGAAACCATGGTTGTTATGTCGTTTCTCTTAACAAAGTCGCCCGGTGGCTTGCGGAGCGACTGACCGAGGAATTTGGTGATCAGGTCAATGTCTTCACGGAGTTTCCGGGACGCGACTTGCTCTATCGCGACGGCAAGGTGATCGGTGTACGAACCGGCGACAAGGGGATAGACCATCGTGGCCAACCGAAGGCCAATGTCGAGCCGGGAGTTGATATTCATGCGAAGATCACCATCCTTTCGGAAGGGCCACGGGGAAGCCTGACAAAGGAGGCCGTGCGGAAACTCGGGCTTGATCGGGATCGGAATCCTCAGGTTTACGGAACCGGAGTCAAGGAACTGTGGGAGATTCCTTCGGGCCGACTCAGGAAGGGCACGGTTTTGCATACCGCCGGCTGGCCGCTTACGTCCGACCACTACGGCGGGAGCTGGCTGTATATGATGAGCGATACGTTGTGTTCCTTAGGCTTTGTTTCCGCTCTGGATTATTCCCATCCGGCATTCGATCCTCACGGGGCGTTCACAACGTTCAAAACCCATCCACTGATGCGGGGCTTGTTGGAGGGCGGGAAGATGTTGACCTATGGGGCCAAGACCGTCTCCGAGGGCGGATACTGGTCCATGCCAAGACTCTACGCGGACGGCCTGATGCTGATAGGGGAGTCCGGCGGTTTCATTAACATCTCCCGTTTGAAGGGAATTCATCTGGCGATGAAGTCCGGGATGCTGGCGGCCGAGGCAGCCTTCGAAGCACTGCAGCGGCGGGATTTTTCGGACCACGGCCTTCAGGAATTTGACTCGTTGTTTCGTCGCAGCTGGGCTTATGCGGAGCTTTGGCGATCAAGAAACTGGAGGCAGAACTTTGCCGGTGGATTCTACAGGGGTATGTTGAAATCCGGCCTGCAGATCTACGTGACCGGCGGTGGTACCAAACAGCGCACGCGGCTGCCAGAGGACTTCCGGCACATGAAGAAACGCACGGAAGTCCGGGGGACGATCGAAAAGACCAAGCCCGACGAAAAGATCACATTTCAGAAGCTCACCGATGTCTATTATTCGGGCACCAAGCACGAAGAAAACCAGCCGTGCCATCTGGTCATCCTTCCCAAAGACGTGACCGACATTTGCAACTCGAAATGCAAGCAGGAGTTTGGGAACCCGTGCCAACATTTCTGTCCGGCTCAGGTTTACGAGATGGTCGAGCCCGAACCGGGCAGACCGACTCAACTTCGGATCAACTTCTCGAACTGTGTTCACTGCAAAACGTGTGACATTGCCGATCCGTATCAGGTGATCCAATGGGTAACGCCCGAAGGGGGAGGGGGACCGGTCTACAAGAATATGTAGCCAGGAGGTGACCATGGCCCGAGTTCTGGTCTGCTGTGCGTGGATCGCATTTTGCAGTCCTGCGACATCTCAGGAGGTCGCTTCCAAACTGCGGGTCGTCGACTCGTTGGTGGTGCAGGCCCTCGACCTTGAGGGTGGGTCGTCGCTGACGGGACGCATCCTTGAGATCGGAGCGGATCGAATCAAGTTCTCGACCGACCTCGGAGTGTTGGATATTGAAATAAACAAGATAGCAGCATACCGGGAAATCCGCGGAGGACGAAGAGTCGGGCACGAGTTCTGGTTTCCGAACCCTAATTCGAGCAGGCTTTTGCTTATGCCGACGGCAAGATCGCTGGAACAGGGCCAAGCGTATTTTCAGAACATATACATCTTCTTCAACGGCGGGGCCGTGGGCATCACGAACAACCTCGCACTGGGCGGGGGCCTGTCCCTGTTCCCGGATGCAGATGAACAGTTGTGGTATCTGGCACCCAAACTCGGTTTCAAGGTCAGCGACAACCTGCACGTGGCGGGGGGGGCGTTGTGGCTTGGTTTGACCGGAGGAGGAGAAACCGCCGGCCTCGCCTATGGGGTCTCGACGGTCGGCAGCCGGGACGCAAGCCTCACGTTCGGCGTCGGGTACGGCTTTTCCGGCGACGAGGTGGCCAATGAGCCGGTATTCGTCGTTGGCGGGGAGAAACGTCTATCCAGAAGAGTGGCGGTGGTTTCCGAGAACTGGTTCGTGCCGGCTGAAGATCCGTTGGTCTCCTTCGGCGTGAGAATGTTCGGCGAAGGCATCGCGGTGGACTTTGCCTTCTTTCGCCCCACCGGCTTCGATTGGGAGGGATTTCCGTTCATTCCGTACGTTGATTTCCTTGTCTACTTCAGATGAACACAAACCATCTTAGGAGGTGTCTTGTTTAGATTCTTCCAACGCCATGCCGACCTTGCCGTACTGTTTCTGCGGCTAGGGATTGCCGTCGTTTTTGTCTATCACGGCTACCACAAGCTGTGGGGTTCCGGGGTACAGCGATCGATCGATCACTTCGCCCGATTGGGTATGCCGATGTCTGCGTTCACTTCATACGCGATCGCGGGCGTGGAGTTCTTCGGAGGCATTATGGTGGGGCTCGGCCTACTTACTCGACAGGCAAGTCTCGCGCTGGCGCTGACATTGTTGATATCCCTTGCGGTCATCCATCGCCACAGCACATTCGGAGAAATGGAGCAGGTGGTTCAATTGCTATTGCTGTCCCTGGCCGCGCTCTTCAGCGGGAGCGGTTCATGGTCCCTGGAGAACTTCGTGAGAAAACACGGAGACTGATCCATGACGTTCAGCGAGATACGAAAAATGTGTGAAGAGATTGAGTACTATGCCGGGCACAAACTGCAGGCTGCGGATGACGACGAGTTCAAGCGTTTGTATCGGCGCGTCAAAGATGATGAAGATCTGGATGCGGAGGCCGTGAGGAAACTCCGCGACTTATTCGACCGGTATTGCAAGTAGATTACGGTGGCATGTTCACAGGGCTCATAGAGGAAAAGGGGAAGATCAAATCCATCGCCGCGCTGGGTGATGGGTTGCGCTTCACGGTGTCTGCTCGACGGATCCTCGAGGACGTCGTTGTGGACAGCAGCATAGCCGTCGACGGCTGCTGTCTGACGGTCGTCCGACGCGAAGAACGATCGTTCGAAGTGGATGTCGTAGAGGAAACGTTGAAGAAGACTACGCTCGGATCCTTTCGGACCGGTACGGAAGTCAACCTCGAACGCTCCATGAGGTTGTCGGACAGGCTCGGAGGGCATCTCGTCCTGGGTCACGTAGATGGAGTCGCACGGGTGGTCTCCGTCGAACGCCGGTCGACGAGTTGGTGGATGGGCATTGAACTGCCGGAGGCATTGGTCCGGTACGTGATCCCCGTTGGGTCCATTGCAGTAGACGGGATTAGCCTGACGGCCGCCGAGATGGCGGGTCGAACCGTTTACGTGTCGATCATCCCCCACACCTGGGAGGTTACTTCGATCTCGGGCAAGGAGCCCGATGCACTTGTGAACATCGAAGTGGACATGGTCGGCAAATATATCGAAAAGCTACTGCCGGGTGCGGCCGCGGGACCAAAGTCGGTCATTACAGAAGCCTGGCTTAAGGAGATGGGATTCTAATGTCGGCGTTTCACTCCATTGAGGAGGCCATTGAGGCCTACAAGCAGGGCAAAGTCATCATCGTAGTGGACGACGAAGATAGGGAAAACGAGGGCGACTTCATCATGGCGGCCGAGAAAGTCACACCCGATGCGATCAATTTCATGGCCAAACACGGCCGGGGGTTGATTTGCCTTGCTATTACACCCAAGCGCGCAGAGGAACTCGACCTGAACATCATGGTCAACAACAACACCGCCTTGCACGCAACGTCTTTTACCGTTACCATCGATGCGCGTCACGGGACGACCACAGGCATCTCCGCTGCCGACCGCGCCACGACGATCCAAACGGTCATCAATCCGAGGAGTCGTCCGGAGGACCTGGCACGGCCCGGTCACATCTTCCCGCTGATAGCCAAAGAAGGGGGGGTTCTGGAGCGCAGCGGGCATACGGAAGCTTCGGTAGACCTGGCCCGACAGGCCGGCCTGTATCCCGCGGGCGTACTGTGCGAAATAATGGATGAAGACGGATCTATGGCCCGTGTTCCGGCGCTGGTCGACCTGGCTCAGAGATTCGATCTAAAGATCATTACCATCAAGGACCTCATAGACTATCGCCTGCAAAAGGAGAAGTTCATCCGCTCGCTCGCGACGGACATTGACCTGCCCAGTGTTTTCGGGCGTTTCACGGTTCGAGTCTACGAGAACATCCTCAACGGCGACCAGCATATTGTGATCATCAAGGGTAGTGTCCGAACGCAGGACCCTATCCTTGTGCGCGTGCACTCCCAGTGCTTGATGGCAGATGTATTCGGTTCCACCTTCTTCGACCAAAACGTCCAGGTGGCCAACTGTCTGAGGATGATTGAGCAGGAGGGTAGGGGAGTCCTTTTGTATCTGAGAGGTCAGGACAGCCGGGGACTGGGTCTTTACCCGTTTGGAGAAATGCCGTCCGTGGCCAGCCATCACACCCAGGATACCGACAAGGATTGGCGAACCCTTGGTGTTGGGTCACAGATCCTGGTTGATGTAGGCGTTAAGAAGCTGCGGCTTATGACGAACAATTCCAAGAAATACGTGGGTCTGGAGGGCTATGGACTCGAAATTGTGGAGTTTGTACCAATAGAAACGCCCGTAGGTGATAACCCTGGTTAGCCCTTCAGGTACTTCTTCTCGATTTGTGTGATCTTGTTGATCCGGGATTGATGCCTGCCACCCTCGAAGGGGGTTGTCATCCATGTTCTCACAATTTGCTCTGCCACCACCTCGCCAGTAATGCGTGCTCCCAAGGTCAGGACATTTGCATTGTTATGCTCCCGGCTGTTGATAGCAGATGTCACATCATGGCACAGCGCTGCGCGAATACCGGGAACTTTGTTGGCGGTGATCGACGACCCGATTCCGGCGCCGTCGATCATGATGCCGCAGGAACAATCACCGTCTGCGACCAACCGTGCAACGGATTCCGCAAAGTCTGGATAATCAACCGGTTGCTGCGAGTTAGTCCCCACGTCGACGACTTGGAATCCCATTTCCGTTAGGAGTGTCTTGATCCGGTGCTTGAGTGTGAAGCCTCCATGATCGGCACCCAGGGCTACTTTGGCTTCACCGCCGCGCTTGACAGAAGCTTGAGGAGAGCCCTTGTCCTCCGTTGTCACGAATCGGATGGAAACATGGAGTTTTCTGGCCGCATCCCTCGCGAGAGGCGTCACCACTGAACCCGGCGGGACCTCAATCTCTTTCGTCGTCTTGGCTGCCTGGATGACTTTCTTCTCAGTAACTACTGTGCGACCCATACAAGCTCCATTTCTCCCACTAGCGACCCATGACTAGCATAGACAGGTCGAGTGCCGGGGCTGAATGCGTCAGCGCCCCGACGGAAACGTATTCTACGCCAGATGCCGCGATGGACTGCACATTGTCCAGGTTCACGCCCCCGGAAGCTTCCACTTCACACCGGCCACCGATGAGTGCAACGGCCGTCTCGATCTCTGACATGCTCATATTGTCCAACATAATCCGTTGGATGGGGAATTGCAAGGCCTCTTTGACCTCCTCCACCGTTCGTGCTTCAACTTCGATTGCGCAATGCAGATGTCTCTCAGCCTGGAATTCCAAGGTCGCTTGGATGGCCCGGGAGACACCCCCGGCCGCCGCAATATGGTTGTCCTTGATAAGGAACATATCAAACAGCCCGAAACGATGATTTGTGCCTCCCCCAATGCGGACCGCGTATTTCTCCAGTTCGCGCCACAGCGGGGTGGTCTTGCGGGTGTCAACAATCCTTGCGTTGCCTGAGGTTGCAGCCTTCACAAAGCGGGATGTCAGTGTGGCGATGCCGCTGAGGCGCTGGAGGAAATTAAGAGCCGTCCGTTCCGCTGTAAGAATGGAAGGGATCCGACCGCTCAATTCCGCTATAAAGGTATCCTTCTCCAGTGATTCTCCATCCCTCGCACGCCACTCGATCACAACTTTGGGATCCACGAGTCTGAAAACCTCCTCAAATACGGGAACTCCGCACAACCGGCCGGCCGCTTTTGCTACGACGCGGGCCGAACCCAGCATGTTCGGCGGAACCACGGCGGAAGTGGTGATGTCACCGGGGCCGAGATCTTCTCTCAAGGCCGCACGGATGAACTCACGAGTTCGCCGGGAAAAAGGAAACGCACGCATCAGGGGTCCCGTTCAGCGGCGGCAAGATATTTCTCGCCCGTGTCGAGCATTAAAGTACGCTGGCTGGCGGTTGAGTCGTCGAAACCCAACAGGTGGAGAAAGCCGTGCGCCACGAGTCTGAGAACCTCATTGGTGAACGTCACCCGCGCCTCGCGAGCCTGCCGTGCAGCCATTTCCAGGCTCACATAGATCTCTCCCTCGATCGGAGCATCCGGACCGTCCGACAGATCGAACGCCAGCACATCCGTCGCGTGGTCGTGGCGAAGATACTGCCGGTTAATCCGGCGGATTCTGCGGTTGTCAATGCAGACAACGGTGAGGGCGCCCACGACCCTTCGGCTCTCCTTGGCAGCAATGAGACGTACCACTCGTCGTATTTTCAAAGTGGGAACGCGCCGGTTTGGACAGGCGTTGACAACCTCGACCACAGCATCATCCCATGATCGCGGGTTCAGCCATGTCGGATTGCAGGAGAACAGCGGCCTGCCCGGGATACTCCACGCGCACGTGGTGAATGCCGAGCAATATAGGCATAAACACCTCCTCAATCCGCTTAAGATCGCCGATCGTAAGATCACAGTCGTCCAGTTCCCCGGTAGTGAGGCGGTTCTCGAAGATCGAGTGAACCATCGCCCGGATACGGTCGGCCGTGGGGTCCTTGATCGAATGGGTAGCCGCTTCGACGCCGTCGGCCAGCATGATGATTCCGGATTCCTTGGTTTTCGGCCGTGGGCCTGGATACTTGAAATCATCCTCCTCGAGCGTTTCATCGGGCCGTCGCGATTCCAGCGCTTTGTGGTAGAAATAGCTGATCAGCTGGCGACCGTGGTGTTCCGGAATCACGTTCCTGATCGCCTTGGGCAGCCGGTATTTCTCAGCCAGCTCCAGGCCTACACTGACGTGTGATATCAGAATGAGGGCGCTCATGCGGGGCGCCAATGACTCGTGCTTGTTGTGATTGCTGATCTGATTCTCGACAAAATACTCCGGCATGTCCATCTTCCCGATGTCATGATACAGAGCGCCGACTCGCGTGAGGAGGGAATTGACGCCGATGGTTTCCGCGCCCGCCTTGGCCAGATTTCCAACGATGATGCTGTGGTGGTACGTCCCCGGGGCCTTGATGGCAAGTTGCTGAAGGAGGGGATGGTTGGAATCGGACAACTCCAGAAGTGTGAACGCCGTACAGACGTCGAAGATCGACTCGAACAGGACCAGGCATCCGAAGGCCACCAGCATCGACAAGATCCCACTCAGCAAACCGTACGGCAAATCCCGCGTAAAGATTTCCGTGAAATCGTTGTACTTGACGAAACTGGTCGTAACGATGATAAAGGCGTACGCCAGGGAAACCCACAGTATGGAATTGAACACATGTCGTCGTTTACTGAGATTGGTCACGGACAGGCAGGCGATGGAGCCCACGAATAACAGCACGATGGTGGTGGTGTACTCATTGCCCTGCATGGCCCCGATCAGAAAACTTATCGACGCTGTCCCTATGAAGCCAAGCTGCACGTCAAAGAGCGTGGTCAACAGCACGGAACTAAGCACGATGGGAATGACGTAGACGGAGAAATCAAAAATATGGATAAAAATATAGTAGAATGTCAGCTCCATCAGAATCAGAATAACCAGCAGAGTCAGTTTTTGAACACTCTGCAGGAGGTCCTTCTGATAGAAATACAGGTAGGCGAGCAAGAAGAACATCATGGCAAACACCAGGAGAGATCGGCCCACAAATGGCAGAATCCAGTTAATGCCGCCTTCCAGAATTCTCTTTTCCGCCCATGCCTGCTCGAGGGACTTCAACTGTTGATGAATCGTGGCCGTCACCGTCTCGTTCTTGTTTACGATGATGTCGCCCGCGAGAACGAACCCGTACGTCTGCGGTACCGTGTTGACGGCATCGATCTTCCTGCGTTTGGTTTCGTAGTCGTTGTACAGGATGTTGGGTGTGATGAATTTCGAGAGGATTTCGTATCCGATATTGACCATGCGCGAATCGGCGTAGTAATTCCGAAGGACGTCCTGCGCGCGATAGCGGGCTTCATCGATATCGTTGACGTTCTTCACGAACTCGGTGCGCTCCTGCTGGCCTTCCCGGATATTTATCGGCGAAATGGGGCTCTTGAAGTTATTCTTGTCCAGATTGATGACACCGAGTGCAAATTGATCGGCCAGGATAAAGGAGAGGTTGCGGGCGAATTCCTGAAGTTGGGAGAGACTGAGGTACTTGCCAACTCTCGCTTTCATCAGTGGCCGCCCCACCGTGTCTTTTCTGGCAACCGGCCTTACAAGGGACTCAACGGCGTTGGGATCGCGGGTTTGCAGGACTTGCCAGCGGTCTTCGACGACATTGATGCCGAATTTGCGGTTGATGCCGTTTCGGAGCGAATCGTAAGCCTGGGGGATGTAAGTCTGCGTCTTGCCCTCATTGTCCGTGTACTGCAGGGGCTTCGGCGAACTTCTGAGCTGTTCGAACATCGACATGAGTTCGTCCAGAGAAGCCATCTGCAACGTTGCTACGTCCGAATTGCGATCGAAAACGGGTGCGATGAGGTTCTCGGCCTCTTTGCGTTCCACCTCCAATTGCTCCTGGCTCTTGTACACGGGAAACGTAAACGGTGCACGGACCTCCTGGGGTGAGAAGACGCCGATCTTGTACTCGGAGTACTGAGTGAACTCGTTTCCGGGAAACAGCAGGACGGGAACGACAATCAAGGCGAGGATCAGGCCAATGCGGATGGCCAGGTGATCCTTGTTGAGGAGGAACCGCCTGAAAGGGAGGAGGGCAAGATGCAGGCGCCGAACGATCTTGTTTTTAGATGGCCGCATACGTTGGGTTCTTCAGGATTTCCCGGGAGATTACCAGGCGCTGGATCTCAGAGGTGCCTTCGCCGATTTCACAAATCTTTGCGTCGCGGAAGTACCGCTCAACGTTCGCGCGGTCCGTGCAGCCGACCGCTCCCATGATTTGGATGGCTCGAGTAGTTGTCTGCATGGCCAATTCGGACGTCTGGAGTTTGGCCATTGCCGCTTCCCGCGTGTAGGGAAGCCCCGCGTCTTTGCGCCGGGCCGCATGGAGTACCAGGTGCCATCCGCATTCGATACCGAGCGCCATGTCGGCCAGAAAGAACTGGATACCCTGGTTTTCCGAAAGCGCTCGGTCGAACTGACGGCGCTGTTGGGCGTAAACCCTCGCTTCCTCGAAGGCCCCGAGGGCTATGCCAAGAGATAAAGCAGCCATTCCTATCCGGCCTCCGTCCAATACGCGCAGGAAGCCCTTCAATCCCTCGCCTTCATGGCCGAGCAGGTTCTCGCGCGGTACCTTCATATTCTCAAAATGAAGCATTCGCGTATCCGAGGCCCTCCATCCCATCTTGTCTTCTTTCTTCCCGACGAGGAATCCGGGGAACTCCTTTTCAATAATAAAGGAACTGATGCCCTTCTTTCCTTTGGTGCGGTCGGTCACGGCCGTGATGACGAAGACATCCGCGAAACCTGCACTGGTAATGAATATCTTTGAGCCGTTGACAACGTAGTTCCCGTTGCGCCGTTCTGCCGTCGTTCGTGTTCCCCCTGCGTCGCTTCCGGCACCGGGCTCGGTAAGCCCGAAGGAGGCGAGTTTTTCGCCGCGGGCCAGCGGACGGAGGTATTGCTGTTTCTGCTCCTCGGTGCCAAGCAGATTGATGGGGCCGCATCCGATACCGGTATGGGCGGCAATGGTGATGCCGTGGGAAGCACAGACACGGGAGACTTCCACCACGGCGAGGCAGTAGGCCGCGGTACTCTGGCCGAGGCCGCCGTACTTACGCTCGAAGGGAATTCCGCACCATCCTCGCTCGGCCATGCGGCGGATGTTGTCGGCGGGAAAGGCGGCTGTCCGGTCCAACTCGGCCGCCACCGGAGCGATGTGCTGCTGAGCAAAGTGGCGAACCTCGTCCCGCAGGGCTATCTCCTCGTCGGTGAATTCAAACGGCAGTCGAGGATCGGACATCACAGATGCTTTCAAACTCGGTGTGCTGCAAAAATATATTGAAGTCGGCCGCCCAAATCAAGGCTAATGGCAGGGCCGTACAAAACAAAAGCCGACCGCAGCGCACGGTCGGCCTTTTATTCGCAGAAAGAAATATCGGGTGCCCGGGGAGGGTCTCCGAGCCGGCTCGCGTTCAGTTGGCACTCATCGCTGTGCTCAGCTTGTTGACCAACTGGTTCTTGGGCACAGCGCCGACGACCTTGTCGACCAGCTTTCCGTTCTTGAAGAAGAGAATGCTCGGTATGCTCATGATGCCGAATTTCGAGGCCACAACGGGATTCTGATCCACATCGATCTTGCAGATCTTGGCTTTGCCGTCGTATTCCTTTGCCATTTCTTCGACGACCGGTGCGATCATGCGGCACGGTGCACACCACGTGGCCCAGAAATCGACCATGACCGGTACGGCGGATTGCAGCACCTCTCTTTCAAATGTATTGTCCGTTAGTATGATCGGATGGCTCATCGTTGCTCTCCTGAAGGGTTCAACTCTTTCTCATCGACTATGCTTCAACGTTGGTAAGATTCTTTTATTCCAAAGCGGTTCCCCTGGGTTCCTGAAGCTCCAGGGACCGACCGGTTTCGGTGTTCGGCACGGTGTCCTCCGCGTGGGATGGCCTATGGCGGCTGAACAGGACATAGGCGGTCATGATGATCATACCGCAAACGACCGCCGCGTCGGCCACGTTGAACACGTACCAGCGCTGGAGTCCGATCCAGTCCGGGAGGTCTACGTCGACAAAATCGACGACCCGGCCGAACAAGACGCGGTCGACCAGATTGCCGACGGCGCCGCCGAGAATCAGGGCCAGCGAGAACCGATAGGCGGTTCGTTCGTGGCGGACCCGGTGGATGTACCAAACGAGGGCCGCCGAGGCAACCACGGAAACAAAGGAGAAGAACCAGCGGCCCCAGAACGGATGGGTTTCAAAAAAGCGGATCCCGAAAGCCATTCCGGGATTCTCAAGATAGGTCAATTGCAGGCCCGACCCGAACACGTGCACAATCTGGTGCAGGGTCATGAAGCTCTTGATCAGAA
The DNA here is from genome assembly GCA_037445875.1 of Bacteroidota bacterium. GTDB lineage: Bacteria > CLD3 > CLD3 > SB21 > SB21 > JBBIJR01. The sequence continues at coordinate 16,813 of JBBIJR010000012.1, read as the reverse complement.
GTTTGGAAAGCTGATCGAGACTGACAACGACAACGGCAACCCAGTAGATCTTCAACGTAATCCCGTCGCTTTAGTAATCGGTGACCTCAGATTGAGATTCCTTGTTCTTCACCTTCTCGAGCTGCTTCTTGCACTGTACGTGGTACTTGGCCACGAGAACGACTTCGAGCCGCTCCTTTTCGATGTCCTTGTTGCAGATCATGCATATTCCGTACGTTCCGTCGTCGATGCGGCACATCGCGTCGTTCAGTTCCGAGAGATACTTGTTCTCCCGTGCGGCGAGCATGAACGTCTTCTCCCGATCGTAGGTATCGCTGCCCTGGTCCGCCATGTGGAAGGCATAGGCCGAGTGGTCACCCGATGCCTCCCGCATCGTGCCGTCCATCAACGTCTCCTTGATGTAGCCCATATCCTTCAGAACTTTGGTCTGTTCCTCCAGGATGAGCTTCTTGAAGTACTCAAGGTCCTTTTTCTTCATGATCCCCTCACGGAAATAATAATGGTGGAAATATATGCACAGCGCTTTCCTAGCCCCTCCGGACGCTGATTCGTACCCGGTGGCCGTTGAGGTCGTATTCGCCGACCCGATCACCATCTTCAAACTCGGCCAGGATCTCATGACTGAGTGTTTCGCTCGAAACGTATTGCTTTTGCCTCTCAATGGCTTCTCGTACGACGGGCGGGCCTTCAAACCGGACGCGGATTCGGTCGATCACCTCGTAACCGGCCTCCTTGCGAAGATGCTGAATCCGATTTACAAACTCCCGGGCAATCCCTTCCTCAATCAGTTCCTCCGTCAACTGGGTGTCAATGGCCACCGTGAGTTCTCCGTCGGACTGAACGGCAAGTCCTTCCTTTTCCTCATGGAGGATCTCGACGTCCTGGCGCGTAATCTCGAATTCATGGCCGCCCACGTGGATCATGATCTGTCCTTCCCGCTGAATGGCCTCGATCTCCATCGGCCCGAACCCGTTGACGGTGCCGACAATCTGCTTTACGTGCTGCCCGAACTTCGGCCCGAGCGCCTTGAAATTGGGCTTGATACGCAGATCAACGAGACTCTCCGCGTTTTCGGTGAAGTTGATCGCTTTGACGTTCAGTTCGCTTTGAATGATGTCGGCAAAGTCCTGGATGTGTTTGCGAACAGCCGGCCGGTCGGTCGCCACGATCAACTGCGAAAGAGGTTGCCGGACCTTCAGGCTCCTTTGCTCTCTCAACGAACGACCCAACTGCACCACACGCCGCGGTGCACTCATTTTCTCCTCGAGGGTCCTGTCCTGTGCAGAAGAATCCTTAAGGGGATACGTAGCAAGGTGAACGCTGCATGACCCGTCGAGGGGTTGTCCCGAACGATTGGTCAGATTGCAATATATTCGTTCGGCGAGGAAGGGGCAGAAAGGAGCGATCAGTCTGGATACCGCAACCAGTACCTCGTGCAGTGTCAGGTAGGCCGCATGTTTATCCGCGCCACGTTCTCCCTTCCAGAATCGCCTCCGGGAAAGTCTAATATACCAATTGGACAGGTCGAGATCAACAAATTCCTGGATGGCTCGACCCGCTTTGCTTGTATCGTAGCGGTCCAGATGTTCCCGGACCTCTCCGATGACGCTCTGAAGACGCGAAAGGATCCAGCGGTCCATTTCAGGACGTCCTCCCATATCCACCGTGATGCCGGCCGGGTCAAACCCGTCGATGTTGGCATAGAGCGTAAAGAACTTGTAGGTCTCGATAAGCGGCCGGAAGAATTTCTTCTTGACCTCGGCGAGACCCTCTACATCGAAACGTTTGGGCAACCAGATGGGCGTGTTTACGAGGAGATACCAGCGGAGGACATCGGCGCCAAACCGGTCGAGCATCTCGAACGGATCGACAACGTTGCCCCGCGACTTGCTCATCTTGTTGCCCTCCGCGTCCAGTACGAGTTCGTTCACCACGACGTGGCGATAGGGCGTGCGGTCGAAGAGAAAGGTCGAAATAGCCATCAGGGAATAAAACCAGCCCCGCGTCTGGTCGATGCCCTCACAGATGAAGTCGGCAGGATACTGGTTTTCGAAGACCGCTTTATTCTCAAAGGGGTAGTGCCATTGGGCGTAAGGCATGCTTCCGGAGTCAAACCAGGCATCGATTACTTCTGCGGTGCGGGTGAACACCTTGCCGTCCCGCTCGAAGATCACGTCGTCTACATACGGTTTATGCAGATCGAGATCTTCGGGCACCGGTCTGCCGTCGCGCATCCGGCCCTTCTTCAGCTCTTCCCGACTCCCCACGCAGATCGTCGAGCCGGATTCCTCGTGCACCCAGATCGGCAGCGGTGTGCCCCAGTACCGGTCACGAGACAGGGACCAATCGATGTTGTTTCGAAGCCAGTTTCCGAAGCGGCCGTCCTTGATTTCCGGTGGAAACCATCCGACGGTATCGTTGTTGGCAACCATGCGGTCTTTAAACGCCGTTGTGCGAATGTACCATGCGTCGCGTGCGTAGTAGATGAGCGGAGTGTGGTGCCTCCAGCAGTGAGGATAGCTGTGTTTGATCTTCTGCGAGCGGAAGAGGATACCTCGTCGATTCAGGTCGGCGATAATGTCGGGATCGGCGTCCTTGACAAAGCGTCCCTTGAAATCGGTCACGATATCTTCAAACCGTCCGGCGGCGTCCACGGGCCGTATGAATGGCAATCCGTTGGCCTTGCAGACGATGTAGTCGTCTTCTCCAAAAGCCGGGGCCGTATGAACGATGCCGGTGCCATCGTCCGTTGTGACGAAGTCTCCGTGGATAACGTAAAAGCCCTTCTTGTCCACGGGGACGAAGTCGAATGGCCGCTCATACTCCCGGCCGAGGAGGTCCGAGCCGGGAAAGCGTTCGACGACTTCAACGGAGGCGCCCTTGAATATCTCCGGTACGCGCGCTTCCGCCAGGATCAGGATATGATCCTCGTACTTCAGCCGGACATACGGAATATCCCGACCTACGGCTAATGCGACATTGGAGATCAGGGTCCAGGGAGTGGTCGTCCAGACTAGAAAGAACGTATTCTCCAGACCTTTGACCTTCAGGCGGATGTAGACGGATGGATCGCTGACCTCCTCGTAACCCTGTGCCACCTCATGTGACGACAATGGAGTCCCGCAGCGCGGGCAATAGGGCACGACTTTGAAACCCTTGTAGATGAGATTCTTGTCGAAGAACTGTTTCAGAATCCACCAGACGGATTCAATGTACTCGCTGGTGCAGGTCATGTACGGGTCGTCGAGGTCCACCCAATAGCCCATACGGTCCGTCAGATCGTCCCAGAGGTTCTTGTAGCTGAAAACGCTCTCGTAACACTTCTTGTTGAACGCTTCCACGCCATAGTCTTCGACCTGCTTCTTGCCGCTGATCTTCAGGGCCTTTTCGACCTCGATTTCGACCGGCAGGCCGTGCGTGTCCCATCCGCCCTTGCGTTCAACCCGATAACCTTGCATCGTCTTGAAGCGGCACACGAAGTCCTTCATGGAACGAGCAAGAACATGGTGGATGCCGGGACGACCATTCGCGGTGGGCGGACCCTCATAAAAAACGAATCTCCTGTCCGCTTTGCGTTCGTCTACGCTTCGCTTGAATATGCCGTGCGTCATCCAGAACTCGAGCACCTCCTTTTCAAGGAGGGGAAGCTCGTCCTGGGAACTTAGTTCTTTGAACATTTCGATGCTTGAGAAACGCTCGTTTGCAAAAAACAATGCCATATATATACAAAGGGTCCCAAAAAATCAAATGAATTTGGGGAGTAGGGGAGCCTCAGGGCAGACGGTGTGCTGTGGGAAAGGAAGAAAGAGCGAACCGCGCTGAATTCAATGGGCAGCGGACCTTGTCCTTGGCGCCTCGTTCCACAGGCGGATCATGAGCATAGCGCCGACAAACGAGAAACCAATCATGGAAGGACCCCAACTGCCCCAGCCCAGCGTTTCCAGAAGCCAGCCCATGCCTGAGCCCACGGCGGCGCCGCCGACATACTGCATTCCGTCAAACATACCGGTGGCGGTAGCCGCGGCCTTCTTGCCCCCAAAATCCATGGAGGCCGTTCCGGACAGCATCGAATGTACCATGCTGATCGCGAACGAGTTCACCACAAAGGCAACGATGATCCAGGTCAGCCCCGGGGCCCACCAGATGATCCCGAGACATACGATCTGAAGGCTGTAACCAAGGAACGCCACCGGTGGGCGGCGGGAGCCGAATATCCAGTCGGAGACGGTACCCGCAGTAAACGCCCCAAGGATGCCTGCCACTACAACGCTCATGGCACCTTTCTGAAATACCTCGGAATCCAGGGGCAGGTGATGGGCCTCCTGCATGTAGCGCGGAAACCATTGTTCAAAGCCGTGCCGCACGAAACCCGTGCAGAACTCGGCAAGGGCGATCGTAAGTGTAATGGGATTGGTGAATACTTTGCGAAACAAGTACTTGAAGTTAACTGCCTCTGTATCGCCGCTCGACGCGTCGGCGGTATCAAAGGCCGGGTGGCCCGTTTCTTCCGGAGAATCCCGGACCAGAAGAAGGGTCAGCACTCCCATGAGGCACATCACAGCAGCCGGGATGAAGAAGACCCACTGCCACGGCAGCAGTGTCACGGCGATTCCACCCACGAAAAAAATCAATGCCCTGCCGCTCTGAATCATGGAGCCGAAGATGGCTGAGAATACGCCTCGTTCGCGAACGTGAAACCATGCCGAGTTGACCTTGATCAGAGCGAGCGCACTGTAGGATTGGAAGTACATGTTCAATGCCCAGGCCGAGGCAAAATAAGCGATCAGCAGATTGCCTGTGCCGAGGAATCCCACATGGGCGCCGAATCCAAAAGCCAGGTTGAAAACGACCGCTCCAAAGATTCCGATCAACATGGCCTTACGCCCGCCGATCTTGTCCGCTACGGGCCCGTTGAACAGGGCAGAAACACCGTAGATCGTGAGTGCGATCGTAATGATCGATCCGATCTGTGTCTTGTCCCATCCATAGGTATCCGAAAGGGCCTTGTTCGCAAAACTGAGGTTATACCGGCCCATGTACATCGACGCATAGGTCAGACCGAGTGTCAGCCAGTTAAGAGCCCGGCGCCGGCGGAAGGCCACAGAGTGCCCGACCGGATTGCGTGAGAATCTCGACATGGGTGTGCCCTCGTTATCTCCTTCGGAGCTTCCAGAGTTCTTGCATAACCTCCTCGAGATGGCCGGCCAGGAGGTCGGGTTTGTCGGTTTTTTCCGGCATGTTGTCGAAGACCACGAAAGGAACATCGAAGCGGCGGATACGAATGGAGCCGGACTTCTTTCCGTTCGAAACCTCGTCCCAATCAGAGACCCTGTACAACCTGTCCAGCTTTTCATCCTCCAATGCGTGGAACAGTATGCTGTCAGCCTGGTCCGGTTTGTAGCGGCGGCGGTTCTTGCGCAGAGATTCCTCATGGGTGACCGAGATGTAGACAATTGCAGCCCTCGACAAAACCTCGTCACTGAGTGTGGCATAGGCCTGCTTCCAGCCGCCGTGTTCAGAGCCCCGTGCAAACTCGAGGATCGACGTCATGCGGTCGTGGTAGTCGTCTTCGCGGATCCGCTTCGCGTAGGCCATGTTGATCTTCTCTATAAGGAAGGTCCAAAAGAACTGTTCCTTGAAGTACAGACCTTCGGTCGTGTAGAGACGCTCTTTGCCGTATTTCTGATATATGTTATCGTCCTCCCACCGTTCCCACAGCATGGGGAAGTCGTCGATCTCCTCGAAGGCGCCGACGTGAAACCGACGAATGCGTTCTTCCAACTCCGTTTTCTTGAGGTAGTCAATGATCTCGGATTTGCCGGCAGCCGGTCTACCGTTCAGCAGAATTACGTCAAACGTTTGTTGGCCCATGGATCTTCCTGTGAGTTAGGTTGAGCGGAAACATCCAGAGATACGTCGGCGGGAACACCGGTAGAAATGCGACCGCGCAATCTATTTATTCCGGCCGGTATAGTCAAGGCAATCCCTGACAAATGTCATGGAATAGGGTCGATGCAAACATTACCTTACGCCGATCGAAGCATGTGAGGTATGATCCACGATTCGCTGCTACATCCGCGAAGCATAGTGGTTGTTGGAGGTTCGACCGACACGGTCAAACCGGGCGGAAAGGTACTGGCCAACCTCCTTGCCGGTTCGTTTGAGGGGGATGTTTACGTGCTGAATCCAAAGGAGAAGTCCGTTCAGGGTGTCCGCAGCTTCGCCCGTGCGGCCGATCTACCGTCCGCCGACCTGGCGATCGTCGCCGTCGCAGCCAAGCACGTCGTGCCGATCGTACAAGACTTAGTCGTCCGGCAAGGAACGAGGAGCTTCATTGTTCTTTCGGCTGGCTTTGGGGAGGAAAACGAGGAAGGACGAAGACTCGAAGCCGAACTTGTTCGCACGGTCGATGAAGCAAAAGCCTGTTTGATCGGTCCTAATTGTATCGGCGTGATGACGCAGGCCTACCAGGGCGTATTCACCAGTCCTGTACCGAAACTGGATTCACAGGGCTGTGATTTCATCTCGGGATCGGGCTCGACGGCGTGTTTCATTATGGAATTGGGAATACCGATGGGCCTTACGTTTTCCAGCGTTTTCTCCGTCGGCAACAGCGCCCAAACCGGCATCGAGGACATCCTCGAATACCTGGATGACCGGTTTGATCCGGTGAAATCGTCGCGGGTCAAGCTGATCTATGCGGAAAAGATCGTGGCGCCGAAGAAGCTATTGAAACACGCGTCTTCACTGATTCGCAAAGGCTGCAGGATAGCGGCCATCAAGGCGGGAGCATCCGAGGCAGGCATTCGGGCCGCTACGTCCCACACCGGCGCACTGGCGCGTTCAGATACGGCGATCGATGCCTTGCTTCGGAAGGCAGGGATCGTACGATGTGCGAGCAAGGAAGAACTGGTCAACGTCGCCTGTGTCTTCATGCACCGGCCGTTGAAGGGTCCAAGAATCGCCGTGATTACCAACGCCGGGGGACCGGGGGTTATGGCAGCCGACGCGTTGACGCAGGAGGGTCTCGAACTACCGCACTTCGATGAACCGGAACTGCTGAGACAACTTCTGCCCGGGTCATCGACGGCCAACCCGATTGACTTCCTGGCTACCGGTACCGCCCGCCACATGGAGGCGGTTTTGACTCATGTGGAACGGCTGCCCGGAGTCGACGGCGTGATGGCTATATTCGGCACTCCCGGCATGACCGCCACGTTCGATTGTCACGAAGCGCTCCTGAAGAGGTGGAAGACCGGTAGCCGGCCGTTGTACGTGGTTCTCCCCAGCCCCTCAACGGCTAAGAGCGAACTCAATGCGTTCCTGGCCGGCGGCGGGATATATTTCCATGATGAAGTATCGCTCGCGCGGGCAATGGCGCGGTCCTATCATACATCTCGTCCGTCCGAAGAGGAAACCGTTTCCGCCATTCCGATGCCGGTAGACGAGATACGTCAGATGATTGCCCATTCCGGGGGCGGTTTTCTGGATCCACCCACCGTCAGGGAAATTCTGACTCATGCTTCCATTCCGGTCGTTGAGGAGCGTCTGGTGGAAAGCGGCGATGAGGCGCTCCGGGCTGCCCGCGAATTAGGAACACCCGTGGTAATGAAAGTGGCTGGCCCGCTTCACAAGACGGAGGTAAAAGGAGTGGAGATCGGTCTCTTTTCAGATTCGGATCTTGACCGGGCATTCAAGCGACTGATGAGCGTTTCCGGGGCGGTCGGCGTTTTGGTGCAACCCATGGTTAGGGGTGTCGAGTTGTTTGCGGGTGCCAAACGGGAGCCTGGATTCGGCCACGTGGTGGTGTTTGGATTGGGGGGTGTGCTGGTCGAGGCCCTGCGCGATGTGGCCGTGGGACTTGCGCCTTTGTGCAACTCGGAGGTGGAGGGACTCGTCAGCAGCCTTCGAAGCCGGAGCCTTTTTGAGTCCTTTCGCAACCAATCGCTTGTGAACAAAGCAAAATTTATCGATATTGTTTTGCGACTGTCGAGACTGGTGGAAGCCGTTCCGGAGATCGAAGAATTGGATCTAAACCCAATGGTCGCCGGCGGCGACTCCATCGTCGCAGTAGACGCACGGATCAGCGTCTCCAACGGTCAAACTGAGCGGGCAGGGCCATGAGAACGGACACTCCGATTAATTTCGACGTAGTCTCCAGGAAGATCGCGGAGAGCCGAATCACCACAATTGGTAAAGCTTCTATCCGCGAAATAAAGCGTCTGGTGGACACCATCGAGCGGGAAACCGGTGAACGGTTTGTTAGAATGGAAATGGGGATCCCGGGTCTCCCCGCGACGCAGGTGGGAGTCCAGGCTGAAATCGATGCCCTTAGAAGGGGCGTGGCTGCGATCTATCCGGACATTGACGGCATCCCCGAACTGAAACGGGAAATTAGCCGTTTTGTGAGGCTTTTTGTCGATATCGAGGTATCCCCGGAAGGATGCCTCCCCACGGTGGGCTCGATGCAGGGCAGCTATGCGGCCTTTATTACGCTGAACCGCCTGAACGAGGGAAAGGACACAACGCTCTTCATCGATCCCGGTTTCCCGGTACACAAGCAACAGCATCGCGTGGCCAACCTTAAGTATGTCTCCTTCGACGTCTACGACTACCGCGGGGGAGCGCTGAGAGCCAAGTTGGAGTCTTTTTTCAAGCAGGGAAACATATCCTGTGCGCTGTATTCCAATCCGAACAACCCCGCCTGGATTTGCTTTACCGATTCGGAGCTTCGGATCATAGGGGAACTTGCAACGCAGTACGGCGTTGTCATCCTCGAAGATCTCGCCTACATCGGCATGGACTTCCGGCGGGATATGTCCCAACCGGGGCAGAGTCCGTTCCAACCGTCTGTGGGCAAGTATACCGAGAACTTCATCCTGCTGATATCCAGTTCCAAGGCATTCAGTTACGCAGGACAGCGCATCGGTATGATGGCGGTGTCGGACAAGGTTTTCCATATGCGATCGGAGGCGCTCAGAAGTCATTACACAACCGACCACTTTGGCCAGGCCATGATATTCGGCACGCTGTACGCTCTGAGCGCGGGAACGAGTCACTCGGCACAGTACGCTCTGGCCGCCATGCTGAAAGCCTCGAACGACGGGACGCTCAACTTTGTCGAGCAGGTCAGGGAGTACGGCGAGAAAGCGAAGATCATGAAAAAGCTCTTCACCGACAACGGATTTCGGATCGTGTACGATACGGATATCGACCGTCCCATTGCTGACGGCTTCTACTTCACGTTCGCCTATCCCGGCTTTACGGGGGAGGAGCTGCTTGAAAGACTATTGTACTACGGCGTCAGCGCCATTTCGCTTGCCATCACGGGATCGGATCGTGCGGAAGGGCTCAGGGCGTGCGTGTCCCTCGTGGACCGAAGCCAGTTCCCCGATCTCGAGAAACGGCTCCGCGCATTTCACAACCACCATCCATCGGCATAGTCGCTCATCGGCTTGATCTTTTCCTTCCTCCATACGCTGCATGATCTCCGGGGTTCTTTCTTCACTTTTTCTTTTTTTTTCTTTATACTTACGCGGCCGTGGAGAAACCAACTGAAACATGAGCTATCGCTCTCTGGAAGACTGCGTGCAAGATCTGGAACGCCACGGTCAGTTGGTCCGCGTCACCGAGGAAGTCGATCCCCATCTGGAAATGGCCGAAATTCAACGCCGCGTGTATCTCCACCGGGGGCCGGCGCTGCTGTTTCTTAACGTGAAGGGATCCCGCTTTCGCTGCGTCTCCAACCTCTTCGGCACGATGGACCGGGCTCGATTCATCTTTCGCGATACCCTGGAAGCGGTTTCGAAGATGATTGAACTGCGGATGGATCCGGCGAACGCGTTTCGCAAACCCCTGCGCTACCTCACGACACCGCTGACGGCTATGAGAACGCTTCCCAGGCGCGTGCGCCGCGGCCCGGTTTGGCAGCGCCAATGCCGTATCGAAGACCTTCCGGCCATCCTGTCATGGCCGCGAGACGGCGGGCCCTTCATTACGCTGCCTCAGGTCTACACCGAACATCCGGACTTTCCGGGTTGGCGAATGTCCAATCTGGGCATGTACCGCGTCCAATTGTCCGGAAACAATTACCGGTTGAACGAGCAAGTCGGACTGCACTACCAGATCCACCGGTCCATAGGCGTTCATCATGCTGCGGCTCTTCGACGCAACGAACCGCTGAAGGTCAGTATTTTTGTTGGAGGTTCTCCGGCCATGTGTCTGGCAGCCGTCATGCCGCTGCCGGAAGGGATGAGTGAATTGATGTTTGCAGGCATGCTGGGAGGTCGTCGGTTTCGTTGCATCCGCACGACGGACGGCTTTACGCTGGCTGCCGAAGCGGACTTTTGCATCACGGGATACGTCGACCCAGGGACCACCCTGCCGGAGGGGCCGTTCGGAGACCACCTCGGTTACTATAGCCTGCGGCACGAATTCCCGTTCATCCGGGTCAAGAACGTATACCATCGTCCCCGTGCGATCTGGCCGTTCACCGTGGTGGGCCGCCCACCTCAGGAAGATACTACATTCGGCGAGTTGATCCATGAGATCACGGGGCCGGTCATTCCGAAGGTCATTGCAGGACTTAAGGCGGTACACGCCGTGGATGCTGCAGGAGTTCACCCTCTTCTGCTGGCTATAGGAAGCGAGCGTTACGTTCCTTTTGAGGATCGGAAGCCCCAGGAAATCCTTACCATTGCTAATGCCATTCTCGGTCAGGGGCAACTGTCCCTCGCAAAATACCTTCTGATCGCCGCCGGGGAAGACGATCCTGGTCTCGGCGTTCACGATGTGGCGATGTTCCTTCGCCATGTGCTGGAACGCGCGGATTGGACAAGGGACCTTCATTTCCAGACCCGAACTACCATGGACACACTGGATTACTCGGGTTTCAAGGTCAACGAGGGTTCCAAACTTGTGATCGCGGCAGCGGGCAAACCTTTGCGCAGGCTGGATCCCATCAAGCCGACGGCCAGATTGCCGGACGGTTTTTCGAATCTGGAAGTGGTCATACCCGGGGTGCTGGCAGTCGGTGCACCTCCCTGCGTGTCCCGTCAGGAGGGCCGTAAAGTGGCCGAGGAGTTCTGTGCATCTGTGGCGGGGCAGACGTGGCTTTCCGGTTACCCGCTCATCGTGCTGTGCGACGACAGCCTCTTTACCGGCCGCACGCTGGACAACTTTCTATGGGTCACTTTTACACGATCCGATCCGGCGCAGGATGTGTACGGAATCGACGCATTCATGGAGGACAAACACTGGGGATGCCGAGGGCCGCTCGTCATCGATGCACGCATCAAACCTCACCACGCACCACCGCTGGAAGCGGACCCGGAGGTCACGAAGCGGGTTGACGCCCTGGGAGCCATAGGTCGAAGCCTGCACGGACTCATTTGATCAGCAACGTTTCAGGAGGAGCATGGAATTACGGTGTCTTCATATCGCCGATATCTTCGGCAATGCGGGAATGGATCTGGTCAAGGAATTCCTGCCTCGGCTCATCGAGGAAAAGGAAGCGGATTTCGTCATGGCCAACGGAGAAAACGCTCTTGAAGGGAAAGGGATCTCGGAGAGCCAGTGCCAGCTGCTGTTTAATCTCGGTGTGCACGTTATTACGAGCGGCAACCACATCTGGGACCGCAAGAAGACGTTTTACGCCGACGACAGCCGCATACAGAACTATCTTTTGCGGCCCCTCAATTATCCCATTGGTAATCCCGGCAAGGGCTCAACCGTGTATGCACTGAAGAACGGCATCAAAGTGGGAGTGATCAATCTCCAGGGGCGCACGTACCTGTACGACATCGATTGCCCCTTCCGGAGCGGGGAGCGTGAGATCGAACGCCTCCGAAGGGAGACCTCCGTGATCATCGTAGATTTCCATGCCGAAGCGACGGCCGAGAAAATCGCTTTCGGATACTATGTGGACGGCAAGGCGAGCGCAATCCTGGGCACGCACACGCACGTCCAGACCGCGGACGAACGAATCCTGAAGGGCGGCACGGCCTTCATCACGGATATCGGGATGACAGGGCCTCACGATGGAGTGATCGGCATGCAGCGGGACGCAACGATAAGCAAGTTCATTCTTCAAACCTACTTCAAGTTCGAACCGGCGCACGGTGACCTGAAGCTTCACGGCGTGTTCTTTACGATCGACACCAACAGCGGCCGTGCGACGTCCATCGAACGTATTCGAATCGATCGTGACTAACGGGAGTCATCCATCGTGAGCGCGCAACTCATCGACGGCAAGAAGATTGCCGAAGCCATCCGGAGCGAAATCAAGGAGGAGGTTGCAGTTCTGAAGGCGCGCGGCCTCGTGCCCAGGCTGGCGGCCGTGCTGGTCGGGGACCATCCGGCCTCCCAGGTGTACGTTCGCAGCAAGGGCAAGGCGTGTGAAGAAGTGGACATGGCCCATGAAACGGTTCTGCTTCCGGCCGACGCCACGGAAAGCGAGTTGCTGGGCGTGGTGGAGCGTCTCAATCGGCAAGCCGGTGTGAATGGCATACTGGTGCAGTTGCCGCTGCCCGCTCAGATCAACGAGGCCAGAATCATCGAAGCGATCGCTCCGCACAAGGATGTGGATTGTTTCCATCCGTCCAACGTCGGCCGAATGACGATCGGCGAACCGCGGTTCCTTCCCTGTACGCCTGCAGGCGTTCAAGAGTTGTTGCTTCGAAGCGGCAACGACCCTGCGGGCAGACACACCGTCATACTCGGCAGAAGCAACATCGTCGGGAAGCCGCTGGCCGTGATGCTCATGCAGAAAGCTCGCGGTGCGAATTCAACGGTAACGGTCTGTCACACGGGCACGGTCGACATGGCCCGCTATACGCGTCAGGCCGACATTGTTGTCGCAGCGGCGGGCAGGCCGGAAATGGTCCGCGGCGACATGCTCAAACCGGGGTGTGTGGTCATCGATGTCGGGATCAACCGCATCGCGGATGTAACAAGAAAAAACGGATACCGGCTCGTCGGCGATGTGCATTTTGAATCGGCTCGAGAGGTGGCTTCCGCCATCACTCCGGTCCCCGGCGGCGTCGGACCCATGACCATTGTGATGCTTTTGAAGAACACGTTGAACGCAGCCAGACAGCAGAGCGGAGAAGAAACGTGAGGTCCGTGGGGGATTCGGATAAGTAACGACTGGAAAGGAAAAGCGATGAGTACGCTCAACAGGATTGACCACATCGGAATCGCGGTGACGGACTTGGACGGCATCATCGAAGTGTACAAGTCCCTCGGCTTTGAGTACGTGGGACGAGAAACGGTCGCAGACCAGATGGTCGAAACGGCTTTCTTTCGCATCGGAGAAAGCACCATCGAGTTGCTCGCAGCGACCGGTCCGTCGAGCCCCATTGCACGATTCATTGAAAAGAATGGCGGAAAAGGCGGCATCGCCCATCTCGCCATCAACGTGACGGGCCTTGACGAAAAGCTGGCCGAGCTGAAGTCGAGAGGTTTTCAATTGATCGACGAAACTCCGAAGCCGGGAGCCCATTCGACCCGAATTGCGTTCATCCATCCCAGATCCACGGCGGGCGTCCTGCTGGAATTGTGCGAGAAGAAATAGGGCTCCCTGCAACCGATATTTGTGATTGAACAAGAAGCGGCGGTTCGTTATATTCGCCGACCATGACCGGAAACGGGTTCACCACTCTCACATTCGACGGAGGCACCAGGCCATGAACATCCACGAATATCAGGCGAAAGACATACTCAAGAAGTACGGGGTTCCCATCCAGGAAGGCATACCGGCGTCCTCCGCAGCCGATGCAAGGCAATCCGCGGAGACGCTGAGGTCGCGGGGTGTCGGTGCCTGGGTCGTGAAGGCGCAGATCCACGCTGGCGGCCGGGGAAAGGGCACGCTCTATCACTCGGCCAACCGCTCGCAGGTCGTACAGGAGGGCGGCGTGAAATTCACAACTGACCTCACGAAGGTCGAGGAATACGCCCGGAACATGCTCGGCAACGTGTTGGTGACCCATCAGACCGGATCCCAGGGAAAGGTTGTCAAGAAAGTGCTCGTAGCGGAAGGACTTGATATCGCGCGGGAGCTGTATGTCGGTATCGTTTTGGACCGCTCGCAGTCCCGGTACGTCATTATGGCCTCGACCGAGGGTGGCGTCGAAATCGAGAAGGTGGCCGCGGAGACACCCGAGAAGATACTCAAAGAGTATGTCGACCCGCGGCTCGGCTTGCGCCCGTTCCAGGCCAACCGGCTGGCGTTTGGGATGGGACTCGAAGCAGACGTATTCAAGAATTTCGTGAAGTTCACAATGGCCTTGTACCATGCGTTCATCGGTTCGGATGCATCGCTGTTTGAAATCAATCCGCTGGTCGTTACGCGCGACAACCGGGTCGTTGCGTTGGACGCAAAGATCAATCTGGACGACAACGCTCTGGGTCGTCATCCCGACCTCGCGGCCCTGCGAGATACCGACGAGGAGGATCCTCTGGAAGTTGAAGCCTCCAAGTACAATCTGAACTACGTGAAGTTGGACGGCAATGTCGGCTGCATGGTGAATGGGGCGGGCCTTGCGATGGCCACCATGGACATTATCAAACTGGCTGGGGCGGAACCGGCGAACTTCCTCGACGTCGGCGGCGGGGCTAACCCGCAGACCGTCGAAAATGGTTTCAAGATCATTCTCTCCGACCGTAATGTAAAAGCCGTCCTCATTAATATCTTCGGGGGCATCGTCCGCTGCGACCGCATTGCCAATGGTGTCGTCCAGGCAGCACGCAATACCCATATACATGTTCCGCTCGTCGTTCGCCTGCAGGGTACCAACGCCAAAGAGGCGAAGGAGATCCTCATGAACTCCGGTATCCAAATGATGGTGGCGGAGGACCTTTCAGAAGCCGCAGCCATGGTAGTGAAATCCATACAGGCATCTTGAGGCAACCGATGCGCGACAAGCAGGACAAGAAGCTGCTGGACGGTATTCAGGTCACGGAAGACCTTGTCCGGCAGCTGCCCAAGACCGACCTCCATTGCCACCTGGATGGGAGCGTGCGTACACAGACCCTGCTGGAACTCGGGGAAAAACAGAAAGTCCGCCTGCCGTTCGATGATGCGGACAAACTGAGGGCCCATCTGGAAGTGGGGGACAAGTGCAAGAACCTGGCCGACTATCTGAAAGGCTTTGCCATCACTTTGTCCGTCATGCAGGAGCCGGAGGCCATCGAGCGGATCGCTTTCGAATTGGCGGAAGATGCATCCCGGGAAAACGTGCGATATCTGGAGGTTCGTTTTTCCCCTATTCTGCATATCAACAAAGGGCGGCGTCTCACGGAAATCGTGGACGCGGTGATACGCGGCCTGAGCCTTGCCGAAGCCCGGTATCGCATCCGTACAGGTATCATCGTGTGCGGAATGCGGAACATCAGCCCGGAAACCTCGCTGCGCCTCGCCGAATTGACGGTGGCGTACAAGGGAAAGAAGGTGTTGGGTTTCGATCTGGCAGGGCAGGAGGACAGCTATCCGGCAAAGGACCACCAGGACGCGTTTGCTCTCATTCTCAAGAACAACGTGAACACTACGGCGCACGCCGGCGAAGCGTATGGCCCGCACAGCATCAAGCAAGCCATTCACGACTGCGGAGCACACCGGATCGGTCACGGGACGCGGTTGATCGAGGACGGCGATCTGTTGAACTATGTAAATGACCACCGGATTCCACTTGAAATTTGTCTGTCCAGCAACGTTCAGACCAAAGCGGTTCGCGATTATGCGTCGCACCCGCTGAGAATCTACTACGATTTCGGGCTGAGGGTTACGGTCAACACGGATAACCGCCTTATGTCGGCCACAACCGCAACCAAGGAATTGTGCCTTGCGGCCAGGACGTTTTCTCTCGCGTTCGACGATGTTTGCAACCTGATCATCAACGGTTTTAAGAGCACCTTCCTACCCTATCGGGAACGCGTCGTACTCCTTAACGAGGCGATCGAGGAACTGCAAGAATTCGGTTTTTCTTCGAACTACTTCCAGAGCAAGGCGGCTGCGAATTGAGGGATCTTGGAGCACCTGGTTGAACAATTCGTGGATTTCATTCGTATCGAACAAAACCTCTCGCCGAACACCGTTGATTCCTATCGCCGCGACCTCCTCCGATATGTCAGATTCCTGAAAGACCCGCAAGGCCGCGTTGAGCCGCGTCAGATAACAAGGGCCGACCTGTCGGAGTTTGTTCAGCAGTTGGACACCGTCGGTTTGTCACCGAAGAGCCTTGCACGAAATCTATCGGCGATTCGCGGCTGGCACCGGTACCTTCTGGATGAGGCATTGCTGGACCACGATCCGGCAGATCTCATTGACCTGCCCAAGTTGCCGAGGACCCTCCCTTCCGTGTTGGAAATCGAGGAAATCGAGCGCATTCTGGAGCAACCCGATACGCTCAGTCATCTCGGCGTCCGGGATCGCGCCATGATCGAGCTGCTGTACGCCTGCGGACTCCGTATCTCCGAGTTGCTTGGTCTCAGGCAGAGCCAGATTGTATCCGACGGCGGCTTTGTTCGAGTGATGGGCAAAGGCTCCAAAGAGCGCATTGTTCCGATGGGCAAGGTCGCCGCCGATTGGATTCAATACTATCAGGAGAAGGTCCGCCCTCACCTTGCACCTGGAGGACGGGCGGACGATACGCTTTTCTTAAATGCTCGTGGTCGCCCGATGAGCAGGATGGGCTTCTGGAAAATACTGAAGAAGTACGCAGATAAGGCCGGAATTAACAAGGACGTTACACCGCACACCTTTCGCCATTCTTTTGCCACCCACCTGCTGGAAGGCGGGGCGGATCTGAGAGTAGTG
>JBBIJR010000011.1:0-58827 GCA_037445875.1 Bacteroidota bacterium | reverse complement strand
GCTGGCCCTGGGCGTCGCGGACGTGGTCCCGATGGAAATGGTCTCGGCCTATTCGATCTTTGCCAACAAAGGCATCCGGGTGGAACCGGTGTCGATCCTGCGCATCGAGGACAAGGACGGCAACGTGATCTGGCAGCACGTTCCGAAGCGCAAGGAGGTGCTCAGCGCCGAGACCGCCTACATCATGACGGACATGATGAAATCGAGCATCGACGAAGGCACCGGACGTTATGCGCGCAAGTTCGGCTTCGACCGGCCGGCCGCCGTCAAGACCGGCACGACGCAGAAATGGTCCGACGGGTGGTACCTCGGTTTCACGCCTCAGATCGTGGCCGGCGTCTGGGTGGGATTCGATACGTACGAGTTCAACCTCGGCAGCAAGAACCCTGGCGAAGTCGTCGCGGCGCCGCTGTGGGGCCGGTTCATGGCCGAGGCCCACAAGGTGCTCGACCTGCCGGTGGAAGATTTTGAAATGCCGCCGGGCGTCGTCCGTCTGGAAGTCTGCAAGGAATCCGGGCTCCTGGCCAACAACGCGTGCCCGGTCAAGATCAACGAGGTGTTCAACATCAAATACCAGCCGACCGAGAACTGCGACCTTCACACGGGCCGCCCGCGCCCGGGGAAGAAGAAGGGACGGTATTAGCGTCAGTGGACAGTGATCAATGAACAATTGTCAAATTGACTGGGGTAGCAGGGACTTTCAGCGTTCGTTGCGGTCGCTCAGGTTGTGGGTGCGATTGGCAGACTAACCGCCACCAGCACCCGTCCGCCAAACCGATTCGCCCGCCTGATGCATCGATGAAGGGGCTCGCCTATGCGTTGTGGTTCTTGATCACACTTGTGTCCCATAAATTATATGCGAATGAAGACCGATCTTATGTTCGTCCCCCACTTGCAGGTAGTCAGTTCCAATCATTTCTCACTTGGATAAAATCGTATTTCAAGAGGCTTCCCTCCACTCTCCACGTGATGTTGGCCTTCAAACCGAAAGCCAGCATGAACGTAAGGTTCCCAACACGATTCATGGTTTTCCTGTGGGTTGAATGGATAATTGGCAAACTCATGATAGCACTATTCGTGTTTTATGTTCTTCCGGTTGAATGGCTGGAGATATTCCTTGCGACGATTCTATCGTAGAAAAGAGGAGGCGTTATGAGGATCTTCATCAGTCACGCCATTGTCGATAAAGCGTTGATTCAGAGTATGTCTGAAATGTTGAGGCCCTATGGCATCACATTGCTTGTTGCGGAACATTTTATCGACTTGAATAATTCTGTTACGGATAAGATAGAGAGAATGATACGGACATGCGACCTCGGCATCGTTCTCCTTACCCGAAGTGGATTCGATTCAAAGTTCGTTCACCAAGAAATCGGGTATCTGAAGGCCATGAAGAAACCCGTTCTGCAGATTGTTGAATCAAGTGTTTCCGGGAAAATCACAGGATTCTTCTACGGGAGAGACAGGATTGTCCTCGATCCTGACAATCCCGACGAGGCGCTGAAGAAGATAAAAAACATCATCCTCAGGTACTGGGACAAGAAGCAGAGTCAGATGAAGAAAGCTCAAGAAGAAGAGGAGAAAAGAAAGAGAGCAAACTTCCTATTTGCCGTCGGCATCTTTGCGGGTCTATTGTGGTTGGCCTCAAAGAAATAGCTAAAAACGATAGAGACTGTGCGAAGGCCCGCACCTCCCGACATGCAACCTCTACGAGGTTGAGTCCCGGATCGGACATCTTTGTCAATAGACATGCAACGCCTCCGGCGTTGGGTTGGTGTAGAAGCGGCAGCTAACACGTCCCGGAAGGGGCCGTGCATGCCTGTCGATTCGAGCGTCTACCTCACCACCGCAAACTTCCCCCGCTTCTTTTTCTTCCCCGATTCCACTTCGAACACGTAGATGCCCGACGGAACCGCGCGGCCTTGTTCGTCCCTGAGGTCCCAGGTCACCCCGCCGTCGCGGTTATCTTCCGTCAGCCTGCGGACGAAGCGGCCTTCCATCGAATAGATCCGGATCACGGCCGATGAAGTGAGATTGGCAAACGTCGGATGTTCGCCCGCGCTGGCCCGGCATGGGTTCGGATAGACGTATACGTTCTTCAGGTTGTCTGCGCGGAAGAGAAGCGCCGCACGGTTTCCTGCGGATTCATCGAGCATGCGGCCGTCCGTACTGACCAGGTTTCTCGCGATGACCAGATACTGCACACCCGTGGCGCCGATGGCGTATCCATCGGCCACCTGAAGATACACGTTCTGCCGATCCGACGTGTCGACCGAAGCCGAGGCCACCGAAAAGCCGGGCTCCACCGCATAGTTGGCGATCGATGAACCGCCCGGCTCGGATACCGGGGCGCTGAAACGCAAACCAATCCTGTTGCTGCCTAGGTACTCCGCGACCTCCAGGTAGAACCGTGCGACCGGCGACTCGACGAGGAGTTCTGCGCGATTTCTCGAAGAGTCAATTTCCGTCCGGTCGAGATCGGCCACATTCGACACGTAAAGGGTGTGCCATCCGGGTTCGAGTGGTGACAACGTGAGCAGCACTTCCTGTCCTCCATTCGCGGGGATGGCCGTAACGGGATGCAGGCTGTCGTCGAGGCGATAATGTGCGACGCGGGAAAGAGAGGAAGCCTGCATCGATTCCGAAAAACGAACCAGAACCTGTCCGCTTTGTGTTGATGAAGCACCCGTGACGAAAGGAACACGGTTCGGCCGGACCCAGGAACTGAAAACCGCACGGCTTTCCGAGGAACCGGAGAGCGAAGTGATCGCGTATCGGTAGCTCTGACCCTCGATCAAGCCCGCGTCCGTCGTGTCCGTTGCCCACGGGGCGAGCAGTGCGACAGGAACGAGATTCGTGTCGGATGTGCCGCGGTACATGCGATAACCGTCAGCACCCGCTCGGGTCCGCCACGAGAGGCGGACACGGGAGGTGTCGAGAGGAACGGCATCGAAGCCGACCGGCGGAAGAGGCTCGTTCGTTACCGTCACGAATCGCCGGGTTGCCGCGGCGTCGGTGACATACAGCTCATTGACACCTCCGTCCGCGTCGCCCACGGCGATCGTGTTACTATGTGCGTCCGCTCGCACCCAGGAAGGCCGCAGAAATTCCACCGCATCGTACTGAAACACGTACACATTCGGATACAACGAGAGCAGCAATTCGTCGCGCCCGTCGCCGTCCACATCGCCGGCGTTTACCCCGCTCGGATGGTAGTCCAGCGAATAAAATCCATAGAACGATTGCTCCCACACGGCCTGATACAGGTTGGGACCGACGCTCATATACATGCGGAGGAACCAGTACTGTTTGTCCGCCTCACCTTCACCGGTAATGTCAAACGTGTGCGTCCCGACAACAAACTCCGGCCGTCCGTCTCCGTCGAAATCGCCGGACGCGAGCATCGCGTTGGCATCGTATTCCGGCAACCGTTCCTGCCAGACGAAATCGAAGGCGGCGCCGTTCTCTTCATAGACGAACACGTCGCCGTCGTAATCGCCGAGCACGATCTCGGTCCGGCCGTCGCCATCAAAGTCTCCTAAGGCCGATCCGGGGAAAACGATCAGGTTGCCTCCGCTCGAAGGATTGGTCAAGTCGGCTGCCTTAGACCATGAACCGGGGACCGTTTCCGTCCATACCTGATAGCCGCTGCCCTGCCTCGCGATCATCTTGAGCAGTCCATCCCCACCCGTGAAGAATCGCGACACCCAGAAATCGTTCGTATCCGAGAAAACCGTCAGCGTCGGAAACATGTCCGGCGCGGGACTGCGGAAAATGAACGACGTCCGGCCCGCTCCCACGAGCAAGTTCGATATGCCGGTTGCGGTATCGGCGTGGACATCGCGAGGAAGGCCGTTGAACCCAAAATCCACGGCCAACCGCCACAAACCCGGCACAAGAGGATCGTACTCATACGCCTTCATCGTCGTGAAGTCGAGCGTTTGGGACAACTCGTTGACAAGAAGCTCGAGCCGTCCGTCACGATCGAGATCGGTCAGACGGTTCATCAGGTAGGCGGCCGGCAAGTGAGAAGCCGTATCTTCCGTCATCGCGGCCGTTTCGATCAACGGGTCGCTCAGGTCCATAGTGAAATACGTTCCCCCATTGTCCTCGACGGTCTCCTGGCCGGCCCGGTTTGCGAACCGGACAAAGAACTCATGTTCGCCCGGGAAATCCGATGCCTTCAGGAACACGCCATGACTGCGCGACGCAGCCGATACCGGGACGGGAACGAACGGCCCCGTGGAGAACCGCTGACGAAGCCAGATATTCGATGCGCAAAGGTCGTCGGTACCAAACTCGACGTATTGACCGCGGCCCGCTCCCTCGATCATCTCGACGGTGCGGAATCCGGACCACACCGGCGGCGTGCGATCGATAAAGAACCGGTTCCTGTCGTCCACCCACGACCCGTCTTTGTTGTATACCGTGAGCCGCAGCGCGTACGACCCTTCCGACAGACCGGTCAACGGCCAGATGGCGAGCGTATCGTCCACGATCTGCCGGCCATCGACGGACGCGATCAACGTCCAGACGGAGGGATTGTCACCGACACCGCACAGGACCTCGAACCGTTCCACGAGCGGGCCGGCGGCGGTGCCCATCACGATCTGCGTATCGGCGAACGTTCCTGTTTCCGTTTCGGGTTTCGTGATCGCTGCCACGGACCCGTACGGAACCTGCAAGGCCCGTGCCGCATGGATTCGGCCGGCCCCGAACAGCGGGTCCCATCCAACGTTACCGATATCGTCGGCTGAGGTTGAGATGACCGACCGGATTTCGTCGGCCGACCAGGCGGGATGCTCCGACGCCAACAACGCCGCGAGTCCGCTCACGAGCGGAGCCGAGAAGGACGTTCCAGAAAATGCGGCGAATCCCCCACCCAGCTGCGTCGTCCAGACGTCCACACCGGGAGCGGCCGCATCGATGGACGCACCGTAATTGGAAAAGGACGCCCGGAAATCGTTCTCGTCCGTGGCCGCGACCGAGATCGTTTCATCAAAACCGGAGGGATAGTGGTAGGCGCTTGAATTCGAATTGCCCGCCGAAGCGACCACCACCACACCCCGGGCGTGCGCGAACCGGATCGCATCGTGAAGCAACGGCATATACTCCACGTCGCCGAAGCTCAGGTTGATGACACGGGCGCCGTTGAGGACGGCGTACACGATGGCCTGTGCGGCGTCGTCTTCCTCGATGAACCCGGAAGACCCTCCGGCGCGGAGGTTCATCACCCGGCAGCCGAAGGCCATTCCGGCAACACCGGACCCGTTGTTGGCCTTTGCACCGAGCACGCCGGCCACCGCTGTTCCATGGCCGAGTTCATCCATCGGATCGTTGTCGGGATCCCGATCGTCGCCTGTGCCGCCCAGATCGGGGGCATCTACGAAATCCCATCCGCGCCAGTCGTCGGTGAAACCGTTTCCATCATCGTCGATGCCGTTCGTTCGCCTGTCTCTCCCGAAATCGTCGAGGCCGGTTTCACCGGGATTCTGCCAGAGTTGGCCGAGAAGGTCGGGATGGCTGTAATCGATTCCGGAATCCACCAGGCCGATAAGCACCGACGGGGTTCCCGTTTGTATATCCCACGCGGTGATCGCATCGGTACGGGCGATCCAGTATAGCCGGGATGCCAGCGAATCGTTCAGGGTGAAACCGTCGAGGCGGAGCCGGTGGTTCCAGTCGGCGTACTCCACGTCCGGTCTGCGTGCGAGAGCAAGGCGAACCTCGTCCGCACGGTCCGGCTCCGGTCGGATCACGTACACCCGATCGAAGCCTGCGGCGATCGTCGATGCTGGCGGAGCGGAAAACAGGGGCCGCCGATCACACCTCGAGCCAACCGCATGCTTCATCCAGGCATCAAGTTCGGTGATCTCAGCGTTTGGCTGCAGTTTGACGATGGTCTCACGATCGGAAACGCCACCAACTCCGTTCCCTGTGGGAGCCAGCAAAAGAAACGCGACGACGATCGTGTGGATTTTCATGGGCTGGCAGTTTAGCGAGAATGCTTCGCGGAAGCAACCACATTCGACTGCCCGCACAGGGCGTGTACGGGCAGGTCGCGGCGGATGCACGCGGGCAACGTCGGAGGCTCCCTTGTCGAACGCTTCCCCGGTGAAATGATTGGAGACGCCGGAGCCCTTTTTACTTGAAATAACTGGACCCGTCCCCTATATTGCCTCGCTTTTTCGAAAGGAGCGTCGACACTGGAATTCGAAGCGCATGACCTGATCACGATCGCACTCCTCGTACTGCTGGAGGGATTGTTGAGCGCGGATAACGCCATTGTGCTGGCGGTGCTGGTCATGCCGCTTCCGCCGGACGACCAAAAGAAGGCGCTGAAGTACGGGATCATCGGGGCGTTTGTTTTTCGCGTGTTGGCGGTCATTCTTGCCGTGTACCTGCTGCACCTTCCGGTGATCAAGATCGTCGGCGGCCTGTACCTCGCATACCTGGCGGTCGATCATTTCTTCCGGCGTCACCCGGACCACGAGCGGCGGACGGTTCAGCCCAGGAAGATACCCGGTTTCGACGCGTTCTGGAGCACGGTCATCATGGTGGAACTGACGGACATCGTGTTTTCCGTCGACTCGATCCTTGCTGCGGTGGCCCTGTCGCCGAAGCAGTGGGTCGTCATCGCCGGCGGAATCCTGGGCATCGTCACGATGCGGCTCGTGGCCGGCGCGTTTTTAGGCGTGATCAAGCGATTTCCGGCGCTTGTCGACGGTGCGTATATTGTCGTCTTCTTCATAGGTATGAAACTCTTCATCGAATACTTCGACGTGACCATTCCCAAGTGGATCACGTTCCTTGTTGTCATCGCGGTGCTCCTGCTCAGCATGGGCTATTCGGTATTGAAAGAAGAACGAGTCGAACATCATCTCTAGCGATACGGAGGAATCATCATGCGGTTTGTCACATTCATCGCCCGGTATGTCGTTTTCGCGGTTGTCCTCGCCTGTGCGGTCTCCTGCCGGCAGGACCACAGCACGCTCCTCGTGCGCATCGACGACCGGGACTCCATTACGGTCGCGGATTTCCGGTTGTATGCCGAATCGAACTCGTCGACGGCCCTGTCCGCAATGCCGTACGGCGACAAGAAGAAACTGCTGCTCGGCCTGATCGACGCGCGATTGAAGGTGCTGTCCGCCTATGACGAGAAGATCCACGAAGACGAGGGCGTCGCGGCCCTGCTGGCCCAGGCCGAACGGGACGCACTGCTCGAAGCTGCACGCGACCGGTTCGTGGTATCGCACTTCGTCAACGACTCCACCGTGGCGATGTTTCTGCGCTTCCACGGCCGTGAGATCACGGTCCAGAACATCGTCATCCGCTACAGCGAGGTACCCAATCCGCGCGTGACGCGGAACCACCGCGAGGCCGCCGCGCTGGCCGACTCGATCTACGCCGTGGCCAGCGACAGTACTTTCGCCCAGCTGGCCGAACTACTCTCGGACTATCGCGATCCGAAGTCCGGTAAAGGCTTCAGCCGGCCGGAGAAGTTCCGGTACGGGACCACTCCGATGGACTACGAGAACGTTGTGTTCGCGGCACAACCGAAGACGATCACCCGGCCGATCGATCTGGCCGGCGCTTTCCTCGTGTCGCGCATCATTCAATTCGGTGTCGATTCCGCGGCGCTGGGCAAATCGATGACGGCGGACGATATCCGGCGGACGCTTCGCGGCAAGTTGGACGGCATCGATCGCCAGAGCGGGTACCGCTACTTTGTGGCCTTCACAGACTCTCTGATGAAAGCAGAGGGTATGATGTTCGAGACCCGTAGTATCGACAGCCTCGCCGCCTGGTTTCCGGCCGGCAAGACCGTCCGCGAGGCCGCGAGGAAGTTCGATCAGGACCGTCAGGGCCTTTTGATCGCACGCGGCACCGGGCGGTCCCTTACGGTCGCCGACTTCCTGAACCGCAGCAATCCCCATCTGACCATCCCCGCGCAGAGCCCCGACCAATTCGCGGAGTACGTCAGGTCATTTGTACGCGACGAATTGCTGGTCACGGCCGCCTCCGCGGATGGTCTGGACCGCACGGACGCATTCCGTTTCAGACTGTTCCAGAAGAAACACGACATCCTGGGCAGGCGTATCGAGTCGCTGAAGATCGCGGCGGTCGGGGACACGGTCCCGGCCGCGACGCTGCGGCGCTACTACGAGGACCACATGGACGACTACCGTATACCGGGCCGCGTCACCGTCAAGGAAATCCAGTCTTCGTCGAAGGAGATGGCCGAAGCGGCCCGGCAGTTGGTGGAAAGCGGCGTAGCATTCGAACGAGCGGCCGACAGCGTCAAGGCCCTTCATAAGGGTGCCGACATTCGTCTCGTGGAAGCGGTCGCCTATAATTCCAATCAGAAAACCGAGGTGACTCGCGAGGCCTTCCGGCTCGATGTCAACGACGTCAGCGGCGTCGTGGTCAAGAAAGACAATAAGTTCACCCTCATCAAGGTGACCGACAAGAAGGAACAGGGCCGTCAGCCGTTCGAGTCGGCAAAGGCCGGCGTGCTGAACCAGTACCGCGCGCAGGTGCGTCGCCAGTTGGAACAGAGGTGGTTGAACGAATTGAAGCGAAACATTCCGATCATCGTGTTCGAGAATCGACTGCCGTGAGGTCCCGTCTCTACATACAGGGCGCGTGGGCGCTCGTGTCGCTGGCCGCTCTCGGGGGATGCGGCAAGAGTTCCGACGACCGTCACGTGGCACGAGTGGGCGAATCCGTACTGCTGGAATCGATGATCGACAGCAGCCTGGAGGCCTCCATTCGCGACAACGAAACCCTGCGCGAAACGTACATTCAGGAATGGGTCTCGACGGAAATTCTGTACCGCAAGGCGCTGCTGGACAACATCGACAAGGATCCGCGCTACCTGCGGCAGATGGAACGGCTGAGAAAGGAACTGGTGATCCAGGCGTACCTCGAGAAGGAACTCGCTCCCCTGCTGACCGTCTCCGAATCCGAGATCCAGCAGTACTACGACGCGAACCAGAGCCTCTTTCTGTGTCCCCAGGACGAAGTCCGCACGGAGTATTTTCTCACACGGGACCGGGCGCGGGCACGCAAGATCGCCGCACAGATCGGCCGCCTTTCGCGCATGCGGAAGAAGGATTTTCTCGAACTCGTTTCGGAGGCGTCCGCGGACAGCGACATCATCGGAACGAGCGAATTCCAGGGTCAAAGCCATTTCGATCCCCGGGCCGCCCGATTCCTGTTCGCCAAGAATGCGGTGGACGAAGTCGTGGGGCCGATTCTGACCGGTGAAGGGTATTACGGCATCTGGCACGTCGTGGCGCTGAGGCCCAAAGGCGCTCCGCGTTCCGTCGAGGAGGTGCGTGCCGAAATCGAGCCGCGCCTGAAGGCGATCCGGCGAAAGAAGAAGATCGAAGAATTGATCTCGAAGGCCAAGGCCGAAGTCGAAGTCGACTACGGAATACCGCGCCGCTAGAGGCGCAGGAAGTACTGGAACTTCACGAAGACGCTCTGGTCGGTGACGGTCAGGCCGTCGTAGTTCGGGTACGGATCTCGCTCACCGCCCCAGTGGGCCCCCAGATAGAACACCGTAAACGGATTGATCTTGTAGCTCATCAGCGGATCGACGCTGAACGAGGTGGTCTTTTCGTGCACGACGACGGGCTCCCCGTTGGCGTCGAAGAGGAAATTACCGTCATCGTCGGAGTCGGTGTAGAACACGTCCGCCCGGTTGATTTCTCCGATGAGCCGCAGAAAGAGCCGCCGCGTGAACTGGTACGACAACGTATTCCGGAGGATGCGTTGGCGGCGGATCGTCCTCCCGCCGAAGTGGTCCCAAAGCTCGAAGGAAACCGCCGAAACCTGGTCGGACAATCGTGACGTCGGCTTGAACGTCGCCCACACTTCGACGCTGAGGCCTTTGGCGATCTCGAACGGATTGCGCGGATCTTCCTCGTCGCCCAGGCGGTTGAGGAACTTGCCCGCCTCCACGAAGAACCCGCCGCTCACCGCGTTGAAAGCATTGGAGTTGAGATTAATGGACGCCCGGTTCATCCGGTTGAACTGCTTCCCGCCGAAGCGCTCGTTGTTCAAAAACGCCACCGACATATACACACCGGTCTGCTTCTGAAACCCCAGCCACAGCGCGGCTCGCGCCCAATTGTCCTTGAGGGTGCCGTCATAATTATACTTCCGTGCAAACTCCAGTCCGGGTTCGACCTGGTAGAATACCGGGTGTTCGTTGAGTCGGAACAAGTAGCCGGTCCACGCTCCCAGTACGCGGTAGTTGTTGCTGCGGATGAAGCTGTTCTCCGCCCTGAAAGCCGGCGAGACGTCTTCGTAGTAAGAGGAGAGGTTCCAGTGTCTCGCGCTGCGTTCGAATGCGGCCCGCAGGGCCCAACCGGAGAAATTCTCGCCGTCGAACGCCGATGTGTAGCGGTGGCCGTTTGCGCGGAAGTCCAGCACATCGATCTCGTCCGCCGAGAGCGCCGAATCCACCGGCTCCCGCGTCGTGCTCAAACCGGCCAGGGCGCTGACGGAATATTTTTCGCTGAGCCGGATATTCGCGTTCACCGCGGCGGCCGTATTGGAGCCGCGTCGGCCATCCAGCCGGCGATCGCTGGCGGCCATGCCGACGTAGGAACGCGACCCTACGTCGTACTTCACCCGGAGAATGTGCGTATAGGAATTCTTCGACGTAGACAGAGCGATGCTCTGTTCCTCGAACGGCAGCAGGTAGGGGCTACCCTGATCGTACGCGGAAATGAAACCGATCGTCGTGCGGCCCGTTTTGCCGGTCAATTTGGACGCCAGCAGCGGATCGTTGACGCTCCGGGTGTAGAGGAGATTCAGGCTGCGGTCCACGGCAAAGATGTCGCTGCCTTCCAGAAAAAACGGGCGTTTCTCACGGTAGTACAGGGCAAACGTATTGTTGACGTTGATCTGGCCGGCGTCCGCTTCGATCTGGCTGAAATCCGGATTGTAGGCAAAGTCCAGCGTCATGTTGGAGGCGAGACCGTATTTCACGTTGAATCCGGCATCGCCGCTCCAGTCGGCCGGTGCGCGGCGCCCGTTGTCGTCGTCGCCCTCCGTGATCTCTCGGAGCCGGCTGCCGATCGCGTACGGCAGCAGTTCGACCCCGGCCGTGCGATGGCCGCCGTTGCGGAAGCGCAGCGTTCCGGCCTGCGAGAACAACGAATTGTTGTCCTGGGAGACGGGCATCCAGGAGAGCTGAAAGCGGCTCTCGCGCGGATAGATGCGCAGAATGTGCATCGACCACGACTGCTCTTCGGTCCTGGGAAAGCGGAGGCTCTTGAACGGAATGGCCACTTCCACGACCCAGCGATCCTCGTAGATCCGGGCTTCCGACGACCAGACCATGTCGAAGGTCTCGTCCTCCTGCCCGTCGATGCCGCGCAGCAGATCACCCTGGATGCCATGCGCATTTACAAACAGTTCATACGCCGTCTGCTCGTTGCGGTAGGTGTCCAGCATGATGCCGACAAAATCATCCTGAAAGATCCGGTCCCGGTCGGTCACATGAGCCCGCAGCCGGCGGATATCCGGGTCGTGACACACGAAGGCGAAGTACAGATGCTCCCCGTCCATCGCGACGTAGCCCTCGGTCCGCGCCCGGGCGGCGATGTTCTCGGATGGCCAGATTTCGGTGAAGTTCTCGAAACGCGACGCTTCCATCCAGGCCGGCTCTATGACCCCGTCGATCCGAATGGCCTCTGTGAGCGGTTGGACGTCCAGCACGAGTCGGGGATTGGCTGCAAACGGCGCGTCTTCTTTTCGCTCACCCACCTCGACGCGTGCAACCTCCTGAAGCGCCCAAAGGGAAGGCGGAGCCGCGATCACCACAACTGCGATAAGGGTTCGAAACACGGGTCCTGCTCCTGCCGTGAAGGATGCCGTACTTACGGCGCTCCCGGGGAAAAGTTGCAGACTAAAGAGGCGGCGCTGCGAATACGATTCAGCAGACCGACCAGAATGTTCCCGGTGACGCCCCAGATGACGTGGCGGTCATAGTCAAAATAGTGGACTTCATAAATACGATCCTGGAACCGCCGGTAGCCCAGGCGGTGATGCGCCTCGTTGAGCAAATGGCGCATCGGGACTTCGATCAATTCCGCCGTCTCGAGGGGATTGATGAAAAAATCATAGGGATACGGAATGATACCGACAAACGGCGTAACGCGGAACTGCGTGGGGGTAATCATGTCGTCCAACTCGGTCAGGACGTCCACGTCCACGGGACGCACGCCGATCTCCTCATGGGTCTCCCTTAAGGCCGTGTCCACGGGAAGGCGGTCCGAAACGTCCCGCGCGCCGCCGGGAAAGGAGACCTGCCCTTTGTGGTGGCGCACGGTGAGCGTCCGCTTAACGAACAGCAGATGTGCTTCGCCGTTCTTTTCAAACAGCGGAACCAGAACGGAGGCCGGAGTGAGTTCTCCCAACTCCAACTTCTGTTTCTGCACGCGTGCGTGAATGTCCAGGATGCAGGCGCGGTAGGTCTTCAGATCGTGGGGCATGGAGGCCTAGATGTACCGTTCGGAGTTCTCCAGCAGTTCGATGATGCGGAGCACTTCGGCGACGGCTTTGGCATCGGAGACCCGGCCTTTCGGGAGATGCGGTTCGTCGCCGTCAAAGATCTCGGAGATCGTGTTCAACCCGGCGTCGTCGAGGGCCTGGCGGAAGAGCTCAACATGCCGCCGGCAGTGGTCCCGCGCCAGCGGAGTGAACTGGTCCACTTTGAGGTACGCTTCGATGTACGCACCGATCAACCAGGGCCAGACCGTTCCCTGATGGTACGCGGAACGGCGTTGAGCGCGATCGCCCGCATAGACCCCCACATAGGCACGATGACCCGGAGCCAGGGTCCTCAGGCCGAACGGGGTCAGCAGATGCCGGGTAACGCAATCCAGCACGGCACGCTGGCGCTCGCGGTCGAGGATATCGAAGGGGAGGCTGACGGCAAAGATCTGGTTCGGACGGATGTCGTCGTTTGCTTCCTTTCCTTTCACAAAGTCATAGAGGTACCGGCCGGACCCATTCCAGAACGTTGTGTTGAAACTCTGTTTGACCTTATCCGCGAGTTCTCCGTATTCCTCCGCCCGTCGATCCTCGCAGGCCGTCCGCGCGAGGTGGCGCATCACGTGGAGAACGTTGTACCAGAAGGCATTCACTTCGACGACCTTTCCGGTGCGCGGGGTCACCGGCCGTCCGTCGACCACGGCATCCATCCACGTGACCGGGTGGCTGCTGTCCGCCAGTTCCAGGAGACCATCCTCGGCCGTCCGCACGCCGGTCCCGTCGGCACTCAGTATCAACTGCAGCAGTTCGCACAACACATCATACAGTTCGTTCTTTATAAAGGTGAAATCGTCCGTCTGGAGGAGGTAGTTGTAGACGAGCACATAAAAGTACAAAACCCAGGTTGCGGACGGCCCCGGCAGCGTTTTCCCTTCCACGATACTCTTCAAACGATTCTGTACGAGGTGCCGGAGCGTGTTGCGCGCCATGCTCTCTTTTCGGCACGTCATGGTAAGTCCGGACAGCGCGACCACCGTGTCGAATTCGGACGACGGCGACCAGTGGTAGCCGCCCACGATCCGGTCTCCGTCGCCACGGTCTTTGCAGAAGAAGCCCTCCGCCGTGAGGGCCATGGACTTGGCCAGCGGATGTTCCAGCGGAAAATAGACGAGCAACTTCAGCCGCCGGTCCAACTCCGCCGCCCACAGCGCGCCCGCCCCGTTGGACTGAGCGTCTTCGAACCGCCGGACATCGGTCGTGGCAACAAGGTCGAGCACGCTGTCCTCCTGCAACGCGGCCGTCAGGACCGAGGGACTGAAGAGGTCCTCCGTGAACTCCAGTCCCAGCTCCTGCTCTTTCCGGTACTCCGTGTTCCGGTACCAGTGGAACTTTGACTCGAGCGAGCCCACGGAATGATAAACGTACAGCGGAGGAAGCATCTCATACGGGCGGATCACGCAGCCGTGGGGCACGATTTCGACGGCCCGGGTCACATCGGGATTCTCCCGGGTCAGCACGCTGGCTTCGCGAAACGCGCACAGGGAACGCAGCGTCATCGTGAACTCATGGTCGGCCTTGAGCACGCGGTATCGCACGATGACCGTATTCTCACCGTGGATCATCAAGATGTTCTTTTCCACGATCACGCCTCCCAGATTGAAGACGAAGCGCGGATGCAGGTCGTACTCGAAGCGTTCGATGTGCCGATGTCCTTCGGGGAAGATGATGAAGGGGTACTGGTTGGTGGACATTTCCCACGTACGCCCGTGAATGTAGGCGTTTTCTTCGATCTTGGACAACAGAACATACGGCCGGTTGGCGTCTTCCAGCGCCGCCACGAGAAGGCCATGATGGCGGCGTGCGTTCGCGCCGATCAGCGTCGAGGAGGCATACCCGCCCAGTCCATTGGTCTCCAGCCACTCTTTCTGAGTGGCGAAGTAGTAGTCGGCGCATGTTTCGCGGGGAAAGACCATGCGAATCTGCTCGACCAGCGCGTGTTTTCGGTATTCCATGCTTAAAGCCTCTCGGTTAGAATGAGCCAGCCATTGGGAGTATCGTATGGCAACCCTTGCGATTCTTGCCTTCCGGCTACACAACGATCGCCCCGCGCCGTATTACGTGAGCGAGGTGGTTGTGGCCGAAGTGATAGACCAGATGACGATAATCGGGCACATCGAACACCGCAAGGTCGGCGGACAGGCCCGGAGAAATATTCCCGAGGTCTGCGCGGTCCAGCGCCCGTGCCGCGTTACGTGTCACGGCACGGATCGCCTCGGGCGGCGTCAGACGCATCTGCGTGCAGCCCATGGACATGATCAGCGGAAGATTCTGGGTCATACACGAACCGGGATTGAAGTCCGTGGCCAGCGCGACCCGGACGCCGGCATCGATGAGACGGCGAGCCGGCGCATATTTCATGTTTAGAAAGTACGAACAGCCGGGCAGCAGCGTGGCGACGACCCCCGACTTTGCCAATTGCTCCATGCCCCGTTCGGACACGTTCTCCAGATGGTCTGCGGAGGCGGCGCCCATCTCCGCACACAGCTCCGCACCGCCCGTGTGGCTCAACTGATCCGCGTGCAGCTTCAGTTTCAACCCGCACTGCCGGGCCTGCCGGAAGATCCTTCGGGTCTCGTCGACGGTGAAGGCTGTGGCGTCGCAAAAGACATCGCAGAACTCGGCCAGGCGATTCTCGGCCACCTCGGGGATCATTCGGTCGCATACCAGGTCGATGTAGCCCGCTCGATCGGAGGAGAATTCGGGAGGAATGGTGTGCGCGCCCAGAAAAGTGGATACGATCGTCATCGGTGATTCGTCGGCAAGCCTTGCGATGACCCGGAGCATTTTCATTTCGTCATCGACCGCCAGACCGTAGCCGCTCTTGATCTCCAGCGTCGTAATGCCCATCGTGAGGGCCGTACGTATCCTCCGGCGGCCCAGTTCCAGCAGTTCCTCTTCGGTAGCCCTTCGGGTGGCCTCCATCGTCCGGCGGATGCCGCCCCCGCGCTCCGCGATTTCGCGGTACGACACGCCCTGGATTTTCAATTCGAACTCGTCCGCGCGGGATCCGGCAAAGAGGGTGTGGGTGTGGGAATCGATCAAACCGGGGAGAATCGTCTGACATCGAACGTCCAGCCGCCGTGCATTTTCCGTATGCAGGTCCGACGGGCGCCGAACCGAGGGCCCAAACCAGACGATACGTCCGTCCGCGCAGGCAACGTCCGCCTCTGGCACGATCCGGAATTCATCGTTTTCGAAGCATACGACCTGGGCCGCACCTTCCAGAAGAAGATCGCACGTCATCAATGTATCTGATACCCCGGCCGGTGTATAGTGAGAACCCTGAGAACGCTCGGCAATCGCCGGCAACCGTCATTCCACGGTCACACTCTTCGCCAGATTTCGCGGCTGATCGACGTTGCAGCCTTTGAGAACGGCCATATGATACGCGAGCAGCTGCAGGGGAATGACCGCAAGGATCGGAACGAGAAAATCGGCCGTCTCGGGAATGTTCACCACGTGGTCGGCCCGTCCGCGTATCTCCTGATTGCCCTCCGTCGTGATCGCGATGATCCTGCCGCCCCGAGCACGCACTTCCTCGATGTTGCTCACGACCTTGTCGTAGATGGAGTCTTTCGGCGCAATGAATACCGTCGGCATTTCCTCGTCGATCAGGGCGATCGGACCGTGTTTCATTTCAGCGGCCGGATACCCTTCCGCGTGGATATAGGATATTTCCTTCAGCTTCAGGGCACCTTCGAGAGCCACGGGAAAATTGTAACCACGGCCGAGATAGAGGAAGTTGCGCTTATCGAGGTACTCTTCGGCGATCTCGCGAATGTAGTCGCTGCTTTTGAGGATGGACTTTACCTTGTCGGGCAGGGCCTGCAGTTCGGACACAAGCTGTCGCCCCTCGACGGCGGACATGTTCCTGAGCCGCGCCAGCAGCAGCGTGATCAGCGCGATGACCGTCAATTGGGACGTGAACGCCTTCGTGGAGGCCACGCCGATTTCCGGCCCGGCATGGATATAGATGCCGCCGTCGGACTCGCGCGCGATCGAACTGCCCACGACGTTACAGATGCCGAGCACGAGAGCCCCACGCCGGCGCGCTTCCCGCATAGCAGCCAGCGTATCGGCCGTTTCACCCGACTGACTGATCACAAAGACGACCGTTCCGTCCTCGATGATCGGATTGCGATACCGAAACTCCGACGCGTATTCCACTTCCACCGGAATCCGCGCGAATTCTTCGATCATGTACTCCCCCACGAGCGCCGCATGCCACGAGGTCCCGCATGCAAGGAACACGATCTTCTTCGCCTTGCTCAGGGCCTCCGTGTGGTTGGAGATGCCCCCCAGCCGCGGTATCCCTTCTTCCGGAATCAGCCGGCCCCGCATCGCATCGAGGATCGTATTCGGCTGCTCGAAGATCTCCTTGAGCATGAAGTGGGCATAGCCGCCTTTCTCGATCTGATCGATGTCGAACGAGATTTCCTCCATCTTCTTCAGAACAGGCTGATTGTAGATGGTCTTCGTCTCGATCCCCTCGGGCGTCAGCACGGCCATTTCGTTGTCGTCGAGGTAGACGACCTGCCGTGTGTGCGATACGATGGCGGAAGCGTCCGAGGCGGCAAAAAACTCGTTGTGGCCGTACCCCAGCACCATCGGGCTGCCGTTCCGGGCAACGATGATCTTACGCGGGTCGCGGCACGACAGCACCGCCAGCCCGTACGTGCCCTTTACACAGTATAGTGCCTCCCGGACCGCCGTGTCCAGGTCCTGAGTGGTGCCGTAGAACACCTCGATCAGGTGTACTACGGTTTCCGTGTCCGTATCGGTATGAAATACGTGGCCTTTATTCTGGAGCTCGATCCTCAGGGACAGGTAGTTCTCAATGATGCCGTTGTGGATAATGGCGATGTCTCCGGTCTCGCCAATATGAGGATGGGCGTTTGTCGTGTTGGGAACCCCGTGCGTAGCCCAACGGGTATGGCCAATGCCGACCGTACCTTCGCTGTCGATATCGTGAATAAGTTTCTCGAGTTCACTCAACTTGCCCGCCGTTTTCTTGATCACCAACTCCCCGTTTTCCATCAACGCAATACCGGCCGAATCGTAGCCGCGGTATTCGACCCGCTTGAGACCGTTCATGATCACGGGCAACGCCTGCCGGCGTCCCGCATACGCAATGATACCGCACATGCCGAGATGGTCCTTCGAATTTGTTTTTATTTATATTATGATAGCAATAATTACCAGTTTAAGCAAGGCCATATTCGTACACAATATACTTGCAAGCTCACTCCTCACGCCGTACATTCGTCGCCCAACGGCCATAATCCATGAAAGAATTCCTCAAATACGCAGCGGTTCTTGGCGGTGCGATCGTGTTTTCCTTCTACTTGACGGGATTCTTCAACCCGTTCGTCCGTTACGAATCGCACATCTCCGTGTCCGCAACCGCCGAAGAGGCCTGGACAGTCTACTCCGACACTTCGACGGCCCGCGATTGGCTGGACGGACTGTCCGCGTTGGACCTGATCGCCGGAAACCACAACGACACCGGGGCCACGTATCGGCTGGAGTTGGTCCAGGACGGCGATCGTTTTGTCGTGATTCAGAAGATCACGCATTGGGAACCTCCGGTCCGGGTCCGGTACAAAGTTGAAAACAACATGCTCGTCAACGATATGACGGTCGATTTTGTTCCCGTCGACTCATCCGGCTGCGACATCCGGGTGCGAAACCAGGTCTGGGGCAAGACCTTCTTCTGGCGGGCCGTCTTCACAATTTTCAAGTTCATGTTGTCCGACCACCAGCAGCGCGATTACGATCGTCTACAGCGGCTTATCGAGAGCCGAATCCACCACCCCAATCGAGGCCAGTTGTGAGAAATAAGCTTCTCGTTCTTATGTTTCTTGTACACGCGGCAGCCTTTTTCGGGCGCGCGCAAACGCGTCGGGAAGTTTCCGTTGAGTGGATCTTCTCGCCCGAGCGCAGCCGCATCGAGTATGTACCGTCCTGGACATGGACTTCCGACGGCGATCTGGTGATCCTTGACCAAAGCGCCGAGGACCCCGCGATCGTACGGCTGAATCCGGCAAGCGGCCGGATCATCGCGCGTGCACCGCTGGCGGATCTCGCAGCCGGCTTACAGGAAAAAGGGGTGTTTCATGTCCCCGGCTGGCCATTGAGTTTTGATGTATCCGCACGGCAGGCGTTGTATGCGTTTGACGGAGACTTGTTCCTGCTCGACCTGAAGACTGCTCGCGTTCTTCGTCTGACCAACACGTCCGAACCGGAACAATCCGCGCGTCTGTCGCCAGACGGAAAACGGGTGGCTTTTGTGCGAAGCAACGATTTGTTCGTCCTTGATCTCACGACTCAACAGGAGCGGCGGCTGACGGAAGACGGATCCGAGACCGTCTTGAACGGCACGCTCGGATGGATGTACTGGGAAGAGATCTATGACCGTGAGGACGTGGGTTTCTGGTGGTCTCCGGACAGCCGGCGCCTCGCCTACCTTCGTACGGATGAGTCCGGCGTCAGTCTGACGCACCACACGGATTTTCTGCCGGCGGTGCCCCGCGTCCTGACGCAGCGTTACCCCAAGGCTGGAGGAATCCTGCCGGACGTGCGGGTCGGAGTCGTCGATGCCCTGACCGGAACGACCGCGTGGGCGAATGTCTCGCCGGACACCTATGCGTACATCGGGCGCGTCCAATGGCTGCCGGGCGGACAGCGGCTGGCGATCCAGACGCTTAATCGCGCACAGACGGAACTTCGCCTGTATGGCGTAGACGCCTCCACCGGTACACCCACGCTGATCCTGACGGAGACGGATTCCGCCTGGATCAACCTTCATTACGATCTCCATTTCATTCGCGGAGGCCGTGAGTTCATCTGGCTCTCTGAACGCAGCGGGTTCCCCCATCTGTATCGCTACGAAACGTCCGGCCGACTGATGAACGTCGTCACGCAGGGCCCGTGGTCGGTGCGGCCTGCCCGCTCACAAAACGGGGCGGTCGTGCACGTCGACGAGAAGAACGGCTGGGTATATTACCTTTCGATGGAAACCGGTTCCTCAGAACGTCAACTGTATCGCACACGGTTGGACGGCTCTGCGAAGGTCAGGGTGTCCCTGGAGGACGGCGTTCATAAGGTCTCTTTCAGCCCTGACGGGCGGTATTATGTCGATGAACACTCGACCGCAGGTTCGCCTCCGGGTTTGTCCCTGCGAAAGAATGACGGTTCGACCGTGCGTGTGATCTCGGCCCCCAGGCTCGACGCCGTTCGTGACATGGGTCTTACCGCTCCGGACTTTCTGAACATACCGGCGCGTGACGGGTTTCCTCTCCCTGCAAGAATGATCCGGCCAGCGGGTTTCGATTCCAGCCGGAAGTATCCGCTCATCATGCACGTGTACGGAGGCCCGGGTTCTCCCATCGTGCTCAACGAATGGGACCGGCGCGTGTGGTTCCATCAATTGCTGGTCCTCAACGGTTACGTCGTGGTGGACGTCGATAATCGCAGCGCCTCCGCGATCAGCAAATCGCTGGAGTCCACGGTTCTTTATGATCAGGCCGGTGACGGCGAACTCAACGATCTGGTTGATGCGGCACGCTGGCTGAAGCGCCTGCCGTACGTGGACTCCTCCCGGATTGGAGTGTGGGGATCGAGCGGAGGGGGCACCGCCACACTCCTGGTCATGACCCGATCGGAGGAATTCAGGGCCGGCATTTCGGTCGCACCGGTGACGGACTGGCACTACTACGATGCGAAATACGCCGAAGCAACCATGAAAACCCCGGGGGCTAACGCGGACGGCTATGCACGGACCTCGCTGATGGCCTATGCCGGGAACCTGCACGGGCGGCTGCTCATGGTCCACGGCACCTACGACGACAACGTGCACATTCAAAACACATGGCACTTCGCGGATGCATTGATCCGCGCGGGAAAGCAGTTCGACCTGATGGTGTACCCCATGCGCAAACACAGTTTCGGCGATTCCGTGACGGGACGCCATTACTTGACGCTCATGTTGGAGTTTTGGAAGAAGAACCTGTGAACCGGTCGAGAATTACGTTGCCTTTCGTTGTCCACCCCTGTATATTGGCGGCCTGTCTGCCAGCATACACATGAAAAAGATTCTTCTCATCCATACCGGCGGTACCATGGGCATGGCGCTCAACGGGCCGGAAACCTCCAACCAATTTGTTGACGAGATCTTCGCTCATGTTCCGGGCGTTCGGGACATCGTGGACATTGATTCCCGGACGGCGTTTCGCATCGACAGTTCTAATTGTTCCATCGACCACTGGCTGCGCCTAGGGGAACTCATCGAGGCCCAGATGGAATCACACGACGGCTTTG
This sequence comes from Bacteroidota bacterium, assembly GCA_037445875.1. Taxonomy (GTDB): domain Bacteria; phylum CLD3; class CLD3; order SB21; family SB21; genus JBBIJR01. Next base: position 37,935 of record JBBIJR010000011.1, on the reverse strand, counting down.
TGATCATTCACGGCACGGACACGATGAGCTACACCGCCAGTGCGCTGTCCTTCATGCTCCAGAACCTGCCCAGGCCGGTAATTCTGACGGGCTCCCAGCGGCCACTGTCGGCCATCCGTACGGACGCGAAGAACAACCTGATCAACGCCATCGAACTCGCCACGTACCATTTGCCTGAGGTCTGCATTTTTTTCGACTACAAACTCTTTCGCGGCAACCGCACGAAGAAGATCAGCATTGACGAGTACGACGCCTTTGCGTCTCCTAATTTTCCGACTCTCGCGGAGGTGGGACTCAATATTGAGATAAAGAATAACCACCGATGGCCCGACGGCCCGTTCCGCCTGGAGTCCGCATTCGACAACCGGGTCGTATGCCTCAGGCTGTTTCCGGGATTGGACCCGAAGCTGATCGAGCCGCTGATTCATTCCGACGCGCGCGTGTTCATCCTGGAGGCGTTCGGGGCGGGCAATGTTCCGGCCCTCACCCTCTCTTTTATACCGTTCATCCGCAAGATCACCGAAGCGGGCAAGTTGGCGGCGATTACGAGCCAGTCGATGCGGGGTGCCGTGAATCTCCAGTTGTACGACGGCGGCCGTCAGGCGCTCGAAGCCGGGGCCATTTCGTGCGGAGACATGACGACGGAAGCGGCAGTCATCAAGGCGATGTTCCTGCTCGGCCGCTTCCGGGGGAGTGTCTCGGAGGTGCGCAGCGCGTTTGCATGGCCACTTGCCGGGGAGGTCGCCGAACCGTAGCCCTCATGGAAACCATTACCGCCCCCGCTGACATGCAGCAATTCAGCCGCCGTCTCCGGCAAGAGGCCCACCGGATCGGTTTTGTTCCGACGATGGGGTTTCTCCACCGGGGCCATCTGAGTCTTGTGGAGCAGGCGCACGTTCAGGGCCGATGCGACCGGCTTGTAATGAGTATTTTTGTCAATCCGCTGCAGTTCGGTCCGCTGGAGGATTTCGAAAAGTATCCTCGGGACTTCGACGGGGACCTCCAGCTGGCCCGGTCGGCGGGTGTTGATTGCCTCTTTTGTCCTGACGTGAGGGACATGTATCCGGACGGCGCCCGTACAACGGTGGAAGTTGCCGATCTCGGGCAGGTGCTCTGCGGCGTTTCCCGCCCGACGCATTTTCGGGGCGTGACCACGGTAGTCTCGAAGTTGTTGAACATCGTGATGCCGCATGTGGCGGTGTTCGGTCAAAAGGACGCCCAGCAATTCTTCATCATCCGGCGCATGGTACAGGACCTGCTGATGGATGTGGAACTGATCCGCGCCCCCATCGTCCGAGAGACGGACGGGCTGGCGTTGAGCTCCCGCAACGTGTATCTCAACGCGGAGGAACGCAAACAGGCGGTGTGCCTGTACCAATCCCTGATGCAAGCCCGTCGTTTGATCGACGAGGGCCAGCGGGACGCCGAGACCGTTTTGCGTGCCATGCGTATGCATATCGAGCGGCATCCGTCGGCGCGCATCGATTATGTGGCCATCGTGGATACGGAACGGCTGCAGCCGCGGACCGTCGTCGAAGGGCCCACGCTGATCGCGGCAGCGGTGTACATCGGCACGACGCGTCTTATCGACAATATCATCGTCGGAGAGGAACCGTGAAGAGGCGGCTGGTCACCGTCATTCTTGCCGCGGGCAAAGGGACCCGCATGAAATCGGACCTGGCCAAAGTGCTGCACCTCGTGTGCGGCCGCCCGATGATCCACCATGTCATACGGCTGGCACGGTCGCTGGGGTCGGAACGGACGATCGCGGTGATCGGACACCAGAAGGAACAAGTCCGTGAGGCATTAAGGGACGAACCGGTGGAGTTTGCCGTGCAGGAGCCCCAACTCGGAACCGGCCACGCCGTCATGCAGACCGAAGACTTGCTCCACGGATACGACGGCGACGTGCTGATACTCTCCGGCGACGTTCCTCTCCTGACTCTCGACACGATGACCCGTTTCATCGACTATCATTTTCGGCATGGTTCCGCCGGTTCGGTTCTGACCACGCTGATGCCCGATGCGACGGGGTACGGACGCGTGGTTCGCACGCCGGCGGGCGACGTTTCGAAGATTGTGGAACACAAGGATGCGACGGAAGGCGAGCGGCAGATTCGTGAGATCAACTCTGGCATTTATGTCTTTCGCGCAAAGGACTTGTTCCTCGCTCTGGATCGAATCGACGCAAACAACGCCCAGAATGAATACTACCTGCCCGATGTGCTCAGAGTACTGATCGAAGGCGGAAAGAACGTGGGAGCGTTCGTCACGCAGGACTATCGGGAGATCGCCGGGATCAACACCGTGGACCAACTGCAGGAAGCGGAGACCATCCTGTCGGCGAGGCTCGCCGCTTCAGAACACCGATCTTAGGAGAACGCATGCATAAAGTGACGCTGATCCCCGGAGACGGCATCGGCCCTTCCATCATGGACGCTGCCGTTCGCGTGCTGGAGGCCACGGGAGTCAAGTTCCAGTGGGACGAGCGATTGGCCGGCATGGCGGCGGTCGAGAAATTCAACACGCCCATTCCGTTTGAGACGCTCGAGTCCGTCCGGGAGCGCCGGATCGCTTTCAAGGGTCCGCTGACCACTCCCGTCGGCGGGGGATTCCGCAGCGTCAACGTGGCTCTTCGCCAGGAGTTCGAACTCTACGCCAACGTCCGTCCGGCCATGTCTTTTGAAGGGCTGGAAACGCCGTTCCGGAACGTCAACATGGTGATCGTTCGGGAGAACACCGAAGGGCTGTACTCCGGGATCGAACACTACATCAGGGCCGATGGACACCCTATCGCGGCTGAGGCGATCTCCATCGTGACCCGTTCCGGCTCCGAGCGCGTGATTCGTTATGCCTTTGAGTATGCGAAAAAACATAAACGGCGGAAAGTCACGATCGTCCACAAGGCCAATATCCTGAAATGCGTATCCGGACTTTTCCTCGAAGTAGGAAAAGAAGTGGCCCGGGACTATCCCTCCATCGAGTGCACCGATGCAATCATCGATGCCTGTTCGATGAAGATGGTCATGGACCCTTCCCAATTCGACGTCATCGTGACCACCAACCTCTTCGGAGACATTCTGTCCGATCTTGCATCGGGACTCGTAGGAGGGCTGGGTCTCACCGCCGGATCCAACATCGGAAAAACCGCGGCGCTCTTTGAAGCCGTGCACGGCAGCGCTCCGGACATCGCCGGAAAGAACATCGCCAATCCCGTGGCCGTGATCATGGCGGGCATCATGATGCTCGAACATCTCGGGGAAACTGCCGCCGCGCATCGTGTGGACAAGGCCGTCCGCGAGGTCATCAAGAAGGGAAAATTCGTTACGCCCGATCTGAACAAACACTCCCACTGCGGCACGAGGGAGATGACCGACGAGATCATCCGCCGCATGAAACACGGGTAGCCGGACGACATACCACGGCATCGCCAGGATGCCGGACGATTCGCACCGCAAACGTCGGTATTAATCACGCAGTCAGATAAGGAGATGGGATCATGAAACGGTGGATGGTATTACTCTGCATCGGATGCAGTACCGGCCTCTGGGCTCAGGACACAACCTCGGGACCATGGAAGCGAGGCGGCGCCGTGGGCCTGAACTTCAGCCAGGTCGGCCTCAAGAACTGGTCCGGCGGCGGCGAGAACTCGCTGGCGTTGAACGGACTCGCAGCGCTATTTGCCAACTACAAGGTGAACAAGCTGTCCTGGGACAACAGCCTCGAATTGGGATACGGCATTGTCAAGCAGGGAGACGTGGGCGTCCGAAAGAGCGACGACAAAATGGTTTTCACCAGCAAGTTTGGAAGGGACGCCATCGGCCACTGGAGCTATAACGGTTTTGTGGACTTTCGGACCCAGTTCGCCCCCGGCTATGACTACAGCAAAACGCCCAGGGCGCGCATATCCGAGTTCATGGCTCCCGGCTACGTGACGATGGCGATCGGGGCTCAGTACAAACCCGACGATCATTTCTTCATGCTCGTTTCTCCGGTAACCGGCAAATTGACGTTCGTACTGGACGAAGCGCTGTCCGACGCCGGGGCATTCGGCGCCGACTCCGGAAAGTCGTCGCGTTCCGAGCTTGGCTGGCTGATCAACAGCGGTTACAAACGCACACTGATGGAAGGGATCGACTTCGAGACAAAACTCAATCTCTTCTCCGGTTATAAAGACATGAAACACGTGGATGTGATCTGGGATAATCAGCTGCTGATGAAAGTCAACAAGTACATCAGCGCAAGCTTCGTCTCTCAGCTGGTCTACGACAACGATGTCAAAGATCCCGATGACGGGAAAGCAAAGGTGCAGTTCAAGGAAGTGCTGAGCGCGGGACTGCTGTACAAGTTCTAGAACTCACCGAGACGCCGGTGTCCGGTCGGAGATGCGCTCCCCTGGAGCGCCGGGTCTGCCACGACCGGATACGACACGTACTGCCCGTTAGTGGCAGACTGTCAGTTGGATCGAGCCTGATCAACCAGTCTCAGCCGGCGGTCTGTCGAACACCTAAGACAAGGTCGCAGCGATTCCCGCTGTACGACCGTCATTGATCCGGGCCTCGCGGATCCGCGCACCTACGTACGGAGATACAACGAGATTCAGAATGGAAACAACTTCGACCCAGTCCCTTGCCATGGAGGGCAGCAGTTCGATAAGCATCGCATAGCGTACTACGAGGATGATGACTGCCAGGATCATGGCGCGTTTGATCTCCGATCCTCGGGAAAGATACGCCGTGGTGTAGCCTCCGACGCCTCCCGCCGCCGAGTCCTCCATCCACGACAGAATCGTTCCCAGCGTGAGTCGTTCACCGAGCGGGATGCCCGGCAGGAACCCGAACGCTATCCCGCCTGCGAACCGGAGCAGTACAAAGACGCCGTAGCCGGCCGCCACGGCGATCGCGCTGTTGGTCATTCCTCCTCCCTTCGGGTATTCGTCATACGAAGAAACCGCATACCGATCGCCGAAACACATCCCATCAGGAACATGAATCCCCATAACGTTTCTCCGCCGAAATCGTCCAGCAGGGTTACGCCGATCCACGGCGCGACAGAAAAGCCGACGCCGAACAACACCTCGTACAGGCCCATGAACGTTCCCCGCCGCGACGGCGGCGCCAGTTCCCCCACATAAGCCGACATCGAGGGCAGCAATACCATCTCACCGAACGTCCATACCGCGGTCGTAGCCACAAGTGAACCGATGTCGCTTGCGAACGCCATCCCGCCGAATCCGGCTGCAAAAAGGAAGGCCCCCGTCATCATCACGCGACGGTGGGACCAGTGCGCCATCGCGTGATTGAGCGGAACTTCGATCAAAATGATCAGCACGGTGTTCACCGTAATCAGCATACCGTATACGTATTCGGGATGATGCAAGTGCTGCACAATGAACAGCGGCATACTCGCGATGTGCTGAAAAAAAACGACGACCACCGGCAGCACCAGCGCCATGAACATCATCATTCGCAGCAGCGGATCACGCAGGGATACGCCGGCCGTCGAGACCTGTTCCTGGTGCGGAGGCAAATCACGCGGGGCATGCCACGGAGCGGCGAGCAGAATCGCACCCGCGGCGAGAGAGGTGGCGCCGTCCACCCAGAACAGGAGCGGGTAGGATACAGCCGCCAGAAAACCTCCCGCGGCCGGGCCGACGCTCATGCCCATATTGATCGCCAGGCGATTGACGGCAAACGCCGTCTTCAACTGTTCCGGCCGAGCCAGCTTTACAATAACCGCCATGCTGGCAGGACGAAACGCTTCGTTAACCGCAGACCAAACGATCGTGGCGGCCATCACGCTCTCCAGACTGTCCAGGCCGGGATACAGCGCCAGTACAACCCCGCTGATCAACAGCGATGCGATCATGACCGTGCGTTCGCCCGCGCGGTCCACGAGCCGGCCCGCGGGCAGGGCGGTGATTACGGACGTCAGGCCATACGCCAATAAAACCGCGGCCGCATCAGACGGAGACCAGTCGAGCCCTTGCGTGCAATACAACGTCAGAAAGGGCAGCGCCATCGTTCCCGCGCGGTTGACAAGCGTCGCAACAAAAAGCACCCAGATTTCGCGTGGCAATCCCCGCAGGGCGGCGATAAGGCCCATCAGAACTGGTCCGGATATTTTCCGGGCTTGTCCCGGTAAAACGATCGCATGGCTCCGATGTCCTTGTCCGCATCACCGGTGGGAAAGAAGAGAGGCCCGAGGCCGATGGCCTTTCGGCGGTAGTCGAAGTAGACCAGCAGGATGGGCACTTGCGCGCCGAGCGCAATATAGTAGAAACCGGTCCTCCATTTTTCGACCTTCTTCCGCGTACCTTCCGGCGACATACCAATGATCAGGCGCTCGGTGCGTTTGAATAGTTCGACGGTCTGTCCCACCACACCGTGAGGGGAAAATCGGTCCACGGGCGTGCCCCCCAGCCAGCGCATGAACCGGCTGAACGGCCAACGGAACAACTTGTCCTTTCCGAGCCATCGCGCATCCACGGCGAGGACGAGTTTGGCGGCAATGCCGAAGACGAAATCCCAATTCGACGTGTGCGGCGCCGCAATCACCACAAACCGGCTTCGGTCCGGCACGTCACCGACGATCCGCCAACCGAACAAACGAAGAACCCACCTGCCCAGTGCACGGGAGAACAGACCGCCGCGCCTCGGGACCGACGGGCCCACAACGGGTGTATGACTTCGGGAAACCAATTGACAAACTTGAGGGGTATGGTTAGATTTTTCGAAAGCTACGGAATCACCCGTCGATTGTCAACGACGACCATGAAGGGAATGCACGCATTGCGACGAAAAGGACGAGTTGCCCGAGGTCCTGTCAAGGCCTATGAGAATCTCGAATTTCTCCACAGCCCGGATGCGCGTTTGATCAGAATGCTTTCGGAGTTCCTGGAACCCGCACACCGTTTCCGGCGCAACGGTGTCCGGGACACTATCGTGTTCTTCGGCTCCGCCCGAACGCCCACGCCGGGCGACGCGCGAAAGGATTTTGTCGCTCTGCAGCGCAAGGTTCGGAAAGCCCGTCGGCCCTCTGCGGCCCTGCTCGAAGAACTCGAAGCCGCCAGCATGCGGCTGGATATGTCCAAGTACTATTCCGATGCGGTCGAACTGGCGTTCATGCTCACGCGTTGGTCCCGAACGCTTGCGGACGGAAAGCGTTTCATTATCTGCTGTGGAGGGGGGCCGGGCCTGATGGAGGCGGCCAACCGCGGTGCCCGAAATGCAGGCGGCGACTCCATAGGCCTGAATATCAGCCTGCCGTTCGAACAGGAACCCAATCCGTACGTCCGGCCCGAATTGTCGTTCGAGTTTCACTATTTCTTCATGCGCAAATTCTGGTTTGCCTATCTCGCCAAGGCCCTGGTCATTTTCCCCGGCGGCTTCGGTACGCTGGACGAACTGTTCGAGATTCTCACGCTGGTGCAGAACCGCAAGATCGCCAAGCCGCTGTCGATCGTGATCTACGGAACCGAGTTCTGGCAGGAGGTGCTGGATTTCGAGTCCATGGTACGCCATCAGGTCATCAGCCGGAAAGACCTCGATCTGTTCCATTTCGCGGACACGCCGGAGGCGGCGTTCGACTTCCTCCGCAAAGGCCTGACCAAACATTACCTGAAGAAATGACCGACGAATACCTGACGATACACGGCCTGTGCGCGGCTTCGATGAAGGTGCGGGGATCGACGTTTCTGGCGGAGGTCTCTCCGGTTCCCTCCCCGGAAGAAGCCGAGCGTTTTGTTCACGACCGGTCGAAAAAGTACCACGACGCTTCGCACCACTGCTTCGCCTACCGGACCGGTGTCGGAGATCGCGCGATCTACCGCTACCACGACGACGGTGAACCCTCCGGAACGGCCGGCAAGCCGATCTTCCAGGCCTTATGCGGGCGCGGCCTGACGGATCTGGTCGTGGTGGTCATCCGGTACTTCGGCGGTACCAAACTGGGAACCGGCGGCCTGGCACGAGCCTATGCGGATGCGGCCTCCGCCGTACTTGACCGCTGCCGGGTCGAGACCAGGGTCCTTTATCAAACCATCGAGATCCGATTTCCGTATGACGCCACAAGCGCGCTGATGCGCTTGATCGGCCAGGCACAGGGCCGGATCCTCGACACGCAATACGATGCCGAAACCCGAATCCGGGTGGACATTCGCCTGCGCGAAGTCGCTTCCTTCCGCGAGAAAGTCGTGGATGCCACCCGCGGTAAGGCACACATCCTGAGCGAGCCGGTCCTCTCTTGAGACTCCACCGGAGGAACATGTTGTTGCTTCTCCTTGCGATGCTGGCCTCGGCCAGTCCTGTCGTGCCGCAGGCCGCTTCCGTGCGAAAGATCTCCGTGCACGGGAACAAGAAACTCACCACCCGCAAACTCCTGGACGGTTTTCAAACGCGCGCACGAGCTCCGTTCGACAGGCAACTGTGGGACAACGACGTGATGCGCGTGCTTGTCTCTTATCAAGCCGTTCATTACTACCTGGCAACCGTGGATTCCACCGCAGAGGTCTATTCCATGGACAGTGCGTTCGTGGACCTTCACCTGTTTCTCACGGAGAACCGGCCGGTGGAGGTCGGCACGGTCCGGTTGACGGGTATGGCAACGTTGAACGAAGAAGGCCTGCGGGAGCTCATGAACCTTTCTGAGGGCCGAGTATTCGATCCGGGCGTCCTGGAATCCGATCTCGACCGCATACTCGAGGCGTACGAGAACGTCGGGCGTCCGTTTGCCCGACTCGTGGTCCGGAGGGCGACACTGCTCGAGGACGACGGCCGTCCCAGGATAGACCTCGACGTTGCGGTGAGCGAAGGGCCCGCCGCATGGGTGAGAGAGATCGAGATCACGGGCAACCGGACGACGCGCTCCGACGTGCTTGCGCGGGAAATGAGACTTGTTCTACCCGGATGGTACCGACAGGACCGCGTGGACGACGGCATCAACCGCCTGAAGCGGCTGCCCTTTCTGGATGACGTGCGCGAACCGCAGATCGTGTTCTACGGGGACAGTTCCTACGGACTGCGCGTCGACGTCCAGGAAGGTGAAGCCAACAGGATCGACGGCATCGCGGGCTATGTCCCGAAACGGCCGAACACCGATGAAAGAGGATACTTTACCGGTCTGATCCATCTGTCATTCCAGAATCTGTTCGGTACGGCGCGCACGCTCGATGTGCGATGGCAGAAGAGGACGCGCTACACGCAGGAATTCGTGCTAGCATATATGGAACCGTGGGTGTTGGGTTATCCCGTCCATGCGGGCGGTTCGCTGAAGCAGTTGGTGCAGGACACAATCTACGTTGAGCGTCAATTCTCCCTGGACGGCAGCGTCTGGATCGGGACCCTCTGGCAGGTGCTCTGGGGCGGACGTCGAAAAACGGTCGATCCCGCGGGCGACGTCAACGGATTTCTCTTTAATATCCCGTCGGCTAGGTTTCTGAGCGTGTACGCCGGCGTCTCGTACGACACCCGGGACGATCGGCTCAACCCGCGCCGGGGGGTGTTCTATCGCGCCTCCGTCGAATACGGACGAAAGGATGAATCGTTCTTCTCGGAGAATCCGGACGGTCCCGACACGCTGTACATCGCGAGCGTCCCCCGGATCGGACGTTCCGTCGATCAACGCATCGCGACGCAGCGTCTGCTCATGGATCTCGAATACCTGTATCCCCTCACGCGGACCCTCGTCCTGTTCGACGCATGCCATGCGGGGGTGTACAAGTCTCCGCAAGCCGTGGTCCCGTACAGCGAGCATTTCATCTTCGGAGGCCTCAACAGCGTGCGCGGATACAATCAGGACATTCTGAACGGCACACGCGTCGGGTGGAACAATTTCGAAGTGCGGTGGCTCACCTCGCGCGCGTCGCGGTTGTTCGTGTTTCTCGACGTCGGGTATTACTTCCGCAAGAACTACGGTCCGGACGACCGGACCCGCATCGTACGCGAGGACGGCTGGCCCGTCGGTTACGGGTTCGGTATCCGGTACCGAACGCGGCTGGGCCTGTTCGCACTGGATTACGGGTTGGGCAAGGACGACTCCTTCTCCAACGGCAAAGTGCATTTCGGAATCACAGGCCAGTTCTGAGCCATGCGGCGGCTCTTCTTCATACTGACCGTCTCCATGATCGTGACGCACGCGATGTACGCCGCCGACCCACAAGCCGAGTCCCTTATCCTGCGCGGCGTGGCCGAAATGTACCATCTGCGATTCGACCGGGCGGACGCTTGTTTCGATTCGCTGATTACGCTGTATCCGGAACATCCTCAGGGCTATTTCTTCAAAGGCGGATCGTACTTCTACCAGATCATCTCCGGCCACCGGACGGACATGCCGGAAGAGAAGTTCCTGGCATGGAACGATAAGGCCCTGCTGGTGGCGGAGGCACTGCGCCAAAAGCCGGGCGGCGAGAGGGACGCCCGATTCTACGAAGGGGCGATCTATGGAAATCTCGGGCGGTACTATGGCGTCCAGAACGAGTGGACCAAAGCATTCCTCAATGCGCGTAAATCGAGAAACCTGCACGAAGATGTGCTCAAGGCGGACAGTGCCTGTCACGATGCCAAACTGAGCATCGGGGTGTATCTGTACTACGCGGCCAGTCTTCCTGCGGTGGTGGACGTGCTGGCAGGGTTGCTCGGTCTTGGCGGAGACCGGGACAGGGGCATCCGCCTGCTCGAAGAGGCCTATCGCTACGGACGCCTCGGCCGGCTCGAGGCCCAGTTCCTCCTCGCCAATATCTATCTCGAGGTCGGGCGTTATGAGGATGCGCTCGCGCTGTTCACAGACCTGGCCGAACGATTTCCGGAGAACCCGTACCTGATCAATCAACGGGGAGTGGCTCACTATCTGCTGGAGGAATTTGCCGAAGCCGAAGCGGTTTTTCAGAGTGCGATCGGACACGCTTCGGACTTTCCTCGCGCGGCGATGCTTGCCGAACATTATCTGGGTCGCTTGGCTGCACTGAACGGTCGGTACGATGACGCTATTCGGCATTACGAACGATCGATCCGGCACGGGGAGAGTCAACCGCTGTTCAAGAGTATCGACAGTTGGGTCCCGCCGTCCACGCACTTTCAGATCGGTGAATCGCTGGAACTCCTCCACCGCCGAAAAGAAGCCGCTGAGGCGTACCGCAGGGCCGTACGGTTGGAAAATGGATCCGGGCCGGCCGCTCGATCCAGCGAGGGGCGGATCAAGTATCCGATATCTGAATTTGAAATCCGTTTCATTGCCGCCCGGGATCGGATCCTGACGGGCCTTCCAAAATCCGGACGCGACTCTCTGGTCGTCCTGCTCCATCTCGCACGCTCGGACCGGGGACATACGAAGTTCATACCCCAGCTCTACTATTATGTCAGTCGTGCCCTTATGAAGGACGGATCGTACGCTCAAGCGCTCGATTCTCTCCAGCAAGCCTTGCGTACGATCGATCTCGCGCGGGACGAGCAGTGGCTCGAGCCGAAAGCCCGTCTCGACCTGGCTCGGTGTTATCGGGAATTGAAGCGGCCCGCGGAGGAGGAGAAAGAATTGGCCGCGATTCTGAAGCTGGACGGGTACGACGGATCCACGCGGATCAGATACCTGGCCCAGCAGCGGCTCTCCGGAAGGAAGCAGCAAGCTCCATAAAGGTCATCCCGTCGAGACGTTCCGGCAGCGGGCGGCCCAGCCAGGCCAGCATCGACGGAAATACATCGACGCTGCGAAGGGCTCGCTGTTCAAACGGAAAACTGCACGCGAACGGCGTCATCATGTGGAGGCGGTGAAGGGAGCCGTGCGAACTACGGTGCTCGGGAAATTCCCACCGCTCGCGGAAATCATATCCGGGTCTTGCCGACAAGACGAGGTCGCCGCATCGGCGTGAACGAAAAATCTGTGCCGCCTGCACCGGTCCGTCGGGGTAATCCGTATCGAATGTACGCTCCAGCCCCTCGTACGCCGTCATGATCTTCGGTAAGGGACTGTACCCGAACGGATCTCCGCCATCCGTCTCATACTCGATCACCGGACCGCGTTCGCGCACACGCCCGCAACCACGCCGACTTTCGATCCAAATCCATCCTTCCCGGTCGCGTGTGAGTGCTATATCCACAGCCTCCGCGTCCAATAGTCTCTCCTTGAGATCGGGGACAACATCTCCGATATCCTCGCGGAAACACGGCCGCCGCCAATCGCTACCGTTTCTCAAGTAGACGTGTGCCATCGCATTCCCCGACACGTGGACCGACGCTTTCGGATTCCGCTTGAAGATCATGGGATAGTGAAGGGTGGATAAACGCATCTCCTTTCGCAGGAACTTTGCGACGTCGTAGTGCGTGTGCGTCGGCGAAAGTCCGTGATCGCTGCAGACCAGGATCGCCGTGCAATCGTATGTCCCCTGTTCCTGTAGAGCAGCCGCCACTCGCTCGACGGTACGATCGAGATGTTGGTAGGCGCGCAGGGTGCGTCCGTGCGACGGAGCGGTGTTGTGGCTGATGCCGTCGATGGCGGGCAGCACCACGAATCGAAACGCTGCGGAACGCGAAAGATTCTGCAGCAGCGCCTGAGCCCCCATTCGGTCGAGCGGTTCATACCATCCGAAGGCATGGGCCAGCGCGAGTAAAAGGCCTCCCGTGCGGAACCGCAGATTCCTGCCGCTCCCCAGCCCGCGCGTGACGGGTCCGAGGACGTTGACGGAGTCGGGCACGAGCTCGAACATCGTTCGCACGTCCGCGTGCAGGTCGCGATCAAAGAACGGCGCCTCCCATCCGCAGTAACTTCGAAACCGGTGCGGACTCCAGAACGGTCCCTCGTCAAACGCCTTTCGGTCGAACCACCGTATGCCCGGAATGTCGGCCGTGCCCGGGAAACAGCCGGTGAGAAACGGCAGGTACGCCGGTCCCGTCGTGGAGGTGAACGCCGTCGTCATCCGCGCGTAACCGCCGCGTTCGATCACGTGCTTCCGAATGGCCGGTAACCGGTCTACGGAAAGCAGCTGTTCGAAAGCGTCACACGACGCTCCGTCCGCGAGAATGAGAAGGACAGAACGGTGCTCTTTATTCACCGGCATCAACCTGACCTCAGGATGATCTGCAATCTGCCATTCATCTTAAGAAAAAGCGCCCTCCCTTTCAATCAGAAGTGCGATCGCATTCATCGCGGATCGACTATTAATGGGGCTCTAACCCAGCCATCCAGACTGAAGTCCTTGCATCTTGGCGGGCGGGGAGAGCCGCCCGCTGTCGTACCACTCGCGCTCGTACGTCCCCCTCCCTTGGCGAAGGGGACAGGGGAAGGTTCAAGACTGACACGAGCCAGATGCAATTCCCGGCCGCTGCTTGCTTTTGAACGTGGCCGCAACGAACTTGGGCCGTGTGGTTTTGGCGATGGACGCACACAACTCAAATCACAGTTCTCATCGCACCGCGAGCCCGGCGCACCAACGCCCTGGGTCATTCACCATACAGCAAGATCCAACCATCTCTTTCACGCATTGAGTGTTTGATCAAGCATCACCGCCGGCGATGGCGACATAGATGGCACAAACGAATTCTATTTCAATCGATCGGATGGTCAGGTCTGTGTGTGCCGTTATTGATGAACTTGAACATTCTCGACCCGCATCGTTGCCTTGTCCCCGTCGCTTTCCGGGCCCCAAAAAAGTGGAGGAACCCGTGAATGCCGCCGAACTTGTCCTTCGATTCGCCGATGCCGTCAACCTCGCCGATGTGGACAGGCTCTCATCCCTGATGACCGAAGGCCACGTTTTCATCGATTCCGACGGTTCCCGCATCATAGGCCGGTCCGCCGCAAGTAAGGCGTGGTCTCAGTACTTCGCGATGATGCACGACTACACGGTGCAGGTTCAGGAAACGTTCCTGTCTGGCGGCACCGTCGTTCTGGTGGGAATGGCATCGGGAACGTACGCGGGCGGGGGGACGCCCAGAGCTTCGAATCGCTGGACCGTTCCTGCCGCCTAGCGGGCAGTCATCGAAGGAGACCGCGTCGCCGTGTGGCAGGTATTCGTCAATCCCGAACCGATCGCGGCAGCCTTGCGCGGACCGGGCGGTACGGGGTAACCGGAGGATCCACCGGCAGCGAGCGGTTTCATGAAAAAGTCGTTACACCTGTTTCACCATCGTTTCCGGCATTCTCACCGCCACGACTCGTCCGCGGGCACAGACTTCCCCGCCTGCCGACAGCGTAACATTCGTGATGACCTTCTTAGGTTTCGCTTCTTCCACGACTCCGCGCAGCATGAGCGGCCCGGAGATGGGTGTTGGCTTCAGGTAGTCGACCTGCAGGGAAGCGGTGACGAACCGCAGCGGAGGGTCGGAGTCGATTCCCCGTCCCTCGAGCCTCGCGGCGGCGGCCGCGGCGGTGCCGGTGCCGTGGCAGTCGATCAGCGACGCGATCAAGCCGCCGTAGACGTAGCCGGGAATGGCTGTGTGATAAGGCCGGGGAGTAAACACGGCCACCGTTTCCTCTCCGTCCCAGTAACTCTTGAGCTGCAGGCCGTGCTCATTCAGCCGGCCGCATCCGTAACAGTGACTGACATCGTCGGGGTAGTCGTCTTGAAAGGCTTTGGGACTCATCAATGTCCTTTGCTGATAAGTGAATGCGACAATGTACACTGATGATTGGTAGCAGGCAAATCAAGCAACTTCTTCTATTGTCCAAGGCAATACAGTTCAGTGATTCAATCCTCCGGATCGTTGGTGATCTTCCCCTTGCTTGTGGTTGGTGCAATGGGGAAATTGGCTTAACGTATTCGGATAACCCATGCTCGAATCCTTTCTCATCGGTGGTGGATTTGCGTTTGCCGCGGCCTTGCAGCCGGGGCCGCTCCAGGCATTCTTGCTGGCCAGCGCGGCGAGGAACGGCTGGAAACGAACGCTGCCCGCGTCGTGCTCGCCACTGCTCAGCGACGGGCCCATCGCTCTGGTGGCGCTGTTCGTGCTCCATGGAATACCCTCCGCCACGGCCGGGATGCTGCAGGCCGCCGGAGGCGTCTTTCTGCTATACCTTTCGTGGGCCGCCTTCCGTCAGTGGAAGCACCAAACCGCCGCGACCGGCGAAAAACCGCACTCCATACCCCGCACGCTGCTCCATGCCGTGACCGTCAACATACTGAATCCCAACCCCTACATCGGCTGGAGCCTCGTGATGGGGCCCGCCGTCACCCGCGCGTGGCACCAGGGCCCGACAAATGCGGCGGTCCTCATCGGCACCTTCTATGGCACGATGATCACCGTGATGGCGGCAACGGTCTTTCTGTTTGGAGCCACTCGTTTCCTTGGGCCAGGGCGGAGACGCACGCTGATCCTGGCCTCTGCTATCGTGCTCGCCGCACTCGGCGTGTATCAGCTTGCTGCCGGGTTGGCGGCACTTGGGTGACGCACCGACTGCGCGCGGACCAGAGGTCATGGAAATTCATGATTTGCTTCTTGACCTCAGGTGCTGTATTTTCAGCATGGTCATTTCGGGAACGTTCAGGTCCCGCAGGGTGACCTCAGCGAAGCCAATCCCTTTAACAGTGCGAAGCAAATGAAACCAGATAACCAAACTCTGTTCGGCAAGAAAGTCGAAATCGGCGAGAAATTCGATGTTTCCGAATCGGTGGTTGTCTATCCCGGCAACTGCCTCGATCTCCTCAGAACGATCCCTAGTGAGGCGATCCAGCTTATAGTCACGTCTCCCCCGTATAACATAGGGAAGGAGTACGAGAAGAAGTTACATCTTGATTCTTATCTGCAGCAGCAAGCAGAAGTGATAAGAGAGTGCGCCCGGACCTTGTCGGTCGGCGGTAGCATTTGTTGGCAAGTAGGAAACTATGTCCACAAGGGAGCGATCATCCCGCTGGACACGGTTCTGTATCCCATTTTTTCAGCTCTTGGGCTCAAGATGAGGAATCGTATCATTTGGCACTTTGAACATGGACTGCACTGTAGTCGGCGATTTTCTGGACGCTACGAGACTATTGTCTGGTTCACTAAGTCTGATAATTACTTGTTTAAACTTGATCCCGTGCGTATTGTACAGAAGTATCCGGGAAAGAAGTATTTCAAGGGCCCTAAAGCAGGTCAGTACTCTTGTAATCCCCTAGGCAAGAATCCAGGAGACCTTTGGGTAATCCCGAATGTCAAGAGCAACCATGTTGAGAAGACTGATCACCCCTGCCAATTTCCTGTCGAGTTGATTGAACGACTCGTGTTGTCTCTGACGAATGAGGGAGATTGGGTCGTTGACCCGTTTCTCGGAACTGGGACATCAATCATCGCAGCCGTTCGTCACAAACGCAGAGGAGCTGGCGCGGAGACCGTTCCGAAGTACATCCGGCTTGCCAGGCAAAGAATCCGACAGGAAGTTGCAGGAACTTTGCGGACACGCCCGATGGATAAGCCCGTCTATAACCCTGTTGACGCGGGAAACAGCCTAACCGTAGCTCCTTGGAAGAAAGAGGTCTCACAGGTTACGCTCTTCGAACCAAAATCGAGATACAGAAAGAGAATCGAGCGATGAAGATCAGGGAAACCTATTCCCACCTGAACGACCTCGAATTTCTGCTTGTTCACAAGCCAGATCTGTGGAAGGAAATTCGATCGGTTGTTGCATCGGTGGATGCCGATCGATGTAGGACTAAAGTTTCAAAAGAAAAAACGATGAAAGGCAAGCTTCTGTATAGCCCGATAGACATGAATGCCGCCTTTAAACGACTCCTCAGAAAGAAAGCTTGGGAGGAAAGTCGTGTGAGTTATTGGGTCACTAGCAGTGAGAAATTGATCAGGAAGACGCTCACGATGAATGCGGATGAGCAGAAACGGGAGATAGAGGCAGCTGGTGAAATACCAATTTTCAGCTACAATCAGACAGACTTCGTAAAGGACCGTGTTGCCATTGAGGTTCAGTTCGGAAAGTACTCGTTCGTGGCCTATGATCTGTTCGTGAAACACCTCGCATTCTACGTCGGTGATCGTATCGATGTTGGTGTGGAAATTCTCCCTATGAAGTCGCTGCAAAGCCAAATGAGTTCCGGCGTCGCCTACTACGAGGGTGAGTTTTACAACGTCGTTCGTCAGGGGCGTGGGGTGCCGGCAGTGCCCCTAGTTCTGCTCGGAATTGATGCCTGAGAGTCTGATAGACTTGCCGAGCGTTGTTACTTTTTAAACTGGGATTGCGAACACAGCAGTCTCTTCTGGGCATCGAAACCACCCATGCACCCTGATTTCTGGAACCTCGTCTTCCTCGCCGGCTTCATCGTCTACATCGTCATTCGCGGCGTATACAAGGAGCGTACGAAACGCGTTGTGAAAGAAGTGCGGCGGGTGGATGCGCTCGAAATTACGCTGATGGCGTTGGTGGTGCCGGGAAGTCTCCTGCTCCCCGTACTGTATTTCTTCACACCCTGGCTCGCGTTCGCCGACTACCGGCTTCCCGCTTTCGCTCCGTGGTGCGGCGCCATTCTGATGATCGCGGCCCTGTGGCTCTTCTGGCGCTCGCACGCCGATCTGGGACTGAATTGGTCGCAGACCCTCGAACTGCGAAAAGACCATCAATTGGTCAAAGATGGCGTGTACCGCTCCATCCGGCACCCCATGTACGCCGCGATCCTGCTCTGGGACGTTGCGCAGGCACTGCTGCTCGCGAACTGGCTCGCCGGATGGTTTGCGCTCGCCGCGTTCTCGCTGATGGCCGTTCTGCGTACACCGCGTGAGGAAAGGATGATGTGCGACTTCTTCGGTGACGAGTATCGCGACTACATGCGTCGGACGGGCCGGTTTTTCCCGCGGCTCAATACACCGATCTATGGACCCGCCGATCGAGACAAAGAGGAAACCCGAATCCCGCATCGTAATCGTGGACGATGAACAAGCTCGTCCAAGGGGCCGGCTGTCGTCCACGGCCCTGACACCGGCGGGCAGCTTTGGGACGGAGAGGCGTACAATATGACACACGACACGTCCAGGCGAGAGTTCATCAAGCGGCTGAGTTTCATGAGTGCAGCCGCGCTCCTTCCGCCGTATCTTCGTGCCATGGAGGATACGTCCATGAACACACGCTCGATCCCATCTTCCGGTGAAAAACTTCCCGTTGTCGGACTGGGTACGTGGCAGCAGTTCGACGTGGGGGCGTCCGATTCGGAGCGTGATCCGCTGCGCGAGGTCCTGCGGCGTATGGTCGAATACGGCGGACGGGTGATCGATTCGTCCCCGATGTACGGAAACGCGGAAACGGTCATCGGCGATCTGACTTCCGAACTCGACTCCCTCAACCGCTTTTTCTATGCAACAAAAGTGTGGACCGCGGGAGAAGAAGAGGGCATCGAAGAGATGGAGACGTCGATGCGGAGGATGCGGCGAAGGACGATGGACTTGATGCAAATCCACAACCTCGTGGACTGGAAAACGCACCTCCGTACGCTGAGGAACCGGAAGACTGAGGGCAGGATCCGCTACATCGGCATCACGCATTATACCGAGTCGTCGCACGACGAACTCGAACGGATTCTCAGGAAGGAACCTCTCGATTTTGTCCAGTTCAACTATTCGATCCGCGTGAGAAACGCCGAGCGGACGTTGTTAAACACTGCTCGTGACCGCGGAGTGGCCGTGTTGATCAACGAACCGTTCGAAAAAGGCGTGCTGTTCACGGCTGTAAAAGGCATAACGCTGCCCGCATGGGCCTCGGAGTACGAAATCGACAGCTGGGCGCAGTTCTTCCTGAAATACCTCCTCTCGCTTGTGATTGAAAACGGTTTTGAAGAGAAGAACCTTGAAAAACGGTTTGGCGATGCCTGCGCGGAGTACCGAAAGCGGGTCGGGAGATACTGGCCAAACGTCCGCCGCGGCGGCGGGGCCGGCCGGAGAGGTGAAATGAACGTTCAAGGACTCCCATTGGCGAAGGTCACCGGTTACGGTGGCTATGACAAGGAGCTTAGATCGCAAGTGAAGAAATAGTTTCCCATTCTGCAGGAAATTTGCGAATTTGTTGATGTCGGTCATTCTCGTCCATTCCACTCGTCGCTTAACATAAGGAAGGCCCGCCGGCCACAAAGTAACCCGCTCTTTGCGTGCGGCGCGGTCCCTAACTAACAGGAGGCACACATGAACAAGACGTTTTTCATCGCCTGGCCGGCCGTTTTTGTGGTCTGGATGGCCGGAAGTTTTCTGGTCCACGGCACGCTCCTTCACGACGACTATGCGCAGTTACCGCACCTGTTCCGTCCCGAATCAGACGCTCAACAGTATTTTCCTCTGATGATGCTGGCCCATGTCATACTGGCGGGCGCTTTCGTATGGATATACTCCCGGGGTCATGAGGCTCGGCCGTGGCCGGGGCAGGGCACGCGGTTCGGCCTGGCCGTTGCGTTCCTTACGATCGTGCCGACCTATACCATCTATTACGTGGTTCAACCCATGCCCGGCGCCCATGTGATTAAGCAGATCGTGTTCGACGGCATTTTGACGCTCGTGCTTGGTTTGGTCGTTGCGTTCTTATACCGAAACGAACAACGGACGTGAAGACGTTCGCACGCCGACGCCGGTTGAGGTATTGTTCCTCTTTCTGTGGACCTCGGTACGATGCTCTTCTGAAATTCTCTGAAAGGACGGAAGAACCATGCTCTGGCTGAAGTGGACGGTCATCGCACTCGCCTTCATCGAGGCGGGTTGGCTTGCCTTTGACGGCGGCCGGGCGTTGCTCGTCGGCGACTACGTGACGCCGAACTCCGGACCGTACGCCGGCCAGCTGGGTCCGTGGGCCAAACTTGTTTCGGCAGCGGGCATCGATCCGCGCTCGACGCTGATGAAAACGATCCATCTCGTCCTCGGGTCGGTCTGGCTTGGGGCGATCGCCTGTTTTGCCATGAAGCTGTCGTGGGCCTGGTCGGCCATGCTGGTCTGTGCCGTTCTCGGCCTCTGGTATCTGCCATTCGGGACTTTGCTGAGCCTCATCCAAATTGCTTTTCTCCTGTCGCCTTCGCTGCGCAATCATGCGGGACTCTCCGTGCCGGACACACGGGACTAGGGGGCGTATGGCCGGATATTCAGGAACACCGCTGGCAAGGAAACTCGGCATCAAGGAGACTTTCCATATCCTTCCGGTAGCTGCGCCCGACGGATATCGCCGCCTTTTGGGACCCCTGCCCCCTTTGGTACGGTTTGTGACCAGGCTCGATAGAACAACCAACCTCGTACACCTGTTCACATCGAAAAAGTCTGACCTCACAACTGCACTCTCCGAATACAGAAAAAAACTGGACCCAACGGCCACAGTTTGGGTCTCATGGCCCAAGAAATCGTCAAAGAAGCTGACCGATATCACCGAAGATGTTGTACGGGCTGTGGCTCTTCCATTAGGGTTCGTGGACGTCAAAGTCTGCGCCGTCGACGAGACGTGGTCGGCCCTCAAACTCGTGATACGAAAGGAACTTCGCCAACAGAAGTGCCGTGAGTCGCGACTATTTGAAGACTCTGAATGACCTTGCCGGCGCACTCTTGAGGGTGGAGAAGATACGGACCGTCATTCAGAACTTGAAAGAGAGCGTCCGTCATACCGACAACGCCTTTGTCTGGTCGGTAATTGACCGTGGGCTTCTTCCTGCCAGGCTCCCTGGGGAAATCCGGTCAGCGTGGATTTTCGTGCTCAAGAGCGGCATACCGTCCGGATGCCACTACCACCCAAACAGCATTCAGCACATGGTGATGGTGGAAGGTGCAGGAACATCCGCCGTTGGAGGTCATACCCGGCGAATGATCCCTTTTGCGTCCACGGGCCACGCCCTCGAAGATATCTGGTACGTCATCGGCCACGGTGTCGAGCACGAGTTTTTTCCCGAGGCACAGGACATGGTCGTTATGTCTTTCCACACCTGCGAGGCCAAGGAGCTCGAAGAAGTCGTAGCCGGAAGCGGCGAGAGGCGACTGTACGAAGGCAAAGATTGATTTGCCTCTCCTGATCCTCTTTCCCGAACGCGACGTAGCCCTTTCGAAACATGCTTCAAAATAGTACTTGCGCCTGAATGCGTTGGACGCGTATCTCGCAGAACTCCAACGGAAGGAAGAAAGCATGGGCGAAGGAAGCGCTGATCGACGGGGCTCGATGCACCGATCGAGCTGGTCTGGAAGGCCATCACCGACCGTGAACATATGAAACGGCGGTACTTCGACCTCGAAGCGTTCAAGCCGGAAGCGGGTTTTGAGTTTCAGTTCTGCGGCGGTACGCCGGAGAAGCAGTACCCGCACGCCTGCAAGGTCCTCGAGGTAACCGACCGCAGGAAACTAAATTACAGCCGGCGGCACGACGGATACGAGGGCATTTCATTCGTGATCTTTGAACTCTTCACCGAAGGCGACAAGACCAGAGTCCGCTTGACCCACGAAGGTCTGGAGACGTTCCCATCGAGCAACCCCGATCTTGCGAGGAAGAACTTCGAGCAGGGATGGAGCGAATTGATGGGCTCTTCTCTCAAGAAATTCTTGGAGCAGGAGGACCCTCTATCGAACGGATCGTTTGAGGAAAATGCCCGTGGTGATGGATGGAGCGGAGTAGAGGTTCTTTCTCTTGACCGGCCAGTCCGCATACCATGTGTACGCGAAGGACAGGCCGATGGAGTCCAGAACGGGAAAGAGTAGCACGATGCTCGGGCTGGTGTAGGCCGAACCTTCGCCTCGATCGATCATGGTCTGTGTCAGATCCCGCGAGGACACCGGAGACAACGCGGTCAGCCTGAGAATGAGGCAGAACATGTTCTGCTCACAGTAACCGCCTTCCATGCCCCATTTGGTTTGATCCCGAAACCCGCGCGTGCGCAGATTGTGACTCGCATAAGCAGAAAGGTAGAAGGGCAAAGGATAGAACGAATACGAAACCGCGGCCGTTGTCCAGACATTGAACTCGCCGTCACCCGTCGCCAGGTTGAGTTTCTGGTCCAGTTGGGTCATATCGGAGGCGGGGCGGATCACAAACCTGTCCCTCGGTCCCGTGGGAAATTCAGGGGCCGCCGAAACAGCCAGCGCAAGGGGTCGCTTGAGAACACCGTACTTGATCTCAGCCCTCACATCCCCCATACCGCTGACCCTGCCGATAGAAGTCAAACGGTTATTCCGCAGGATCGGGAAATGGAGAATACCGGTCAGGCGCCCGGCCAGACCGTACTCCGCATACAGCTGAAACGTTGCGCTCTGGAACGACTCGTCGGTCCGCTGCTGCATCCCGGCCGCGTCGTAGTACCGATCCGATTCAAGACTCGTAAGACTGCCCTGAACGAAATAGTCGCCCTTCTCCCTTACCCAACCGCTTTGCGCGAGGGTCGTATGCGCAGCAACCGCCATCAGAACCACAAGCCCGCCCGGGCTCACCGCACAACTCATTGTTTCGGCGCCTCGCTTCCGTATCGGACTCTGAGTTCATCCAATGCCTCGCGGACTTCTTCCGGCGACAAACCGCCTGCCCGCAATTCCTCCTCCGGCATGTTCATCAAGCGATCAAAGAACAGGAATCCATCCTCCGGGTCCGCGGCGGGGTCGCTCTCCAGCCGCGCAAACAACATATCTTCCGCCCTGGCATATCGGCCGGTCGCCTCATAATAACGGAATAGCCGCTCGAGGTGTTGAGGGACGAGACTTAGTGAGCCCAGATGATCGACGATGCGGTTGACGGCGCGGCCGTAGAACGCGTCGAGTTCCGGTTCTGCCGCGATGGCCTCCGCATAGAGAGTCAAGGCTTGAAGGTACCGCAGCCGTTCCCGGTCGCCGTGTCCCTGCTCGCCAAGGAGTTCGCCCTCCGTCCGCAGTAATTCCGCCACCGCCGTGCAGCGCCGGTGATCGACCGAACCTTCAGGACGCATGAGCCGGAGCAGGTCGTTTTCGGAAAGGTCCTTCCATACAAGATAATCAGGGCCAAGAAACATCTCCCCGGTACGATCGAGTTCCTGCTGTGCCTCCACCCACCACCGCTGTTCCTTGAGGCTCATCACTCGCGCGATCGCCGCCGCCAGGATTTCGATCGAGTGCATTAACAGGTCACGACGGATCATCCGCTACTCCGATCGCGGTCAGGTTCTCCACCGCCGGCCGTCGCGCAGGAGGAGGTTCTCGGAGTCGATGGGCCCCCACGTGCCCGCCGGATAGTTGGGAAAATCCCGCGCCTTGCTGTGCTGCCAGTGAAGAAGCACGGGCATGACCAGCCACCAGCCGACCTCTACCATGTCCTTGCGCATGAACAGCGTGGCATCGCCGCGCATGCAGTCGAGGATCAGCCGCTGATAGGCTTCGGCGATCTCGGTGTTGAAGGCTTCTTCGTACGCAAAGTGCATCTGCACGGACTTGAGTTTCATCGACGGCCCTGGGACCTTGGCCTCGAAGCTCATTGTCACCCCTTCGTCCGGCTGGATCTGGAGGACGAGCACGTTGGAGGCCACGTGATCCGAGGGATTTCGGGCGAACATCAGGTGCGGCGTACGTTTGAAGAAGATCGCGATCTCGCTGTCGCGGCGCGGAAGGCGTTTGCCCGTACGGATGTAGAACGGCACATCCGCCCAGCGCCAGTTGTCCACGAACAGCTTGGCCGCTACGAACGTCTCGGTATTCGACTCGGAATGGACCTTCTCCTCCTGGCGGTATCCGCGGACCATCTCGTTGTGGACGACACCGGCGGCGTACTGGCCCCGGACGAAAAAGGACTCGATCTGGTTTTCGGGGATGGGCCGGATCGCACGCATCACTTTCACCCGTTCATCCCGCACGGCATTGGCGTCGAACGTCGCCGGGGGTTCCATGGCGACCAGTGCCATTACCTGCAGCACGTGGTTCTGCACCATGTCCCGCAGCGCTCCGGACTCTTCGTAATAGCCGCCGCGGTCCTCCACGCCCAAACTCTCCGCAACCGTGATCTGCACGTGGTCGATGAAGTTGCGGTTCCACAGCGGCTCGAAGATTCCGTTGGCGAAACGGAACGCCATGATGTTCTGTACGGTCTCCTTGCCGAGATAGTGATCGATCCGGTAGATCTGCCATTCCTCGAACGCCTTACCGAGTTCGGCATTCAGCGCGCGGGCGGACTCCAGATCCCTCCCGAACGGTTTCTCGATGATCAACCGCCTCCAGTAACTGCCTCCCTCCACGTGAGACATGCCGTGCGCGGCGAGCCTGCCGATGATGATGGGGAACTGGCTTGGCGGAGTGGACAGATAGTAGATCCGGTTATCCGTACAGCCCCGCTTCTGACACTCCGCCTTGATAAGCGCGTCCAGGTCGGTGTATAGCTGGTCCTCGTCAAACCCGCCGCCCGCAAAGAACACGTTTTCCAGGAAGGTGCGGCGGAGGTTCTGGTCGTGCTCGCCCGACTTCGCGAAATTGGCCAGCGAATCCGACACGAACCGCCGGTACTCGTCCAGCGTCATCACCGGACGTCCTGCGCCGATGACCGTAAAATGCTCCGGCAGCAGTCCTTCCTTGTAGGAGGTGAACAACGCGGGCAGGATCTTACGCTTGGTGAGATCTCCGGAGCCCCCGAAGATCACCATCGTGCAGGTGCCGGCTCGCGCGTCCTGCGCCACGTGACGAAGCGCTTCGGTCGCATTGAGTGAAGACATGATCTACGCTCCCAACAAATGACGAATCGTATCAGTCGTTAACGGCTTGTGGGTCCTACCCAGAGGTATTTTCGCAGGATGCGGAGAGACAGGTAATTCAGTCCGACAAAGATCACGCCCAGGGCGCTCACCGTCGCCCCCATGACGGCGGAAACGCCGAACCCGCCCTGCCAGAGTCCGTGCCGCTGCTTGAAGCGAAAGAAGGCTTCGCCGATGAATCCGTAATCGACCACCGTGACCATGACGAGAAACAGGACCGCCAACAGAAAGTATCCGACGGCCTCGTGCCGGTAGTAGAGAACGCTCCCGAGTCCGGTCAGAACGAGAAAACACAGGGGACCGGCGGCCGTCAACAGGTAGTTATACCGGAAATACCGCTCGAGAGCAGCTTCAAGATTGGTTTCCTGCAGCGCCTCAAAGCTAAGAAATGCCAGCTCTCCACAGACCACCACGGAAAGACCCAGGAACCCGAGAAAGACCTTCTTCACGGAGAATAGCAAAAGGCTGCCGGGAAACGATCATCACCCCGATCAACGGGACCGGGGATTTCCAGGCAGCCTTTGACTTAGTTCTTTGCGGTCGTCTTGCTTTCGGAGCAGCAACCGGCCTTGTCGGCGGGGCAGTCTTCTTTGTTACCCGACGTTTGGCTGGCGGACGCGGCCTGCGCCTCTTTCTGGCAGGACAGGACGTAAACGTAAGTCAGGCCCGACAAGGCCAATAGCCCGATTGCCGACACAACAAGGATCGTTTTCTTCATGGATCTCCCTTCGGTGGACTTGAATCAGGTCAAAGGTAAACCGTCGGGCCCACAGTTTCAAGATATTTATAGGATCTGAGGATAATCGTCGCCGGTTATTCGCGCGCACTGTGCCCCCTTCAGGTTGGTTGCCCGTCGCACATGACGTGATCGTAAGGGTCCAGCCGCTCGACCTCCAACGCCGGCCTCACAGTCCGGTGACATTTCGGCCCCAACGGCACGGATATTCACATGCTGAGGGCATCGCACTCAGCCACGAAGAGATCAGCCGGCATCTGCCTCATCTCTTCCTCACCCTTGCAGGGCGGCGAATTCACGGTTACACCGATTCGAGCCCGCTCACATGATGAGAGTCTCTTTCTCCGCGTGCTCCTTGCCCAAATGCAAGGCCTCCAGGCACTGCTTCATGCGCCGGAACGTCCGTCCGATGTCGTGGTCGAGACCCACCGACATGCGCACGAGACCGCTGCTCAGCCCCATCGCGTGCTGCTCTTCCTCCGGGATTTCCGAGGACGTACTGTGGCTCGGCGCGCTGAACAACGTCTTGAAGTAACCCAGGCTCACCGCCAGGTAACCCACCTTTTCTTCCTGCATCATCGTCATCAGCCGGTCCGCCGTCTCTTCCGAACCAACGTCGAACGCGATCATGCCCCCAAATCCGAATTCTTCGTTCATCATTCTCGTCATGAGCGCATGCTGCGGATGGCTCTGCAGGCCCGGATAATGGACCTTCAGGCCGAGTTCGCTCAAGTGCTCCGCCAGATACAGGGCGTTCGCGCTGTGCTTTTGCATGCGAATGTGCAGGCTGTGCAGGTTTTTGAGTATACTGGCCGCCCGGTAACTGTCCAGCACCGGTCCCAGCAGCATGGTGGCGCCGGTGTTGATGTCCGTCAGGCGGTGGATGAACTCCCCGCTCGCGCAAACACAACCCGCCACGCAGTCGGACGTGCCGTTGATGAACTTGGTCAGGCTGTGAATGACGACGTCGGCCCCCAGACGGATCGGCGTGACGGTCATCGGACTGAATGTGTTGTCCACCACGAACTTGAGACCGTGTCCGTGCGCCAGATGGCCCACTGCGGGGATGTCCGCCACTTCGAGCAACGGATTGCTCACCGTTTCGCAGTAGATAACTTTGGTGCGTGGATTGATGAGTTTTCGAACCGAGTCAAGATCCTGCATATTCACAAAGTGTACCTTGATGCCAAGGTGCGGCAAGAAGTTCTTGAACAAGGCGTACGTTCCTCCATAGATCGTACGCTGCGCGATCACTTCATCGCCGCATCCGCACATCTGCAGGATCGTGGAACTGATCGCGGCCATACCCGAAGCGGTCACCTGGGCCGATTCGGAATCTTCCAGCGCAGCCAGGGCTCTCGACAGCGCCTTGTTCGTGGGATTCCAGTGCCGGGAATAGAGAAAACACCCTTCGATTTCGTGATCAAATACCTCCCGCATTTTTGTGGGGCTCATGAATGTAAACGTAGACGAATCCGTGATCGACAGGTTCACATCGCCGAATTCGCCGAAGACCAGGTAATCCTGGATCTTTCCGCTGGCATCAAACTTCATGACGACGTTCCTTTCAAAGTAGGTTCAGCCTGAATATAGGGCGGTCGGGAGTTCCGAACACTGACTTTTGGCAGGTTTTTTCGAATGAAATAAAATCCTGTCATGTCCACTATTGGGGCTCGGCACTGGTTGCACTCATTGAATAATTGAGGCTTACAATGATCGCGTCCGGTGCAACCAGATTATTTTTGATTTTGTGGTTCGTCCTTTCGAGATTGTCTACGGTTCAGGCCCTTGCGTCGCGTGAAGTCGCCGGGGCATCCAATACCACCCATGAGGTTTTCCCATGAGGATTCTGAAATGGATCGGAATCGTTGCAGGGGTCCTGATCGCACTGCTGGCCGGTATACTCGGCTACATAATCGTGGCTTATGATCGTTACGGACTCTATCCGAGCGGCGGCGCGTTATCCGAACGTCAGGCGATGTTCGACGTTGTGCACTACGATATTCACCTGGCGGTTGACGCGTCCCGCCAGCGCGTGGACGGATACGTGATCGTTCGGTTGAAGCCCCTTGCCGGCACGATGAACGAAGTGGAGTTGGACTTGATCGACAATTTCGACGTCTCCTCCGTCACGCTCGATTCAAAACCGTTGGCTTTTACGCACGACGGAGACAAACTGTTGATCGAGCTGCCGAAGGCGCCTCCTGCGGGCGATGTGCTGGCTCTGCGTGTCGACTACGGAGGACGGCCGCCCGAGGCGTTGCTCGCGCCCTGGGTGGGTGGATTCACTTGGTCCCGCGATACCAACGGCCATGAATGGGTCGGCCTGTCCTGCCAGGCCGAGGGTGCAAAGATCTGGGTGCCGTGTAAGGACCATCCGTCGGACGAACCGGACAGCGCCGCGATCCATCTGACGGTGCCCGGAGGATACGTTGCCGTTTCCAATGGCGTCCTGCGCGACGTCACGCACGCAGACGGCAAGGACACCTATCACTGGGCCACCCGGTATCCGATCAACAACTACAGTCTCACGGTCAATGTGGGCCGATACGACCTCGTCGAACAACCGTACATCACGGAACGCGGCGATTCGATGGCCGTCAAGTTCTGGGTGCTGCCGGCCGACAAAGCCCGCGCAGACACACTGGTCGAAATGGCCATCGAGATGCTGACCACGTATCGGAAGTTCTACGGAGAGTATCCCTGGACGCTCGAGAAGTTCGGACTCGTGCAGACCGACTACCTGGGCATGGAACACCAGACCCTCAATTCCTACGGCAACGAATTCCAATATCGCATCTTCCACGGCGTGACGTTCGACGAGTTGATGCTGCACGAGATGGGACACGAGTGGTGGGGCAACAAAGTGACCGTCCGGGACTGGGCGGACTTCTGGATTCAGGAAGGCATCTGCACGTACGGCGAGGCCCTCTATATCCTGGACAAGGCCGGCGAAGACGCGTACCATTCCTACATGCAGACCAAACGGAGAATGGTAAGAAACCGCAGGCCCATTGTCCGTGGCCACGACCTGCGGGAGGGACAGGCGTATCACGGCGATATCTACTACAAGGGTGCGTGTTTCATGCACACGCTGCGATTCGTTCTGGGAGACAGCATATTCTTCCCCTCGCTGAAGGAGTTTGCGAACAACCCGAAGTATGTTTCACCCAACGAAGTGACTACGAAGGACTGGCTGGAACTGGTCAATCGGAACTCCGGCCGGGACCTCACGGGCCTGTTCAGTCTCTATCTTTACACGGTCGACTTGCCGGAGGTATTAGTGGACAGCGCTGGACGCGATGCGTTCGACGTGTCTCTTCGCAACATCGATTTCCCGCTGCCCATGGAGTTGGCGACGGACAAGGACACGACGCGAGTCACGTTGGGAAAACAGCCGATCCGGATGACCTCCGCGACGCGACCGGTGATCGATCCGCGTGATTGGTATTTGAAACGAGTCGTGAATTCGCCGGCAGCGCCCTGACCGCGCTTACCGACGAGGCAGGTTCGAATTCCACATCGCCGCCGCGTTGAGCCAGGCACCGTGTGGCAGGCGCTTCCACACGACGAGGTACTTTCCCGTGTCGGCGTACGTCTCTCCTTCGGGAAGGTTGAGGATCGCTGTATACCTCCCCGATTCGTATGCAAGGTCCATCGACACTTCCAGCGACACCGTTTCGAGGGAGATGCGGGTCATGTACCGCAGATGTTCCTTCCAGTAGCGGCGGATGGTGTCCCGTCCGGCCACTGCCGGTCCATTGGGAGGGAACAACTGTGCATCGGGTGCGTAAAGTTCCGCAATGGAAACATCGTCTTTGTTCTCCACCGCGGCCAACAGCGCCTCGCGCTGCCGATCGACGATCTTGCGCACCAGCACCGGGTCCGTCTTCGCCGGCACGCATCCGAGGAAGCCTGCACACACGGCCACTGCACAGAGTTGGCGTGTACCCATTTCATCCTCTAGCGTTACGTATTACTGCATGGCCTGCAGGGCCGCTTCGATGATATACCGGACGTCTTTGTTCGTCGTTTTCTGAAGAAGTGCTTGCAGCGTGGACCGGGCCGCTGAGGCTTCCTTACCCATCTTCCCTATAATGCGGATGATCTTGTACTTCAGACCGTCCTGCTGGGCGCTGAGGGCACCGAGCTTCTTCACCAGGGCGCCAACGGCCGGCTGACCGATCTGCACCAGCGCTTCTTCGGCCTTGTCGGCCGATCCGTAATCGAAACTCTCCAGCTGGCCGATCATGAACTCGATCGCTTTCGCGTTCCCCGATCGGACATGGCCGAGTATGACCACGGCTGATTCTTGCGCCTCGGCCAGTTCTTTCTTCTGATCGACGCTCTTGCGGTCTAGCAGACGAATCAGGGCCGCCTCCGCCGATTTTGGACGGGCTCCCATCATTTCCATCAGTTCGAGAATACGCCGCTGCTCCGCCAAGTCCGAACCGTCCAGGACGGCAACCGCTTCCTCCATCGTCGGAATCACGCCGGGCAGCGGAATGTCGTACCGCACACAGAAGTGAATCCGGTCTTCACGCTGGCTGTTCGAAGTGGCCTTCAGAGCGTATTCGGCAAACTTCGGCCTGCAAAGCTCCACCAGCGTCCGAACGTCCTCTTCCGGGAAATGCAGCAGGATCTCTTCGTTCGTTGTCTTGTTGCTCGTCAACTCAAAGGAGCGGATGAACTCGTACAGCTGGTCGTGCGCCTTGTCGTACCCTTCGACTTCGTTGAAGAAGTCGGCGATCCATTGAAGAACGGTGGTCTTCCGCGCACGGTCCTTTTCATACTTGTACATGTGGGTCAACAGCCCGACGGTGTTTTTGTACGTCCTGGGATCCGGCTCGAGCGAACGTCCGTAGCGCTCGTAAACGTAAAACCGCAAACGGACATCGTCTTCGCTCTTCAATGCGTCCGTCATCGCGAAGAAGGCCGCGTTGAAGCCTACGGGAGTGGGCAGTCCGACCTTGCCGGACCGCACGCCCTCGAAGTACTCGTCGATGCGTTCCTGGAGCTCGGTCAGATCGTCGGGGAGAGGATTCAATCGGAGCAACGTGCGCAGATACGTCGAGAGGTGGCCTCCGGCCCTTCGGATCGTACCCAGCCCCGCCTTCCACTCCTCGCGGTCCACGATGTTGTCCTTGACCAGGTACTTGAAGATCTCCAGGGAACGTTCGTCCGTACTCGGATACGGGATCGTGTCCAGCGTTTCGAGAAGGAACCGGTGGTACGGACCGTTCTCTATCTTGTAGCGCTTGAAGGCACCCATCACATCAAAATGGACCGCTCCGCATTCGACGTCGAAGGGGATCGTCATGGCATCCGAGGCGACACTCCGGACCTTGTCTTCCGAGGACAGCTCGTTCAGTTTGGTCTTGATCCCCTTCGCTTTTTCCTTGCAGAGGTCCAGCGCACTCGGTCTGGCCGACCCCGTCCCGCCGCCCGCGGCGCCGGCTTCTTCTCCAAAGAGACTCTGCAGGTCCGCGGTAAGCAGGATGCGCCCGGAAAAACTCACGAGAATCTCCCCTGTTACGACGTCGATCAGGCGGGCATTGACGTCGACGTACGACCGCAACTTCGTATACGTGCCGGAAAAGATCACGTCGATCGGCAGGAGTTCTCCCAGCTTCTGCGCCTGAGCCTGATTGACCAGGTCGCTGAGCATGAAATCGTTCTCCTTCAGAACGATGTCCAGCCGTTTGCGTTCAAACAGCTTGTAGAGGTTCCTGATGGAGTTCAGCTCGCTGATGAACGTTTCGGTGAGATACTCTCCGAAATCGTTCCGTCCGCCGCCTTCCTGCTTCGTGGAAACGAACGTGATCACGCCGGTACGTTTCGGCTGTTTGCCCGGATTGGCCTCTTTGAGCGCCGTGACTATGTCGGCGACAACCGCGTTTAGGTCCTTCGGGTCCGAAGCGGGCACTTCCCCCCTCGGCGCCCCTGTCAGGACCGTCAACACCAGCAGACTTGACACAAAACGCATACGTCCTCTGAGTTAGTTCGTGGAATGAACCTCGGATACGGTATACAGGAACCGTTTGATCTTTTTTGTAGGCGTTTTCTCGAATTCTTCGGGATACAGCTCGATCCGGCTGACGTTGATGTACGACGGCATCAATTGGTTGAGGAGTTTGCGGTTCTCCTCCATCCGCCCGAGCAGACTGTGTTCATCGACCCCTTCCTTGTCGGCAGCTTCCCGGTCGGGGTAGACGAGGGCAACGAGTTTGCCCGCCCGGTCGATCACCAGCGACTCCGACACGAGCGGCATGCTGTTGAGCTTCGACTCGATCTGTTCCGGGTAGATGTTCTCCCCTGACGGGCCGAGGTACATGGTCTTGGAACGGCCCCGGATGTAGATGTACCCGTCCGCGTCGATGTAGCCGAGATCGCCCGAATGGAGCCAGCCCTCTTCGTCGATGGTCTCACGCGTGGCCTCATCGTTCTTGTAATATCCGACCATCACGTTTTCACCGCGAACGCAGATTTCACCTACACCGGTGTGGTCCGGGTGGTCGATCTTGATATCTAGGGTATCGACGACCTTTCCCACCGAGAACAATCTGAACTCTTCCGGATAGCAGTAACTGATCAGCGGTCCGCATTCCGTCATGCCGTATCCCACCGTGAACCGGAAGCCGATGCGTTTCAGGAACTGCTGCACTTCGGTATTCAAGGCTGCCCCGCCGATCACGACCTGGTTGAAGTTGCCGCCCAGCGCATCGACGAGTTTGTGCTTGATCACGCCGTTGATACCGTCGCCCACGAACGGTACTTTGAGCAGCAGGCTGATCGTCTTCTTGTCCAGAGTCGGACGTATACGGCTGCGGTAGATCTTTTCCATGACCAGCGGAACGGTCATGACCAGACGCGGCCTGTTTTCCTGAAAGGCCTGCAGCACGATGTTGGGAGACGGAATCCTGTTCAGGAATACAAGGAACGCCCCGCAAGTCAGCGGGTACAGGAAATCGAACGCACACCCGAACGCGTGGGCCAGTGGGAGGAAGGATACGATGCGCTCGGTAGGCTTGAGCTGAAAGTGCGTGATCGCATAATGCACGTTCGCCGCCAGGCTGTTATGCAGCAGCATAACGCCTTTCGAGAATCCCGTGGTCCCGGACGTGTATACGATCGAGGCCAGTTCCTCGTTCCCGACCTTCGGCAGCGAGAACGAATCGCGCGTGAGTGCGCTGCGATCGGGCTCAGACAGGCGGGCGTTGACGCGGTCCAGTGCGGGACGCACCCGTCCGTCCGGATCGTAGGTCACACGGAAGTCGTTCAGGGAGAAGATTCCCGTCAGATGGTGCATCTCCGCGTCATCGAGCTTTTCGTGGTTGTCGTCGGCCACAAAGAGGAGGACGGCGTCGGAATGATTGACGATGTGGTGCAGATCGTCCGAATGAAAATCCGGAAGACCGGGGACGATCACCGCCCCGTACGACACGGTGGCCAGATACGTCACCGCCCAACTCACCGAATTCTTGCCGATCAACGCGATCTTGTCTCCGCGTTTGATCCCGAGCTCCTTGAACAATTCATGCATCCAGCGGATCTTCTCCGCCACATCGCGGTAAGTCATGGACTCGGCCTTATAATTGCAGAAGGCCGGATAGTCCCAATGCTTCCGGATACTCTCTTCGATCAACTGTACCAGATTTGCCTTGACCATGATCGCACCTCTCAACCGTTGGGTTTGTGTCTCAGACTGATCGTTACCCCTCCCAGACCTATCATCAACATGATTATCGCCTGCACCAGCGTCTTATAATCAACCGTGTCTCCTTCGAACAGGGACCGATAAAAGAACCAACCTCCGAGCAGGATCAGGAGCCCGTAGATGCCCGACATGATCCGGCGCGCGAGTTCGTTTGTCGCGGGCGTGTCGGCCATGAAGGTCCGGTTGTAGGCCACCAGTCCCGCAATGGCCACGGCGTCCATGGCGGCAAACAATAGCCAGAAGTTCCTCAATTCGTTCTCGACCTCTGTCCGTCCGATCAGCGGCTTGAGCATCGTCTCGTACAACGTGCCGCCCAGGTTGGACCCGACCAGACTGCCGACCACGCCGTAGAGGAACGCGTAGCCCATGTACACGGCCTTCTTGTCCGCGGGCGCGACCAGCCCCACGTAGCTGTAGTATTTCGGGTGCGCGGTCATCTCACCGATGGAGAAAACGGAGATGCCCAGCACGAAGATCCATGCATGCGTGGCGTAGGCGAGACAGACAAAGCCGATCGCTCCGATCACCATGCCGCCCACCATCGTCAGCAGCGGCTTCGCGTTTTTCACGATCCTGCTTACGAACACCTGCAACAGGATGATCGTGCCCGCATTGATCACGGTCACGTGTTCTGCATCGAAAGTAAAGGGAATGCCCATCCCGGCAAAGAATTCGTCCACGGGCGCCGTGTGCACAAAGTCCCGCAGGAACCACAGCACGGATCCGAAGTTCTGAAAGTACAGAATCCAGAATCCCGAATAAACGAAGATCATCAGCATGAACCGCGCATCGCCCAGCACCATCGCCGCGCTCGACAGCACCTCGCGCAGGTTCTTCGTATTTTCCGGTCGCGGCGGATCGCGGAACAGGAACACCGTCGGGAGCAGCATGAGCGCGCAGTAGAGAGACGAGGCGGTGAACACATAGCTCCAGTCAAAGCCCTTGAGGTAGCTCACGATCAGCGGTGCCAGGAACGCGCCGAGGTTGATCATCCAGTAGTACACGCCGAAACCGAATCCGGAATTCTCCTCCGTCGTAGTACGGGCGATGGTGCCGCTGATGATGGGTTTAAACAGGCCGGAGCCGGCCGCCATCAGAAGCAGGCTGGCGAACACGGCGCCGTAGACGCTCATGTGGCCGCTCACAAAATAGCCTGCGGCAAGCAGCGAGAAGGCCACGAGCAGCATTTTTCTATAGCCGTAGCGGTCGGCCAGCGCACCGCCCAGGATCGGTACGATGTACGTCAACGCGTAAATGAGGCCCTGGAGAAAACCCACGGATTGCTCGGAGAAACCCAATCCGCCGTCGACGAGAGAATTGGTAAGGTAAATGGCCAGCACGGAATTGAGTCCGTAATAGGCGGCCCGTTCAAAAAGCTCCATGACGTTGGCTACCCAGAACACGCCCGGAAACGACCGGAGAAGCCCGTTGGAACCAGCGTTTGCCATTATTTCTCCTGTGCTAAAGGACTATGATCGGACAATATTCGGTCTCCGCTTTTCCATTGTCAATCGAAAATACTCGACGATCCTTCGCTCATGGATCACGATTAATGGTCTTCCTCATGATGGGACGAGAGCGCGATCGTCGAGCCACTTCGACGAAACCCGCCTTGCGAAAGGCCGCCTCGAAGCCCGTCCATGCGAAGGCGTCGGGTATTTTGCCGGCGTAGGGAACGACCGGATAGGCTTCGAGCGTACCGATGCGTTGTTTGCGGGCGTAGTCGGCCGCGCTGCGCAGCATCTCGACGGACAGGCTCTGCCGCCGGTACGGCCGCCCAACGAAGAAACAACTGATGGACCAGACCGGAGCATCATCCACAGGCTTCAAGACCCGCGACGTGGTAAGCCGGACGAGATCGGCCCTCGGAGACAGCGAGCACCACCCGACCGGCGTCTTCCCGATATAGAAAAGAAGACCGAGCGGGCGCTTTCGTTCGACCAGTTTTCGCATCGCACGTTTGTTTCCGGCGCCCTTTTGGCGGTTGAAATCACGGGCGGTCTGTCGCCAGTACATGCACCAGCAGCCGCCGCACGCACCGCGCGCGCCGAATAGCGTTTCGAAATCTTTCCACGTCGCCGCCGTCAACGG
The DNA here is from genome assembly GCA_037445875.1 of Bacteroidota bacterium. Taxonomy (GTDB): domain Bacteria; phylum CLD3; class CLD3; order SB21; family SB21; genus JBBIJR01. The sequence continues at coordinate 2,784 of JBBIJR010000011.1, read as the reverse complement.
CCGATGGCGAAGGGGGAAGGGCTTTGTCACCGTGGCTTCCTCATGACGTGTGTAGGGTAACGGTTAGTCGTGTGCCCTTGCCCGGCTCGCTGCTGACCGACAAATGGCCCCCGTTGCGCTCCACAAAATCGTGGCATACGAGCAGACCCAGACCGGAACCTTTTTCACCGGCGGTTCCCGGATGCGTCACACGCGGCTCGGGCAGGAACAATGCCGAGACCTGCCCGGCGGTCATTCCCACTCCTTCGTCCTGAACCCATACGTCGACGCGATCCTGCCTTCGCAAAGACCCGATGGTCCCTCGCCCGCCCGGACGCGAATACTTGATGGCGTTGTTGACCACATTCTGCAGTACGATTCCGATTTGATTGCGATCAGAATCAAGCAACTTCGAATTCTCCGCGGTCAATTCATTTTTCTGTTAATGATGTCGAACACGATCTTGGTATCGGCGTATACTTGCCACGTCCGGATCCTTCCGTTCCGCACGACGACGCGCCACGCTCCCGGCAATCGCCAGTGGTGGCGATGGTCCTCCACGCCCTTGAATGTCCCGCCCGCATGTCCGAACAACGCGATCGTGTCTCCTTCCTCCATCGTATGCTCGATCTCGATCCGGTAGTCCGGGAACCAGTCGAAATAGCCGATCCAGCCCTTGCGGAGATGCTCCCGGCCGGTGACCTTCTGATCGTATGCATCGATGAACTCATGGTCGTCGGTCAGCAGGTCGAGCAAGCACCCCACGTCGTGTGCGTTGATGCGCTCGACGAACTCCAGCGCCGTTTCACGAGGATGTTGATGCATGAAGTCTCCTTCCGCTCAAGTCGTGTGCGATATTCCGTGCTCGCCGTGCCTGCAAGTTTGTCCTGTGCGACCGGGCGCTCAACGGAAATCCACAGTCCTAATTCTGAATCTTCCGTTCTCAATTCTCACTTGATCAACTTCCGAAAATGTTCCTCCGACCACTCCGACAGCCTGGCCAGCTTGAGGTCCGCGAGATCGAACCGCGCCTGCGCGAACGATCGCGGGTCCGGCACGACGACGCACTTCATCCGCGCTGCCCTGGCCGCCAGCACGCCGTTGAAAGAGTCCTCAAAGACGAGACAGTGCGTCGGGTCCACCGTCAATTTGCGCGCCGTTGTGATGAACACGACCGGATGGGGCTTGCCGAATTCTTCGTGTTCCGCCGAATGGACCACACGGAAATAGCGCCGGAGGCCGAAGCGATCCAGGAAGGTCCCGATCAACGACACGGCCGATGAACTGGCCAGGGCCATCGGAACTTGTTTGCGCTCGAAAAACCTCAATGTGTCCACCACGCCCTCCATCAGAACGGCCCGCTCCCGAATCAGGCAGTCGACGTGCCGGATGATCTCGCGCTCCGTACGATCGAATTCCGGATTCGGCCACGGGTGTTTTTTGAACCAGTGCGCGATGACCTCGGTGACGCGCAGACCCATGGCTTCCTCGCACATGGCATCGGTCAGCTCGAATCCGAGTTCGCCGAAAACGGCCCGTTCCGCTTCGCGCCAGAACGGCTCCGAATCCATCAGAAGCCCGTCCATATCGAAGATCGCCGCTTCGATCATGCGTCAGCCGGCCTTGTTCGCGTTCCCGATGCGGTCGATGGAGACCAGCATCCGGTCGTAATGCGATCCCTGCCAGTAGACTTTGCGGCAGTCCGGGCAGCGGAAGAATTCGTCGTAGCACTCTCGGATCAGGGGTGGAAGTTCGTCGAGCACGTCCTGTTTTGCGGCAGGTGCGATCAGCCCGTTGCACGAGATACAGCGCGTGAGCGGCTGTATGAGGCGCCAGAGATCGAGCCGCCGAAGGACTTCGCGTATTTGTTCCGCCGGTTCGGTCGAGCGCACCCACAGTCCGTGCGTGATACGCTTCATTTTGAGCAGCCCGACGTCGCGCGTGAGTACGGTGCGGCGCTCCTCCTCGGCGCGTCGGGCGATTTCGTGGTCGGATGCGTCGCGGGCGAACACGGTGTCGAAACCGAGCATACGGAGCGTCTTGGCGAGCTTGCCCAGATTGGTGTCGACGATGAACTTCGGCTCGCGCAGGGGCAGCGGCCGCAGGTGTACGAGCGGAGTAATATCGAGGCTTTCGAACACGGGATAGACGGCCACGCGGTCGCCGTTCTTGAGCGGCTGGCCAAATCCTACAGAGGCGCCGTTTAGCAGGATCAGGTCCACCTCCGTATGTGGCACCCCCAAGGACTCAATGGCGTCCTTTACGGATGGCTGCCCGTCAAACAGGTAGTCGAACGCCCTCTGTCGCCGCGTTGGTGGGAGGAAATCGTTCAATTCCTCATAGAATCGGAATTCCACCGATGGCATGCCCGGATCCGTTTCAGGTTGTTGGTCGGGAAGAAGGTAGACAAGTCCAAGGTCTTTTTCAAATTGGTTTTCCGTAACTTGCGTCCCATACGGAATTATATAGCTGAGGTCATCTCTATTTTTGGGTAAGTAATTAATTGTTATTCATATACATGTCAAGGGCCACTGATATTCCCCACCCAAAGGCCGGTTAGGGCCATTTATATTCCCCAGGGAATGGACGTTTAGGGTCATTCATATTCCCCATCCAGGGTCAGCATATTCCCCACCGGTGAGGTATTATGGTCTTCTCTGAATACAAGGAGAAGACAATGGGATATGTGACGATGACTACAGACACCCTGTATGAACTCTTTCGGCGGTGGCAAGCTGGGCAGAAGCCATCCGACTCGCCCTTCGAGATGGCGGTGTGGAAAGAAGCCACGGTGCACCCGGATCG
>JBBIJR010000010.1:0-59789 GCA_037445875.1 Bacteroidota bacterium | reverse complement strand
GATCAGCGCGCTCGTTGTTTTCTATGCTGTCATACGGTACATCCTGGTGATTCACCGAAGCGAGGAGAATCTCGATCACACGCAATTGATCCTGTCCGACCGCCCGTTGCTCGCCAGCACGCTCCTCTGGACGGGATTACTGATCACCGAGCTCTATTTCTACAACCCGAACATACGTTATTGGTAAGCCGATGCGGCGGGACATACAAAAAGCCTTGTTGATCCATCCGCCGGGGCCGCTGGTTCTGCGCGGCGAGGACCGTTGTCAGGCGAGCGTGTCCGATTCCGCCGCCGTATCGCTGCGGCCGCCCAACGATCTGGCGTACATGGCCGCCGTGCTCCGGAGGATCGGTGTCGAGCCGCACATCGTGGATTATCCGGCGGAACGATTGGATTGGGAGGCGTTGCGGCAGCATCTGACGGAGCGCCGTCCGGATCTGTTCGTGGCGAGCCTGACGACGGAGACGGTGATGGAGGATCTCCAGGCGTTCCGTCTGGCCCGTGCGGTCGATCCGTGCATACGGACCGTGGGCAAAGGGGCATTGTTTTTTGCCTGCGACCTCGCGTGGCTCGACCGTCCGGAGTTCGACACGATGGAGTTCGCCCTCGTCGGGGAATCCGAAACCGTTGTGGCCGATCTGGTCGCCGCACTCGAGAACGGCCAGTCCGCACGAACGGTGCCGGGTGTGCTTTACCGTGACGGCGGGCGCTGGCAGCGATCGGGGTACAGGGAGTTCGAAACCGACCTGGATGAGCTGCCGTTTCCCGCTCGCGACCTCCTCAGGAATGAACTTTACGTCCGGCCCGACACGGGCGAGCCGCAGGCGACCGTTCAAACGAGCCGCGGCTGTCCGTCCCGCTGCATCTTTTGCCTGACACCCGCCATCAGCGGAAGTCGCGTCCGATACCGCTCCGCCGCCAACGTGGTGGACGAGTTAGAAGAATGCGTAAATGTGTATGGCATCCGCAACTTTTTTTTCAAAGCGGACACGTTCACCATGAATCGGAACTTCGTGATGGACTTGTGCGGGGAGATTCTTCGACGCGGGCTGGACATTGCCTGGGTGGCCAACAGCCGCGTGGACACGATCGACGAGGAACGGCTGCAATGGATGAAACGCGCCGGGTGCTGGCTGGTCGCTTTCGGCTTCGAAAGCGGCAGCGACGAAATGCTGAGGAGGATGAAGAAGGACGCGACGGTCGCCGACGCTTACCGCGCGGTCCGTCTTACGAGGGCGGCGGGACTCCGCATCTATGGCTTCTTTATGATCGGCCTTCCGTGGGACACGCATGAAACCGTACAGGAAACGTTGAGCTTTGCGCGTAAGCTCGATTGCGACTTCGCGGAAATTCATCTCGCCACGCCCTACGAAGGTACCGAACTTCACACGATTGTGCGTGAGACGGGCCTGTTGCACGAGGACCTGGCTGGCCACAATTACTTCAGCAATCCCGCCGTCGGCACGATGTTCCTCAGCCGGGAAGAACTGCTTGAGTACCGCCGGGCGGGGATCCGGCGGCTCTACATGAATCCCCGCTACGTAGCGCGAACGCTGCGGAGCATTCACTCGCCGAGGGAATTCAAGAACTATGCGGCCTACAGCCTGCGTCTGGTAAGGAACCTGCTGACCCCGCTGCGATAAAACGGATTACGGAACATGTCCCCGTCACGATCGGCCGCCGCGGAACGCATCGAGAAACTCCGTGAAGAGATTCGCGAGCATGACTACGCCTACTACGTCCTGAACCGGCCGCGCATCTCCGACGAAGCGTACGACCGGCTGCTCAAGGAACTCCAAACGCTCGAAGAGACCCACCCCGAGCTGATTGCCGCCGATTCACCGACCCGCCGCGTCGGATCCGACCTCACCAAGACGTTCCCCACCGTCCGCCACAGCGAGCCGATGATGAGCCTGTCCAACACGTACAGCGAGGAAGAACTCCTCGATTTCGACCGTCGGGTGCGGGAGTTGCTGGAAGGGGAGCGGTACGCATACGTTTGCGAGTTGAAATTCGATGGCGTAGCGATCAGTCTGATTTATGAAAACGGGCGGCTCGTCCGGGGCGTTACCCGTGGAGACGGTGAACAGGGAGAAGATATCACCAACAACCTCAGGACCATCCGATCGATTCCGCTTTCGTTCAAGCCACCGGGGAAAGAATTCGACCGGATCGAGGTGCGGGGAGAGGCCCTGATGTTCCGGGACGACTTCTTGAAAATGAACGCGAGGCGCGCCGAAGCAGGGGAGGCGTTGTTTGCCAATCCAAGGAACTCGACGGCCGGTACGCTCAAACTGCAGGACCCGCGGGAAGTGGCCGCCCGTCCGTTGAAGTTCTTCGCTTATTATGTGAGGGCCCTCGGGGGCAAGAGCCGGTGGAAGACGCATGAGGAAGGACTGCAGGAACTCGAGCGGCTTCGGTTTCCCGTGATGGCCGTTCATCGTGTGTGCCAGACCGTCGCGGACGTCATGCGGTTTTGTAAGGAGTGGGAGGAAAAGCGGGACTCTCTGCCGTTCGACATCGACGGCGCCGTCGTGAAGGTGAACGATCTCCGGCAACAGCAGAACCTGGGCGCCACGGCCAGGGCTCCGCGATGGGCCATCGCCTTCAAGTTCAAGGCGCGGCAGGCCGTCACCGCCGTTCGTGCGATCTCTCTGCAGGTCGGGCGGACCGGCGTCGTCAGTCCCGTGGCCGAACTGGAACCGGTCTTCCTCGCCGGTTCGACGATCAGCCGCGTCACGCTCCATAACGAAGACTTCATCAACGAAAAAGATGTCCGCGCCGGGGACATGGTCGTCATCGAGAAGGGCGGAGACGTCATTCCCAAGATCGTTTCCGTCGTGCCCGACAAACGGCCCGCAAACAGCAAGAAATATCGTTTCCCCTCGACCTGCCCCGTGTGCCGCTCTCCCATTGAAAAGGCGGCCGGGGAATCGGCGTGGCGATGCGAAAACATCGGCTGCGATGCGCAGGTGAAGAAACGAATCGAGCATTACAGTTCCCGCCATGCCATGGACATTGAAAATCTGGGCGAGGCCGTCGTGGCGCAGCTGGTCGATGCGGGACTCATTCACGACGCCGGCGATCTCTACTTCCTGAAAGCAGAGATGTTGCTGGAACTGGAGCGGATGGGGAAGAAAAGCGTGGAGAATCTTCTCACAGCTATCGAACGAAGCAAGTCCCAGCCGCTCGAGCGATTGATCTACGCGCTGGGTATCCGGTTCGTCGGCGAGGAGGGCGCGAAAGATCTGGCTCGTGATTTCAAGACGCTCGCGGCGTTGATGCAGGCGGGGGAGGACGAACTCGTGGCCGTTGAAGGCATCGGCGAGCGCACGGCCCACACCATCGTACATTTTTTCCAAAATCCCGGCAACCGGAAGGTGATCAAGAAACTCATCGACGCAGGGGTCAACACGAAGGCGGCGTCCGGTCATCGACCGACCGTGGAAGCCGTGTTCAAAGGGAAGACCTTCGTACTGACGGGTACGCTTCCATCTCTGACCCGGCCGGAAGCAACGCGCCTGATCGAAGACCGGGGAGGAAGAGTTTCCGGCAGCGTCAGCAAGAAGACGGATTTCGTTCTGGCCGGAGAAGAAGCGGGCTCGAAACTCGACAAAGCGAAAAGCCTCGGTGTGAAGATCATCGATGAAGCAACGTTCCTGAAGATGCTGGGCAATCGATGATCGCGTTATCCGTCTGGTGGTGGTTGATCTCTGCCTTCCTTTCCTCCTCTCAGCCGGACGACCGGTACGGACCCCTGCTGACCGGCGTTCTGGCCGACCTGTCGCCCCAGGATTCGATGCTGGTGTGGGTTTATCTCACGGACAAGAAAGGTTCCGGGGAAACTCGTTGCATCTCCCCTCGCGCCGCACGCCGCCTGAGCAAGGGTTCGCCTCGCCCCGCCCCCGAGGATCGCCCGGTTTCCGGCTCTTACATCAAAGCGCTGCGGCTGCAAGGGCTTGACGTTCGTGGCAATTCACGCTGGTTGAATGCCGTGTCCGGGTGGATTCGCGTCGACCGCCTCCCAGGCGTGAGCCGCATGCCGTTCGTCAAACAGGTCGAACTCGTGTCGCGCTTCAGACAGCGCGACCGGCTTTTCGACGACGGCATCACCCTGCCGGTTTTTCCACCGCGGCTGTCGAAGCCCCGGACGAACTCATTCGACACGACGTTTTACGGTCTCACGTATCCGGCCGTTCGTCAACTTCGCATACCCGAAGTTCATCGCTCGGGATACTTCGGAGAAAACGTCGTGGTCGCGCTCATGGATGCCGGGTTCAACAACCTCGGTCACGAAGTGTTCGACAGCCTGCGGATCATGGCCACGTGGGATTTCGTGAACGGTGATACCAGCGTGGCGGATGACCCCGGACAGTTGGGCAGCGGCAGTCACGGCACGTACGTGCTCTCGCTGCTCGCCGGATATAAGCCGGGGACCTTTGTCGGTCCGGCGTTTCGCTCCACCTATATTCTGACGAAGACCGAGAACACGGAAAGCGAAACGTCGCTCGAGGAGGACAACTGGATTGCGGCGATGGAATGGGCGGACAGTCTGGGGGCGGACGTGATCAGCACTTCGCTCGGTTATCGGGAGATGAGCGTTCCGCCGGGAACACGGACGTACGACTGGACGTGGATGAGCGGTGACAGCACGGTGATCACCCGTGCCGCTAACATTGCAGTCTCTCGTGGCATTGTTGTGGTCATTGCCGCCGGCAACGAAGGTTTCGATCCGGACCATAACTCCCTGCTCGCCCCCGCGGACGGGGACAGTGTCATCGCGGTGGGTTCGGTGGATGCGGATGGGGAACGGTCGTTCTTCAGCTCGGTCGGCCCCACCACCCGCGGCGCGATCAAACCGAACGTTATGGCGAGAGGCTCTTCGGTCACGGTGGCCGTTCCGGGCGGTCGCACGGCATACGGCGATAGAAGCGGCACGTCGTTGGCGTGTCCGCTGATCAGCGGCATCTGCGCTGTGATGCTGTCGGCCCACCCGACCCTGCGGCCGCACGAAATCCGCAGCGCGCTGCAGCGAACGGCCGCTCAGGCTTCTGCACCCGACGTGCTGTCCGGCTACGGTCTCGTCAACGCGGTCGCTGCGATCAATTACTACGGCACGGTCGTGTTCGAAACACCGCTCTCCATACGGCCGAACACGCCCAACCCGTTTTCTCAATTGACGACCATCGTGTATGAGTTGGGCGAACCGGGAAGGGTCCACGTAGAGCTATTCAACGCACTGGGCCAGCGCGTCCGAACGCTCGCGGATGAAGTCCAACCAACGGGCCGGCACACGATCCTCTGGGACGGCAGGAATCGCAACGGCCTTCGTTGTGCTTCCGGCGTCTATTTCGTCCGCGTTCGCACGGAAAAACGCAGCGAAGTGCGCCGTGTGCTGCTGCTCAAGGACTGAGGCTCATGGCACGAGTCTCTCAGTGCAACCGTGGACGGTAGTCGAACCCTTCAGGGCTCGTCCAGTGCACGAATCCGGCTGCCCTTCGTGGCCTGGCACAGTTTGATTCAACAACACCCGTACTCCGGCGGTGAAAAACCTTCCTGTGCGCCGTCCACTCTCTGTCCTCCTACTACGTATTGGTTCTTTCTTAGCACCAGGTACCATCGCCGCGCGGCCTCTACCAGCACCACAACGGCACACACCATCATCACGGCCGTCATCACGATGTTCACCCATGCCTGCACGGCCGTGTTGGCGTTCGCCGCCAGCGGCAGGAAATTGTCCGTGATGTTGAGCAGGCCTGCCGTCAATGTGGTCACGGAGACGAACGCAAGCGGCACCAGCGTGACCCAGGCGTATTGTTTCTTACCCGCGTTGATGATCGCGCTCGTGCCCACGGCCAGCGCTACGGCGGCGAGGAGCTGATTGGCCGTACCGAACATCGGCCATATCGTACTCACACTGCCCGCCCAGATGAATGAGGCCCACGCAAATACGACGAGTCCGGTCGAGAGGAACGTGCCCGGCATCCAGTCCGTCCGGTCGAACGGCTTCCACACACGGCCGCCGAATTCCTGCACCAGAAACCTCGCCACGCGCGTGCCCGTGTCGATCGTGGTCAGAATGAACAGAGCCTCGAACATGATGGCGAAGTGGTACCAGTACGAGACGAGGTGCTTCATGCCCGGGACACCGCTGAAGATCTGCGCAAAACCCACCGCCAGCGACACCGCACCGCCGGGGCGCCCTGCTAGGGCCTCTCCAATTTCGCGGCTGAATTCCTCCAGATGCACCGGTGACAGGCCCAGCTTCACAAACGTCTCCGCCGAAACGTTGATGGCGAAATAATCGCTGGGGAAGAGCGAACTCGAGGCGATCAGCGCCACGATGCCCACGAGGCCTTCCATCAACATCGCGCCGTATCCGATCATCCGCGCCTCGGATTCGCGGTTGATCATCTTGGGAGTCGTGCCCGAGGCCACGAGTGAATGAAACCCCGATATCGCGCCGCACGCGATCGTGATGAACACGAAGGGGAATATCTTGCCGGGAATGATCGGGCCGCCGCCGTGGACGTAGTCGGTAAAGGCGGGCATCTTCAGGTCGGGTGCGACGATGATGACCCCGATCACGAGAGCGGCGATGGTACCGATCTTCATATACGAGCTGAGATAATCCCTCGGGCACAGCAGCAGCCACACCGGCAGCACCGACGCGATGAATCCGTACACAGCTAGCGCGATGATGATGCCTTCGCGGGAGAACGTGAAATACGGCGCGAGGAACGAGCCGGGAACGTAGGCGCCCAGAATAACCGACAGCAGTACGCCGATCACGCCGATTAGGCTCGCCTCACCGACCTTCCCCGGCCGGATGCGGTACATCCATAATCCCACGAACAATGCCAGCGGGATCGTCATCGCGATGGTGAAGGTACCCCAGGAACTCTCGCGAAGCGCATTGACCACGGCGAGGCCCAGCCCTGCGAGCGCGACGACGACCACGAACAGGATCGCGATCGAACCGATCAGGGCGGCCGTGGGGCTGATTTCGTGCCGGGCGATTTCCGCGAGCGATTTACCGCTGCGGCGGATCGAGGCGGCAAGGATGACGAAATCCTGCACCGCGCCGGCCAGCACGACGCCGATCAGCAGCCAGAGAAAACCGGGCAGGAAACCGAACTGTGTGGCCAGTACGGGTCCGATAAGCGGACCCGCACCCGAAATGGCGGCGAAATGGTGGCCGAACAGCACCCACTTGTTCGTGGGGTAGTAGTTCTGTCCGTCGTTCATCGCATGGGCGGGCGTCGTGCGCCGGTCATCGAGCGTGACCACACGGGCGGCGATAAACGCGCTGTAGTACCGATAGGCGATCGCCATGACGCACAACGCGCCCAGGATGAGAGGGAGAGCGTTCATGAGAGGATTGGTTTGAATGTCACAGCGAATATAAAGGGTGCGGTTCTGATTTACAACATCGAGTTTGGTGTACGTTGAGTCTCCCCACGCTCCCATTGCATCAAACTCATTTTTTTCCTATCCTTTTTCCATCTATGAGACTTCGAGTCCTCATCCTGATCGGAATCTTCGCCTTTTTCGCGGGAGCTGCATCGTCTCCTCACGCGCAAACCGGCTATCGGCAGCACCTCGCGGACAAGACGTACGACAAGGGTGAGCTGTCCTCGGCAATCGAGTTGTACAAGAATCTGCTGGACAAGAACCCGAACGATCCGGTGCTCAATTACAACATCGGGAACGCGCTGTATCGCATGCAGCAGTACGATCAGGCCCTGCCGTTCTACCAGCGGGCCCTGGCAAATACCGATGACCAGCGCCTGAGCTCGGATATCCAGTACAACATCGCCAACTGCTTATACAAGAGTCAAAAACTCCAGGAGAGCATCGACGGCTATAAGCAAGTCCTCCGAAAGAACCCAACCGATGAGGACGCGCGATTCAATCTCGAGTACGCCCTGAAGCAGTTGCAGAAAGAGCCGTCCCCGCCGCAGAAAGGGGACGACGAGAAGAAATTGCCGAAGCAGGAGGACAAGAACGAGCAGAAGCAGGACAAGCAGGAACAGAAGAACAAGAACGAGCAAAACAAACCTGATCCGAACCAGCCCTCCGAGGAGAAACGGTCGATGGCGCAGAACCAGGGCCTTACCAAGAAAGAAGCGGAGCGGCTCCTCGATGCGCTGAAGAACCTGGAAAAAGACTATCAGAAGAAAAAGGTCAAGGAAAAGGCCCTGAAGGAGTCCAATACAGACAAGGACTGGTAGCGGCGGAAAAGGAACTCCACGATTGGAATACACACAGGTTCATCTGGGCTTCGCATGGAGCGTTTTCATTTTCCTGCTCCTGGCCGCTGCCGCCGTCGCGTTTTCGTTCTGGTCTTACCGGCAAACCGTCCCCGCCGTGTCCGTCTTTCTTCGACGTACACTGGCAAGCCTGCGCAGCGCTTCGCTGGTCATCCTGCTGTTCGTTCTTTTTGAACCCATCCTCTCGCTCACTTCCGTCCGCCGTGAACCGCCAGTCATTGCCCTGTTGATCGATGACTCGGAAAGCATGGGGATCACCGATGTCGCAGGCGACCGCCGGGCCGCCGTGGAAGCGATCCGGTCGTCGGATTCTCTCCGCCGTCTTGCGGCAACGTCCGAGTTGCGCTGGTTCCGTTTTTCCGACGAGTCGTTTCCCATGACGGACGAGCTCGATACGCTCCGCTTCCAAGGGCCGGCCACCGACCTCGCCTCAGCCCTTGAGACAGTGAAAAAACGACTCGCGGGTACCAACTTCGCCGCAGCCGTTGTCGTATCCGACGGCCAGTACAATGTCGGAAGCAATCCCATTCACCTTGCACCGGCCATAGGCGTGCCCGTCCACACGATCGGCGTCGGCAATCCCTCCGAGTCGAAGGACGTGTTCATCCACCAGCTCCTTACCAACGAAACGGCCTACATGGAAACGGCCGTGCCGGTGGACGTGGGCATCACTTCGTTCGGATACCGCGGCAAACGCCTCACAGTTCAACTGCTGTGGAAGGACCGTACCATCGGAACGCAGTACGTCGAGGCTTCCGAAGACGGTGTGCCCGTCACCGTCTCGTTCGATTTCAAGGCCGAGGAAGTCGGGACGCAGAAATTCACGGTGGCCGTGAGCCCGCTGCCGGGGGAACTTACCGACCGGAACAATCGGCGCACGTTCTTCATCAAGATCCTGAAGAACCGGATGCGCGTCGAGCTGGTCTCCGGCGCGGCCGGCTCGGACCACAGCCTGCTCTATCAGGTGCTCGCCGAAGACCCGAACGTGACGGTTCACGCTCTCGTCGAGAAGGCGGACGGAGAGCTTCTGAGCGTCGAAACGGATGAACAGCGGCCGGGTACAGAGGAAACGGACGTGTATCTGTTCAACCAGTACCCGACGGCACGAAGCCGCGCGTCGATCTTGACGAAGTACGTCGAAACAATAAAGACACAGAACAAACCGGTCTGGTACTGGTACGGTCCCACGGCCGATGTCACCAAACTCGAAAGTCTGAAGGAGATACTGGCTGCGTCGTTCCAGGCGGACCGGTCGCTGGAGGAAACCGCCGTGCATCCGCTGCTGAGTGCGGCGGGAAAGAACAGCGTGATGACCCGTGCGGCATCCGATCCCGATGAGAGCGCACGTTTGTGGGCGGAACTTCCTCCGGTCTGGATCGGTGGAGCCATGGGCGCTCCGCTCAAAGGCAGCGAAGTGCTGGTTCGCGCGGACCTGACGCAGGCGCCTCATGCCCTGCGTCTTCGGGGAGACGTGCCGCTGGTGTTGTCCCGCAAGACCTCGCACACCAAGTCGGTCGTGACGGCCGGCTACGGGTGGTGGAAAACGTATTTCGTGATGAAGGGCCTCGGTCGCTCCAACGATACGTACCGGCAGTGGGTGTCGAACACCGTTCGCTGGCTGGGTACTCGGGAAGACAGCAAGCCCGTCGTCATCACGACGTCGAAGAGCACGTATCGAAGCGCCGAGAAGATTTTCTTTGCGGGGCAAGTGTACGATGAAGACTTCCGTCCGGTCTCGGACGCGGTCGTGCGTGTACGCCTTACGGCCAAAAGCGGGCCGTCGATCGACCTTCAACTGGAATCTGCGGGAAACGGCCGCTACGAGGGCCGGCTCGAGGGCCTCGATGTCGGCGACTACACGTTCGAAGGCGAGGCCCTGCGCGGCGACTACAAGCTGGGCGGCGACCGCGGCCTGTTGACCGTGGAGCCGTTCAGCATCGAGTTGGTGAACACCTCCCTGAACGAGCGCCTGCTTCAGCAGCTGGCGTCGGCGAGCGGCGGACTCTACCGGCCCGCCGAACGATGGACGGAACTGCTCCCGAGCCTGCGTTACGAGAGCAGAACGATCGAGCAGAACGAAGAGATGGAAATCTGGAACAAGACGTACTGGCTCTTCCTTCTCGCCGGCCTGTTGGCGGCGGAGTGGTTCATTCGCAAACGCAGGGACATGCTGTAACGTGGAGACATCGCCATGAACGCCTTAGCCGAACGCTACGTTCGCCTGATTCTCGGGATCGGATTGCACGACCCCGACTACGTCGACGCATACTACGGCCCCGAGTCGCTGAAACCCGTTCTATCAGACCGGGACGGAGCTTGTTCGCTTGGGGCGCTTTGCTGCGAAGCCGACACGCTCTCGGATGCCCTGGCCCGCCTGGATGCCGCGGGGATTGACGATCTCGAACAACTCCGACTGCAGTACCTTCGCAAGCAGGTGAGTGCGGCCCGTGCCCGGCTCGAAATGCTCTCCGGACGCCGCCTGTCGTTCGACGAAGAATCGAGCGCCTTGTACGACGCGGTTGCTCCTTCTTTCTCCTCGGACCACTTCGAGCGTCTCCTCGCAGACCTGGATGAACGGCTTCCCGGCAGCGGCCCGGTGTCGGACCGCCTCGACATGTTTCGGCAGGCTTTCATCATTCCGAAACCGCGGTTGGACGATGTCTTTCAGGCGGCCGTTCGAGAGTGCAGAAGACGGACGCAGGAGCATGTTCAGCTTCCGAAAGGCGAAGACTTCAAGGTGGAATATGTGAACGACAAGCCGTGGAGCGGATATAATTGGTACAAGGGCGGATTTTACAGTCTGATCCAGGTGAACACGGATCTTCCGATCTTCATCGACCGTGCGATCGATCTGGCTTGCCACGAGGGCTATCCCGGCCATCACGTGTACAATGCGCTGCTCGAAGCGGGACTCGTTCGACAGCGAGGGTGGATCGAATTCACGGTCTACGCCTTGTTCAGCCCCCAGTCATTGATCGCGGAAGGCACGGCCAATCACGGTATCGAAGTGACGTTCCCGACGGACAGCCGCGTTGGCTTCGAACGCGACGTACTGTTTCCGGCGGCCGGGCTCGACCCGCGGAGGGCCGAGGAGTACTACGCAGTCCACACGCTGACCGGCCGTCTGGCGTACGCCGGCAACGAAGCGGCCCGTGGCTATCTCGACGGCCGCATGACGGGAAAGGAAGCGGCGGACTGGCTGGTCCGATACGCGCTGTTCTCTCCGGAACGCGCCGCTCAGCGGATTCGTTTTTTCGAGAAGTACCGCAGTTACGTGATCAACTACAATCTCGGCCAGGACCTGATCAAGTCGTACATTGAGCGGCACGCCGGCGCGTCTACCAAAGGCCGATGGGAGGTGTTCACCCAATTGATCACGACGCCCCGGACACCCGCAGGGTTGAGATCGTGAGGCAAGAACGCGCTTGAGCCCCGATCTCCCGGTATCGGCGGGCCATTGCACAAAACAAAGGTTTCTTCTTGTTTGCCGCCCGGCTTTTTTCTATCATGCCGGTCAACGAAATCCCTTTCCATTTCAAATCATCCCCTGGAGTAGCTCATGAAGAGGATACGTCGGTTTCGTCTGGGAATCCGGATCGTGTCGACCGTGTTCGCGATGACGGCAGGTCTATGGCTCGTATCGTACGTTGGACACATACCGAAGGCCGCCAAGCCGACCCGCACGATCGTTCCCGTGGATCCGGTCGGTTTGCTTCCGCGCCCCGAAGTGATGAAAGGTGAAGTGATCATCAAGTTTAAGCCGGATATTGCTGTGCACGAAGGCCTGGCCGGAACAGATGATGTCCGCACCAACGAGGCGCTGGCCGCAGCCGGAGTGAGGTTTCTTCGGAAAGTGTTCCCGGTGCTGTCGGAGAGCATGCGGCCGCGATTGGACAGGTTCTTTACAGCCTTGCTTGACGGAGGCCGCGACGAATTCGAAGCAGCGCGCCGGCTGTCGATGGATCCATCGATCGAGTACGCGGAACCGAGATTTACGCGCTTTCTGGACTTTGTGCCCAACGATCCTTCGTACGCCTCTCCTCAGAGCGGGTACTTCAACCGGTTTCAAGCCGCTCAGGCGTGGGATGTGGTTCGCAGCGATTCCAACGCCTCCGGCATCATCCCAAAGGCCAACCGCGTCGTCATTGCCACTGTGGACGGCGGAACGATGTGGACGCATCAGGACTTGCAGGGCAATCTGTGGATCAATGCGCTCGAGGACTTGAACGGCAACGGCCTGTTCGACAACTCGCCGTCGCCGGGCGGCGACCTGGACGGCATCGACCAGGACGGCAACGGGTACGTCGACGACGTCGTCGGCTGGAATTTCACGAACAATAATTCCGATCCGCGAGGAAATGCCGGCACGCCCAACAGTGCCGATCACGGCACACAGACGGCCAGCAATTTCGGCGCGGCCACGCACAATGCGCTGGGTATGGCCGGCTCGGCCTTCAATCCACAGCTGATGCCTGTGTGTGCCGCATCGGCCACGGGCGATAATCTGATCGCCTACGGATATGAAGGCATCGTCTACGCCGCCGAAAACGGAGCCGATGTGATCAACTGCAGCTGGGGAGGTACCGGGTACTCGCAGTTCGAGCAAGACGTGATCACGGCAGTAACGGACCTCGGTTCTCTGGTCGTGGCCGCGGCGGGTAACGGAGGGCCCGACAACATCGGTGACCGGAACGACCTGCTCCAGCACTATCCGTCCGGTTACCGCGGCGTCCTGGCGGTGGGCGCCATCAACCAGTTGAGCGATACCAAAGCGGGCTTCTCCAACTATGGCGTCACCGTACCGGTGTATGCACCGGGCGTGAGCATCTTGGGCTGTCTCGACCAGACCGGCGGCTCCAGTTACGGCAGCAGCAGCGGGACGTCGTTCTCGTCTCCTCTGACCGCCGGACTCGCAGGCCTGGTGAAAACACTTCATCCCTCGTGGACGCCGGACCAGATTCGAATGCAGATTCGCACGACGGCCGATTCGATCGACGCCGCCAATCCTTCGTATTCCGGATTGATGGGACACGGAAGGGTGAACTTCCAGAGAGCGGTCACCGAATCGCATCCGGGACTTGACATGGTGGCTTACAGCGCCGTCACGACCCGTGGCGAGAATTACGTGTTCCTCGCAGGCGACACCGTTCGAGCCGTGCTTACGCTGAGCAACGTATTGTTTACGAGCGCCTCCGACCTTAACGTCACGGCCTCGAGTTCCGACGCATCCGTGACCGTCCTTCAGAATCCTTCTCCCGTTGCCAACGTCGCTTCCGGCCAGACCGTTGAGCTCTCGCCGATTGTGCTGAATGTGAGTTCATCGCTGGCCACCTCCAAGAACGTGTTCATCAAAGTCTCTGTGTCCTCGAACGGAGGCGCCGACAAAGACGCCTTCGGCTTTGCGATGACCGTATATCCGGCCCTGCCCAACTGGTCGCTGCAGACCACCGTCCCGACCGCCGCCAACCTCTACAGCGTCAAGGTGGTCAACGCTTCGGTCATCTGGGCGGGAGGTACCGGGGGAACCGTTGTCCGTACAACGGACGGCGGCGAGAACTGGGACGATGTGAGCAGTTCGTCGATCCAGGGAGATATCTACAACATTACCGGTCTCGACGGTACGACGGCATTCGTGACAACTACCCCGTCTTCGACGTATATCTATCGAACGACCGACGGCGGCACGTCCTGGCAGCAGGTGTTCTCACAAACGGGCGGATTCATCGATGCCATCCAGATGTTCGACGCCACGAACGGAGTGGCCGTGGGCGATCCCGTCGGCGGCAAATGGACCGTCCTGAAAACGACGGACGGCGGAGCAAGCTGGTACCGCATCGCAACCGAGCCCGTCCAGGTGGGAACGGAGGCCGGTTGGAACAATTCCATGTGCTGGATCGGGCCGACGCACGGCTGGTTTGGGACCAACAATTCCAGGATCTACCGCACCACCGACGGTGGAGCCACATGGTCGAGTGCATCGACGACGGCTGCCAACAGTTACAGCGTGAGTTTTGCAGATGTCACCAACGGTCTGGCCGGTTTCAGCACCGCCACGATCAACCGCTCGACGAACGGCGGCGCCGGATGGTTTGCGGCCGCTCCTCCGTCCAGTTCGGGTGCGATCTATGTGGCCGCTGCTCCCAACTCGACCTACTTCTGGCATGTCGATGGAAGCAGCAACATGCGCAAGAGCACTCAGGGCGGGGCCTCGGGTACGTGGAACACGCAGTATCTCCCGCCGGTGAGTGGCGGTATCAATCACCTCATGTTCGCCGACACGGTGGACGGATGGGCGGTCACGGGTTCAGGCGAGATTCTGAAATCGGAAACCTACTCGGCCGCTCCGACGATCACGTCCGCACCGGAAACAAGCGCTGCGGTTGGGCAACCGTACTCGTATGACGCCGGTGCCGCCGGATTCCCTGTTCCCTCGTACTATTTGATCCTTTCTCCTTCGGGTATGACGATCGATACCGTCAGCGGCATGGTCTCGTGGACGCCGGCGTCGCAGGGTATGGTCGACGTGACGGTCCGTGCGGTCAACGCGCTCGGAATGGATGAGCAGTCGTTCACCATCGACGTGGGGCCATCGACCGGCATCGATGCTAACGCAGGCAGCCGACCGAAGAGGTTCGCGCTCGAACAGAACTTCCCCAATCCCTTTAATCCGACGACTACGATCCGGTATTCCCTTCCCCGTGAGACACACGTTGTATTGAAAATATACAATCTCCTGGGTCAGGAAGTGCGGACGCTCGTCGACGAACGGGAGCAGCCGGGGATAGAAGTTGCCGTGTGGGATGGCAGGGATGACCACGGTCGTACTGTGTCGTCGGGACTTTATATCTATCGCCTGGCGGCGGAGGGTTTCCGGCAGAGCCGCAAAATGATCCTGATGAAATGACCTTTCACGATCGTTCCGGAGTAAGAAGCCGTCACCGGGGGACGGCTTTTTTACTTGACAGCGTTCGTAGGTTATGCTAAATTGACTATAGTCAAAATATAATGACCTATGAAGAAGCTTGCCGTCGGAAAATTCAAGGCCTTTTGTCTGTCCATTCTCACAGCCGTGCATGAGAATAAGGAGACCTACGTGCTGACCAAACACGGAAAGCCGATAGCGCGGGTGGTACCTTACTCAGCGGAAGAGCCTTCGTCCTCAAATCCCCTGAAGGGCAGCATTGTCTTCGAGAAGGACCTCGTCGAGCCGGTCGGGGACGTGTGGGAGGCCGACCGGTGATCGTCCTCGATACGCATGCATGGATCTGGTGGGCGGCCGAATCGGACGCTCTTCCATCGAGGCTTCGCAAACAAATCTCGGCGGAGTCGGAGATCGGGATCAGCGTTCTTTCGTGCTGGGAAGTGGCCATGCTTGTGGCAAAGGGGCGACTGGCCTTCAACACGGATGTCGGGGACTGGATCCACTCGGCACTGGGACTGCCTCGTGTGCGGATGCTTGAACTCACACCCGCCGTTGCCGTACTGTCCACAAGGCTTCCCGGGACCTTCCACGGCGATCCGGTCGACCGTATGATCGTGGCGACCGCGCTGGCCCATCGTGCACCGGTGGCCACGAAGGACAAGCGGATCACTTCCTGGGGATATGTTCGAGTACTCTGGTAATGCGCCTCAGTCCAGCATTCTCGCCACCACGTAGCCCACCACCATTCCCGTCAGAAAGACGATCACCAGCAGGCGATAGTTGAGTACCGTCTTGCCGTGGCCGGCCCGAATGGCGATAACGGAAACGAAATAGCCGAGGCCGTTGATGATCCACAGCACGGACGAACTGAGAATGCTGGCCAGAGCCGGACCGACAAACGGGACGACGGCGATGCCGCTCAGGACGGCGGCACCCATCCACGCAAACGCACTCGACACGATGCCGACCACGAGCACCAGGCCGCCGATGACCTGCTTATCCCATTCGAGGAGAAAACTGAGCGCTACCAAACCGAGGAGCAAAGCCCACACGACCACCATTCTGCGTGTGTCGCTGAAGAACGAGGCCGTCTTGGAAACCAGGATCTTTCGCTGGACGTGAAACCTTCTCCAGAGGCGGCGATGCCGGATCCGCTCGGGAACCACCCGCTTTTCGAATGCATGCTCGGGGCTCTCCCTTTCTTCGATCCGGAAATGAAGATAGGCGCCGAGGTCCTCTTCGTATTTATTCCCGGGGATGTGTTCCTCGCGTCCGGCGGATGAGCCGGCAGACTTGTTCCCCGGTGTATCGGATGCCCGGTTAGCCATGTCGAGACAACGGCCGGTTCAACCGCCGAAGCGGAATTCCGGATAAAGGCACATGCCGCCGTCGACGAAGAGCGTCGTTCCCGTGATGTAGTCGGCCTCGTCACTCGCGAGAAACGCCACAGCCGCCGCAACGTCCTCTACCTCACCGATGCGTCCGTACGGCATCTTGGTCATCAGGTCGGCCATGCCTTTCGGATCGCTCCACACGTTCTGGTTGATCGGAGTCTTGATGGCGCCGGGCGCTACGCTGTTGATGCGGATCTTCTTTTCGGCGTACTCCTGCGCCACCGACTGGGCGAAAAGGTTGATGCCGGCCTTGGTTGCGCAGTACGAGGAAAAGCCCGCCCACATGATGACCTGATGGACCGAAGAGATATTGACAATCTTTCCCCGCGAACGCGACAAAGGACGGTTTTCGTTTTTCAGGAACTGGCGGACCGCCGCGCGGGAGCAGAGGAAATTACCGGTGAGATTGACGCCGATCACCTTGTCCCATTCCGCCTTTGTTACGTTCTCCAGGAGATTGTGTATCTCAATGCCTGCATTATTCACCAGAATATCGATCGTGCCCCATTCCTTGAACATCTGCTTGAACATCGCCTCGACCTGGTCCTCGTTGGAAACGTCGGCCTTGATCGCGAGGGCCTTGCCTCCTCCGGCCTTGTTGATCGAATGGACGACCTCTTTCGTGGCGTCTTCGTTGAAGAGCCAGTTGATCACTACGTCGGCGCCTTCCGCGGCCAATCGCCGGGCGATCGCCGCACCGATCCCGGAATTGGCACCCGTGACCAGGGCCTTCTGGCCAGCTATTCGTTTTTCCATAGAAACCTCCTCGTTGAGTTCTGGGTATGATGAACGATCGGCCATCGTCTCGACCGGGGCTCTAAGATAACAAGCCGGCCGCTTAATGGGAAGCAGAAAACCAGCTCTGCTGGTCCCTTCCTAGTAATCCTGGAGAAGAGTCATCAGCGTAACGGCGAAGTGCTGTTTGCCGATGTTGCCGTGGTTGAGCCGCCATGCAAAATCGAGGCGGAAGTAGCGGTAGATGTCGCCGACACCGATGGCCGCTTCGAGTATGGGCTCCTTGACCGTGCGAATGGGATAGGAAAGCCCGGCCTTGGTCCTCGCGGAGGCGTCGGCGTAACCGATGCTCAAAGAGGGGATCAGGTCGATTTCCCCTCGGCGAAGCCAGGGCAGTCCTGTTCGCTCAAGTATAGCGCCCCCGAAGTTCTGCTCGACGGTCAGGGCGGCCAAGTAATTACCCTGGATGTGGGAGTTGTTGGCCTCGAGCAAACTTAACGTTCGCAGCACATACGGTGTGGTACCGCCATACAGGTCGAACAGATACTGCCGCGGAACGCGCCCGGTCGCGTACCCTATGTACGTCGTCCCGTCCAGCGAGCCTCGCTTTGTCGTGGGCCAGTGAAACCGGAGCGTCGAATGAAGTCGTGAGAAATCAAAGTCCGAGCGGAGCCAGTCGTTGTTGGTATGCAGGACTTGAGCGGTCAGCAGGTAATACGATTCTCGGGAACGGATACCGCGGCCGTGGCCCATCTTGTAACGACCGGTCACCATCAGTCCCCTGAGACGGCCGTCGTTGATGGGCAGCACAGGTTCCGGATCGAAGATGCCCTTGAAAATGGCATAGGTCGTGTTCCGCTCGGCGCTCCGGTCGCTCCGGTCGATGAAGGTTCCCGTAAAGGACAGGTTGTACCGCGGATAGAAGGAAAGAAAGCATTCATAGCCCCGGATGTAGTAATAGTGAAATTGATCGTAACGGTATGCCAGCGCGGTCAGACTGTTGACCAGCACACTCCCTGCGAGTTGCGACTCGACGCGGTCCAGTGCGCGGTAGTAACGCCCCCCCACGCTGAGACGGCGGCCGCCGACAAACTTGGAAGCCTCTAACCAATACTTGGAACGTTTGTCCTCCAACCCGTACCCGTATTTTGTCTTCAGCGTTAGATCCCGGATTGCATTCCGAACGGCCAGTTCCTTGAATTCGACCTCGGCACCGAGGAAAACGCCTTCCACCCGATTGTACCGCACGTCCGGCAGGACGCCGAATCCCAGATCAATATCGGTGCCGTTTTGACGGTTGCGGAACGCTTCGATGTCCGGCTCGAGGGCCGAACGATTGTGGGGCAATCGGGCAAGGCGCTCGAATGCGCTCCGTTCGGTTGCGTCCAACGGGAGGGCTTCGTGGTTCTTCCAAAACTGCTCGTCCCGGTACGGCGCCTCGGCGGTCCGGGTGCGAAGATCCCCGGAGAACAGCCCCGGCGGGAATGTGGGCCGGGAATCCGATCCGTATACGAACAAACGAACGGCATACCGCATGCGGCCGTACCATGGGAAATCGACTTCGAATTCCCACTCCGCTGCCGACGGCAAGGGATACTGCTCGCCGTCCAGGAAGCTCACACGCGCGCCGAGGTGTTTGGCGAAGGGGTAGTGTTTCGTGGCGTCCGTGAAGCGCAGATCCATCGACCGGACGTCCATTGTTTGCGTGTCGATCAAGATTTCTCCCTCGACCGCGGGCACGGAGGTATGCCGCGGGGTCACCCGAATTTGAACCACGGGAAAACCGTCGGCCAGAGAGGTTTCGATTCGTTCGAAAACGTAGTAGGAGGACGCGTCCGGCGCTAGGGGCGATGCGAAGGAACAAAGGTGGAAGCCGACCGGCGAACTCCAATCGTCCGGAATGTCGTACTCCGGCATGTCCAGATAGAGAAAGGCGGCACTCGATTGCTCGACCATGGTAAAATCATGAAGGTACCGCCGGGCCGTCTCGACGGTGCGTCGTTCATCGGGGTTCTTCCAGTACACGTCGAGGTGCCGGAGCAGCAGGGACTTCGGACGATAGAATCCCGATTCGTATTTTTCGAGCAGGGCCTTGCTGTAAACTTGCAGCTTGAAGGAGCGGACCGCCGCGCGGCGCTCGCGGTATCGCTGTTGTACCAAGTCCATCAACCGGTCGACGCCAAGAGAGTCCATCGATTGGCCGTACAACCCGGAAAACCCGATGACAACGGTGAAAAGGCTGCGCCGTAGGCAGGACAACATGCAACGCATCGGTTGGTTTCGTGTTGCGCTATGCAATGTAGTTGAATAACTTTGTTTAGTCAACGGTAAACCCCGACGGGCAGCGAGGGCACGATGGAGTATCCCGATTTCGTGGCGCGATTTTACGATGTCATCTATGGCTCACTGCGGACGGGCGTGGACCACGACTATTATCTCCACGCGGCGCAGGTGGCCGAAGGCCCTGTTCTGGAGGTCGGCGTCGGAACGGGGCGACTGCTGGTCGACATGCTCCGCAACGGTGTCGATGGATACGGTATCGATATCAGTGCGACGATGATCGATGTCCTGAAGAATCGGCTCGAGGAAAGCGACCGCCACCGGGTCGGGGTGCAGGACGTCCGGCGCCTGGCCCTGGACCGGACCTTCCGGCTGATCGTGGCGCCGTTTCGCGTTTTCTCCCATCTGACCGACGTCGACGACCAGTTGACGGCGTTTCAGCAGGTGCGCGACCACCTTGCACCGGACGGAGAATTGCTTTTCGATCTCTTCGTGCCCGATCACGTTCTGGTCAGCCGGGGAATGCCGCCGACCGTCGACTTCGAAGGCGAATGGAGGCCCGGCCTTTCGCTAAAACGCACGACCTCCGTTGTGCCGAAACCGCACCGGCAGATCAACGAGGTCACGATGCATTATGAATGGGAGGAGGACGGGCGCATGCACGACGGTTCCTGGACGTTCCCGATGAGGTACTTCTACCGCTACGAGATCGAACACCTGCTCGCGCGGTGCGGTCTCGCCATCCGCGAAGAATACGGAGATTTCGACCGCCGTCCCCTTGACGCGCAATCGAAGGAATTCGTCGTTCACGCGGTGAGAAAGGGTAATTGAAATTCTGGCCAAATATAGCTATGTTTTCCGCCGAAAGGGTTGACCGCTGACGGAGATCGTATGAAGATTGCTCTCTCATGGCTTCGGGACTACGTGGAAATTCATCGGTTACCGCAGGACCTTGCGGGCGTGCTGACGATGAACGGCCTGGCCGTTGAAAGCGTACTGGTGGATGACCCCCTGCCGGGCATTGTCATTGGCAAGGTGCTGCAGGTAGAAAAGCATCCGAACGCCGACAAACTCTCGCTGACCCGGGTGGACGTCGGCTCGGAAGTGCTGGGGATCGTCTGCGGCGCTCCCAACGTGCAGGCGGGACAATGGGTACCCGTCGCCATGGTGGGCACGCGTCTGCCCGGCGGCCTCGAAATCAAGAAAGCAAGGATCCGCGGAGAAGAATCCTCCGGTATGATCTGTTCGAAGAGCGAGCTCGGATTCGAAGAGGGCAAATCCCCGGGTATCTGGGAACTCGATTCGGGTCGAGAGTACCGGCCGGGCCAGCGCTTCGGTGAGTATCTTAACATGGGCGAGGCGATCCTCGATATCGACGTGACTTCCAATCGTCCCGACTGCCTGAGCTACATCGGCGTGGCGCGTGAAGTGGCCGTCGTGGAGAACACCGAGGCGCGGCTGCCCGCTGTGAACGCACAGGAAGCCGGACCGGACGTTCAAGGCGCGGTCCGTGTGACGGTCGAGGACTCCGAAGGGTGTCCGCACTACGCGGCTCGCGTGATTCTCGGCGTGGCTGTCGGCCCGTCGCCGGACTGGCTCGTGCGGCGACTCGAAGCGTCCGGCCTTCGATCGATCAACAACATCGTCGACATCACCCATTTCGCCATGCTTGAGTGCGGTCAGCCGCTGCATGCGTTCGACTACGACCGCATCGCGGGCCATTCCATCGTGGTGAGACGTTCGCGCACGGGCGAGACCTTTACCACACTGGACGGCAGGACGCACCGACTCGATGACCGCGTGGTTCTGATCTGCGACGCCGAGAGGCCCGTTGCACTGGGTGGGATCATGGGCGGCAAGAATTCGGAGGTCTCGGACACGACGAAGAACATCCTGCTGGAATCGGCGTACTTCGATCCGCTCCGTATCCGGCAGTCCGCGCGAGCCCTCGGAATCACCAGCGACGCTTGCATGCGATTCGGCCGCGGCGTCGATCCCGCCCGGACGATCTATGCGCTTGATCGCGCCGCCGAGCTGATGCGGGACCTGGCCGGCGGACAAGTGGCCCGTGGCATCGCCGAATGCCGCTCCTCCCGCAGAACCCCTCCGGCCATCCGACTTCGCTCCTCCGCCGTAACGAGGCTCCTTGCTCAGGATATTCCAACGGAGACCGTGTCGTCCATTCTGGAAAAGCTCGGATGCCGAGTCACAGACCGATCGCTCGAGGCGATCGAAGTTGTGCCCCCCACGCATCGTCCGGACCTCACCATCGAGGTGGACCTTATCGAAGAGGTGGCACGCATCTACGGTTACAACCGCCTCCCGTCGAGCCGGTCCGCGGTCGTCTCCTACGATCAGCCGGAAAACAGAGAAGAGATGTTCGGTCGGATGGTGCGCTCAGCCTTCCAGGAGATGGGTCTGTACGAGGTGACCACGAATTCCATGGTCCACCCGAAGTATCAGACGGTCGTGCTGCCCGATGCCGAGGAACAATTTGTCCGTCTGATCAATCCGCTGAACGACGACATGTCCGTGATGCGCGTTTCCTTGCTGCCGTCGCTGCTGCTCGTATTGCGGGACAATCTGAATCGCGACAACAAGGACGTCCGAGTTTGGGAACTAGGGCGCACTTATCGATACGTCGATCGCGGGATGCTGCTGCCCAGCGAAACGGAGGTTATAGCGGGATGCTTGTCAGGCCAGAGATGGCCGGCGAACTGGGACCTGAAGGCGGAAAGTATTGATTTCTTTGACCTCAAGAGGGTCGTTCTCGGCCTCTGCAGAAAGTTCGCTGTTGACAAGCTTGATATTATTCCTTATCATGATCGTGGAACATTTGACGCTAACTCCTTGGAAATCCTTACCCCGATGGCCGATGGCTCAAGTCGTCGGCTTGGCCATTTTGGCAGGGTGAGCAGAGCGGTTCTTCGTGTGTTCGATGTGAAGGAGGCCGTGTGGGCCTTTGAGATCGACCATCGGACGCTATTCGAGTTGGCAGGTTCTTCCATGACGGCCAGGCCAGTTTCCAGGTTCCCATCCGTGAAACGGGACCTCGCTTTCGTTGTGGAGGAAAAAGTGCCGGCCGGGTCGCTGCTGAAGTTCCTGCGGGAGCACGGCGGGGAGTTCCTTGAAACGGTTGAGATTTTCGATCTGTACCAGGGCAATCAAGTCGGGAAGGGGCAGAAGAGTCTGGCCTTCTCGTTGAACTTCCAGGCGCCCGAGCGGACGTTGACCGAAGCAGAAGTGGACTCAACTCTTCGCAGGTTGGTGGAGGGTGCGGGAAGTATGTTTGGAGCGCACCTTCGGACCTGACCGGGAGCATGAAAACGGCAACGAGAAAGGCTCGCAAAAAGACCCCGGCGGTTCCGTCCATCGACCTGATCACCCACGGTTCGTTGGAGACGCTGGAGCAGCAGCTTCACGCGCTCGTGAGCCGGTTGGACCGGTTGAAAAAGGAAAACGATGAGTACCGCCGTTTTATCGAGAACCATCGCACCGGGAAAGACGAGCGATTGAGCCGGACCGAGGAAGCCCTGCGCGAACATGAACTCGCCGCGGCTCGCCTTCAGGAAATGTTGCAAGGGCGGGAAGAGGCTTTTCAGAAACTGCAGGCGCTGAGTGCCGGGCAGAAAGATCAGATCGCCCGGCTGACGCTTCAGGTCGACGCGCTCAAGGCGGCCCTGCAGCAGCGGAGCCGGACGGACGACGAGACGGCCTCCGGTCGATCGCCCAACGGAGAGAAGATCCGTCAGAAGGTGCGGGCGGCGCTCGACAAGCTGGAACAACTTGAAAAAATGATGCGGTCAACTTAGAAGACGTTAGCGAGTGCGCATCGACGCACGGTTACAGTGGACAAGAACACCGTCAAGGTCCATATCTACGGTTCCGAGTATGTGATTAAGGGAGACGCCGATCCGGAGCACATCCGGGCGATTGCCGAGTTTGTCGATCGAAAAATGCGGGAGATCAACCAGAGCGGTTCGATCAAATCCACGCTCAAGGTCGCGATTCTGGCGGCGCTCAATGTGGCGGACGAATACTTCCGGACGCGCGAAGATCAGCGAAGACAACTTGAATCCTATGAATCCCAGGCCCTGAAACTGATCGAGTTGGTCAAGAACCATATAGATTCATCTGATCTCGCGCCCGAACAGCCTGCCGAAGATCCTGAACCGACGGAATACACGCTGTTCTCCCAGGCCTGAAGCCTGACGAGTTCACGCCCCTCTCTGTTCCCTGTGACCGCAACGCGGCCCATGCGCGTGAGGAATACAGGGTTTTTTATTTTCAGAGCATAACCAAAGGCAAAGCCGGGAATTCCTATGGAAGTGGTCATTATCATTCTGGCCGGTGTCGTGCTGATCGTGGGCGCCTTCTTGTTCGGGCAGTTGTACGCCGTACGTATAGCCGTGGCCAAACGCATCCGCGAAGCGGACAACGAAGCGCGTCGAATCCGCGACAGCGCCGTGGTTGACGCCGAAAACCTGAAGAAGGAAAAGCTGATCGAAGTATCGGACGAATGGTATCGCAAACGGCAGGAATTCGATGACCAGACGGAATCCACCCGCGTCCGTCTGCGCAATCAACAGGACGACCTGCTGCGGAAGGAACGCGCGATCGAACAGAAGGGTGACCTCGTCACGCGGAAGGAGAAGGACCTCATCCAGAAAGAGGCGGTTGTGCAGAGCCAGGTGGCCGAAAACGCCCGCAAGTCGGCCGAACTGGACTCCCTGATGCAATCCCAGAACGAGAAACTGATTCAGATCGCACGCATGACCGCCGAAGAGGCCAAGCAGGTATTGATGAACAACCTCCTCGAGCAGGCCCGGGCGGAGTCTTCGCAGTACGTCCGTCAGGTCAAGGAACAGGCTCAGCAAACGGCGCGGGAGGAAGCGCGTCGTGTACTGCTGCAGGCCATGAACCGATCGGCCATCGATCACACGATCGAGACCACCGTCACCACGGTCAAGCTGCCCAACAACGAAATGAAGGGCCGGATCATCGGGCGCGAGGGCCGTAACATTCGCGCGTTCGAAACCATCACCGGCTGCGAGGTCATGATCGACGATACGCCGCAAACCGTTTTCATCTCCGGATTCGATCCCCTTCGGCGCGAGGTGGCACGCCTGGCCCTTGAATCGCTGGTAAATGACGGCCGCATCCATCCGGGCCGCATCGAGGATGTGGTGGAAAAGGCCCGGCGCGACCTCGACGAAACCATCCTGCTGACCGGCGAGGAGGCCCTGTTCGAGGCCTCGGTGCACGGCACGCACGTCGAGATCGTCAAACTACTCGGCAAATTGAAATACCGCCTGCACGACGGCCAGAACCTGCTGCAGCACAGCGTGGAGACCGCGATCCTGGCCGGTAATCTTGCCGCGGAACTCGGTTTCGACGTCCAACTGGCCAAACGCGCCGGCATTCTGCACGACATCGGCTTTGCCGTGGAGCGCGCGGACCAGCACCACGCCGTCGTCGGTGCGGAGATCGTACGCAAGTTCGGCGAGAACCAGATCGTGCAGCAGGCAATCCTCAACCACCACGAGACGCCCCTCGTGGCGCATCCGATCTCGGTCATCGTCAGCGTCGCCAACATGCTGAGCAAACAGCGTCCGGGCGCGCAGCGGGAATCCCTCGAGAGCTACGTCAAACGCCTGACCCGACTGGAGGACCTCGTGACTACGTTCCAGGGGGTGTCCAAAGCCTATGCGGTGCAAGCCGGGCGTGAAGTCCGCATTCTGGTGGACGCCCAGGTCGTGGACGACCAGCGTATGACGCAGCTCGCCGACGAGATCACGCACAAGGTCGAAAAAGAACTCGAGTACATCGGACAGATCAAGATCACCCTGACCCGAGAATATCGCGCCATCGATTTCGCGAAATAGCGGCGTCGGGGAGAAAGGCCTCTCGTGAACATCCGTCGAACGTGCCGCTTTCTGGCCATGGCGGTTGCAGCCGTTCATGGGTCGGCCTGCCAGACTGCCTCGGATTCCCGTGACTACCGCGGCGACATGCGCCGGCTTGTTCAGGATCTTGGAGCGTACGCCAGGACCCTCCAACCCGGCTTCCTCGTGATTCCACAGAACGGACACGAACTGCTCACCCATTCGGGCGAACCCTCCGATACGATCGTGGGGGAGTACGTTGCGGCGATCGACGGCATGGGCCGGGAGGACCTCTTCTACGGGTACGATGCGGACGACGTTCCCACGCCGGCCGATGAACGGGACCGAATGGCGGCCTTCATGGACCTGGCGGAAACGAACGGCGTGCAGATACTCGTGACGGACTACTGTTCGACGGCCGTTTACGTGATCGATTCGTACGTGCAAAGCTCGCAGCGAGGCTACATTTCGTTCGCCGCGGACCATCGGGAACTCGACAACGTTCCCGCCTATCCCGCGCAACCGTTCGGTGTGCACGGCGGCGACGTCGCGCGCCTCGATTCGGCGAGGAACTTCCTCTATCTCATCAATCCGGACGCATTTGGTTCCAGGGAGGCGTACCTCAACGCCGTGAGGGGAACCGACTACGATCTGCTCATTGTCGATGCTTTTTACAACGACACGGTCCTCGCAGCGCCGGACGTGGCTTCACTGAAAACCAAGTCGGGCGGGGGAAGCCGCTTCGTTATTGCGTACATGAGCATCGGGGAAGCGGAGGATTATCGGTACTACTGGCAGGACTCGTGGACCGTTGACCCGCCCTCCTGGCTGGCCGGTGAGAACCCGAACTGGCCCGGCAACTACAAGGTTCGGTACTGGGATGCGGAGTGGAGGGCCATTATTTTCGGCAACGACGGATCCTATCTCAAACGCATCCTGGATGCGGGTTTCGACGGGGTCTACCTCGACATCATCGACGCTTACGAGTACTTCGAGTAGCGGAGCGGCCGACCTGCTTCCCGAATCAGCCCTGGAGACGCTGGATACACCGGCAGATCCATCAAGTTCGCCATTTTTCGGATCCTATTCTCGTCCGTGAGATCAGTCTTGTCGTGCATCGCCGTTTCGTCAAGCGCGAACTCATCGATGTCCTTCGGCAGTCGATCGAACGGGCACTGCCCGCCACCATGAGAAACCGGTCAAAGGGCAAGATTATCACGATCGAATAGCTTGCGGTTGCATCCGCAAAGTTTCCCACCAGACCCGCTTGCTGGTCCCGCTTCCCGCGCGCCCATCTGCAGAGAACCTGGGCGGAAAAACTGTCCACACTACGCACAGACTGTCCCCAGGGTCGGAATTTTTCGGTTGACAACTTGTTTATCCTCAATAATCGTGACGTTTGTGTGGATAAGTGGATTATGAAAGTATATATGATTGTTTTTAAATATGTTGGTATGTTCATAAATTGTGGAAAATATTCGAACCTGAGAATCTACTTGCCTTTCGTTGGGCCGTTCTTTATAATCACTTTGCCCCAAGTTGAGGTTCATCCGATTCAAGCTCACGAGAGAGCAAGGGTGCTTGAATCGCAGCTTGTCCGAGCGAAGGTAACACACACAACAGCGACGGAAGTTTACTCTCAGAAAGTAAGCTGAGAGGCCGTGGCTTTTTCGCTTGTGAGCGGCAGGCGGGACAGATGACGAACGATACGCTTGAGATTTTTTCATATCATCATAAACTTCCAAACCTCGAGGATCCAGCACCATGGCTGTTCAGAACCCCGATGCGCAGGTAGCGGAGAACCGCAAATCGTCTCCCCGTAAAGTCGACCGCAAAGCGATCAACGGCATCAATTACGAAGGAGCGAGGGGCCTCCGGTTTCGGCGGTATTTTTCCGAGGAGGGGATACATCCCTTCGACAGGACCGAATTCGAGAAGCGCACCAGCGTGATCACGGAACCGGACGGTTCGGTGGTGTTCGAGATGAAGGACATCGAAGTACCCGCGTCATGGTCGCAACTGGCGACGGACATTGTGGCGTCCAAGTACTTCCGCAAGGCGGGCGTACCGGGCAGCGGACGAGAGACAAGCGTCAAACAGCTCGTGTACCGCGTCGCCCACACCATCCGCACCGAAGGCGAAAGCCTCGGCTACTTCGACACCGCCGCCTCCGCGGAAGTGTTCGAGATGGAACTCACGCACCTGCTCGTTCATCAGATGGGCGCGTTTAATTCGCCGGTGTGGTTCAACTGCGGGCTCTGGCACGAATACCGCATCAACGGTTCGGGCGGCAACTTCTTCTGGAACCCGAAAACCGGCAACATCGAACAGACCGTCGATTCGTATTCCCATCCGCAATGCTCGGCATGTTTCATCCAGGCCGTGCAGGACGACCTGATGGCCATCTTCGAGCTCGCACGCAACGAAGCCCGTCTGTTCAAGTACGGCTCCGGCACGGGCAGCAATTTCTCCGCCCTGCGCGGCAAGCAGGAAAAACTCTCCGGCGGCGGCACGTCGTCCGGCCTGATGTCGTTCCTCTCCGTGCTCGACCGGGGCGCCGGCGCCACCAAGTCCGGCGGCACCACGCGCCGGGCGGCCAAGATGGTCTGTCTCGACATGGACCACCCGGAGATCGCGGATTTCATCAACTGGAAGGTCAAGGAGGAGCGAAAGGTCAAGGCCCTGATCGACGCGGGATACGAGTCGGACTTCAACGGCGAAGCCTACCAAACCGTCTCCGGCCAGAACTCGAACAACTCCGTGCGCGTGGGCGATAAGTTCATGAATGCCGTACTCGAGGACGGCCTGTGGCAGACCACGGCGCGTACGACCGGCGAGGTCGTGGACACGTACAAGGCGCGCGACCTGTACGAACAGATCGCCTACGCCGCCTGGGCGTGCGCCGACCCCGGCATCCAGTTCGACGACACGATCAACGACTGGCACACCTGCCCGAACACGGACCGCATCCACGCGTCCAACCCGTGCTCGGAATATATGTTCCTCGACGACTCCGCGTGCAACCTCGCGTCGATCAATCTGATGAAGTTCGCCGACGAGCAGGGCAAGTTCGACATCGAGGCGTTCCGCGAGGCATGCCGTATTTTCATCATCGCGCAGGAGATCCTGGTGGACATGTCGTCCTACCCGACACAGAAGATCGCCGAGAACAGCCACCACTACCGGCCGCTGGGTCTGGGCTACGCCAATTTAGGCACGCTGCTCATGGTCAACGGCATTCCGTACGACTCCGAGGAAGGACGGGCCGTGGCGGGCGCGATTACGTCGATCATGCACGCCTGGGGCTACCGCGGTTCCGCCGAAGTCGCCGCCGTCAAGGGCGCGTTCCCCGGCTACAAGGCCAACGAAAAGCCCATGATGCGGGTGATGAACAAGCACCGCGACGCGGCCTACAAGATCAGCCCGGAGCATTGTCCGGAGGACCTGCTGCGGGCGGCGCGCGAGGACTGGGACGCGTGCGTGGCGATGGGCGAGAGTTTCGGTTACCGCAACGCTCAGGCCACCGTGCTGGCCCCGACCGGCACGATCGGTCTCCTGATGGACTGCGACACGACGGGCGTGGAGCCGGAATTCTCGCTGGTCAAGTGGAAGAAACTCGCCGGCGGCGGCTATTTCAAGATCGTCAACAACTCGATCCCGCGCAGTCTCAAGCGGCTCGGCTATAAGGACGACGAGATCGACGGCATCATCAAGTACATCCTCGGGCACGGCACGTTCAAAGGCGCGCCGTACGTCAATCCCGAACAGCTGCACCAGATGGGCTTCACGGACGCCGAGATCGAAGAGGCCGAGGCATACGTCAACAAGAACAAATCGCTGGATGAGTACACGCCGCACGTCAACATCAAGACGCTCAAGGCCAAAGGCCTCAGCGGCGAACAGATCAGCCGAGCGGTGATCTTCATCGGCGGCGCGCAGACCGTCGAAGGCACGCACCTGCTGCGCGAGGAACACCTCGCCGTCTTCGACTGCGCGAACAAGTGCGGCATCGGCAAGCGGTTTATCGACCCGATGGGCCACGTCAAGATGATGGCCGCCGTGCAGCCGTTCCTCTCCGGCGCGATCAGCAAGACGGTGAACATTCCCACCGAGGCGACGGTGGAGGACATCAAGAAGATCTATTTCGAAGCGTGGAAGATGGGGCTCAAAGCGATCGCGCTGTACCGCGACGGGTCGAAGTTCAGCCAGCCGCTGAGCAGCAAGTCCGGCGCTTCGGGTACGAGCCGGCCGACGATCACGCAGGAAGAGCTCGACGAGCGGATCCGCGAAGTGATGGCCAAGGCCAACCTGCAGCTGAAACGAGGCCAGAAGAAACACATGCCGCTCAAGCGGCGCGGGTTCACCCAGGAAGCGCTGGTCGGAGGCCACAAGATCTACTTCCGCACGGGCGAATACGAGGACGGGTCGCTCGGCGAGGTCTTCATCGACATGTTCAAGGAAGGCGCGGCCTACCGGAGCCTGCTGAACTGCTTCGCCGTGGCGGTCTCGATGGGGCTGCAGTACGGCGTTCCGCTGGAGAAGTTCGTGGAGAAGTTCACCTTCACCCGTTTCGAGCCGAGCGGGTTCACGAACCATCCCAACATCAAGAATGCGACGTCGATCCTCGATTTCATTTTCCGGGTGCTGGGCATGGAGTATCTGGGGCGGACGGACTTCGTGCACGTGCAGCCCACGGTGGACGGCGAGGTCCCGGCCGCGCAGGTGCCGCCGAAGGAGGAGGCGCCGGCCGAGAAAGTGCTGCCGGTGAACGAGATGGAGCAGCAGCTCACGTCCATGATGGGCGACGCGCCGGCGTGCGACGTGTGCGGGCACATGACCGTGCGCAACGGCGCGTGCTACAAGTGCCTGAACTGCGGGAACAGCATGGGTTGCTCGTAGGCGTGCGCTCCCCTCGGTACGGCCCGCCTGGCAGCGGGCCACTCGGGGAGCGGGTGGGTCTGTCGCACTGCGTGTGGCCGCTCCCCGAGTAACGGGCGAAGCGAGCGTATCGAGAGGGGCTTGTCTCAAGCCGAAGGCTGATGAGCCTGCGGCTCAGAAGCATCGAGGGAGCCTGTTCCGGGGGGGTTGATTTTTCGGAGCCACTTCAATAACAAATCATTGACTGAATCCCCCGGCCAGCTTACCTTGTTTCCGTAGCCAACAATAAACATGGGTGTTTGTCGTGGTCCGAGTATCTCGTCCGTGTTTGTCCGCGAATGCAAGCAGATTCACCATCGTGACGGCTGTCTGGACAACCTTCGGTGTTTTCTATGGTGCTGGTGTGGCTTACGGTGTTCTAACCGCAACAGTATCGGTGAGGGAAGACAACAAAGAACACCCCCGGTTTCACTAGTATCCCGCAATCTATCCCAAGGCGAGGGGCATCGGAGCGGCGGGGGTGTACAGGTCTTGAACACAACTTGAGAGAATGCCTATGTGGATTGCAGCCGTCGTGTTCTGTCTTACTCTGGCAACTTCGGCTTTTGCCCAGCCCCGTGATGTCGAAGGTCGACCGAATTGTCGAATTGTCTTCCTGGAAGACAGCAGTGTCGTGACGGAGATCAAGACGCTCGATAAACGCACCGCTACGATAGCGGATGGTAGCACTATCCGATTTGCTGCAATAAGAAAGGTTGTGACGAATAATCGTAACTTGTACCAGAGACTCCGAAGCCGCTCCGTGCCGGTTGAACTTCGCGGAATCATCTATGAGAAAGGCAGCCTTGAGTACGAGAGAGAACGGAATGCTCCGATCGTATTCTCCGAATCGCACGGGATGTTCGGTACAGATTTTCAGTTCAAGGTTGGGGACGGAACCTATGAGTCGATAGGGCCGCAAGGAAGCAACCTGAAGCTCTATGTGGAGCAAGATACGGCAGCACTGCGGGAACTGGAGCATTTTTCGGCCAAGCGGAGCGCCTATGCGGTTTCCGTCGTCACTTTCATAGGTGGCGGTCTGCTGCTCGCAATAGGGGGAACTGACGAGGACAAGAGTGAGCGGTACCACAACCTTGAGACAGGGGCAAACGAATACAAAAAAACACTGAACGCTGTCGGCGTGGTTGGACTGGGTATTGCCCTTGTTTCAGGCATCACGGCGGCTGTTTGTTACAGTACCGCCGACAAACATATGCGCAATGCAGTAAGAATCTACAACGACGGTATCGATCCAAGAAAATACAAGGCCCTCGGCTGGCATGTATCGCCGATTCTCGACCCGCACTCGACCGGCGGCGGCCTGAAACTTCGATGGTAGGCTATCGGCGCAACAAGGAATCTTCCATATGAACACCAACCGGCGAATCGGACTAATATGGCTATTCATACTGCTTGCAGGTCAAGTGTATGCGCAATGTGATTCCATCAAGGCGGGAGACTTCCTGGAAAAGGCCAGGTTGCGGCTAATTGAACGAGACTACTCTGGCGCAACCACCTGGGCAGAGAAGGCGAGGAACGAATATTTTCGGTGCGGCCACTGGAGAGGTTTCATCCTTTCCAACAACATAAAGGGTGAGTCCCTTGTGGCCACCTCCTCGCGGGGTAGGGCGATTGACCTATTGGAGGGAACTTTCGAATTGGTCTCCGACAAAGTTGGTCCTCTCGATTCGGCCTGGTATTCGACCTTTGTGCTGTTGGGACGCGGTTATGCCAGTCGTACGAAGAGTACCCCGGCCGTGAATTACCTGCAGACAGCTCAGCGCGTCAGGGCGACGGACTCGGTTCGCATATCGCTGGGCCAGGCGTTTGTGGATATCGGGCGATTCGATTCCGCTCTTGCTCTGTACGAAAGCATGATACGGGAGGACTCGACACGATCCGACGCTCGTGATTTCATCGCCTGGGCTTATGCGGCGATGGGTGACTACGGCCAGATGAGTGCTACGGCTGATAGAGCGCTGGAATTGGATTCGAGCATGACGGTTCACCGGTACAACAAGGCGTTCGCCTGTTTCAAGCTAGGAGATTTTCGTAAGGCAGACAGTCTTTTTCGAGCGGCCCGGTCTATAGACATACAGAAGGGAGAGAAGAACTTCGAAAACGTGTCGCTTGAGCTCGCGCGCCTCGTATTTCAAAAAGAACCCGATCGGAATGCCGAGCGGCTGTGGAAGGAGTCGCTTGGCCTTGGTGATGAGCCCATGGGCCTGTTCGTAGCGTATGATGAGCCTCCGCAGCTCATAGGAGGATATGCATTCATCAAGAGGCATCTCAAATATCCAGAACCTGCACGGCAAGAAGGCATCGAGGGCAAAGTAATTCTCAAGGCGATCGTCAGCGAACGTGGGGAAGTTCTCGATGTCGACGTGCTGGATGAATCGCCGGAGAGATATGGTTTCGGGACTGCGGGAAGAGACGTCTTGTATCTATGCAGATTTCAGCCAGCCAAAGCGAAAGGCAAGGGAGTCAAGGTGTCCATCACCGTTCCAATTACTTTCAGGTTGAAGAATTAGCATGGAGACGGCATCGGTCCTTTGATCCGAGTCCCGCTGGACTATAGTGCGGCCTCTCAATACAGAATTCAGACAATAACCGATGATCTCCGAATACCTGAACCTAACCATCCTCATTTATTTCTCCTGGTATTTCCTGCTCGTCTTTGTCGTGCCGACGATCCGGATCAGCCGTAAGATCGGCCGAAATGCGGTGGTGTTCCCGAACGATCGGTCCCCGCAAGGGCTCGTGGGCCAATACTTCCGTTGGACGATCATACTGCTTTTTCTCTACTCCATCGCGATCAATGTTGTGGGTGGATTCGATTTCTGGATTCCGCTGATGGGGCCGGAGGAACACGAGATCGGAGTGCTGGCGGGGCTCGGCTTGATGCTCATATCGCTGATCTGGACGATCTTCGCGCAGGTGCAGATGAGCGATGCATGGCGGATCGGTCTGGATGAAGAGGAAAAAACACCGCTCGTGACCCGCGGTGTGTTCCGCATCTCTCGGAATCCCGTCTTCCTCGGCCTGCTGGCCGGTCTGCTGGGGTTGTTTATCGTCCTACCCGACGCGATCACGCTGTTGATCCTCGTTGTAAGCTACGTTCTGATCCGGCTGCAAATAGCATTCGAGGAGGAATTCCTCACCCGCCGGCACGGGGAGGCGTATGCGGAGTATATGAAGAAAGTGAGGAGGTTTATTTGAGTTGCTCTGACCGCCAGGTTCACGCGACGCCCAGAAAGCCCTCTTCCTACCACACCGTAAAGTCGAACTCGAGATTCTCCTTCCGGGACGTGGGATGCTGCTTGCCCTGCGTGAGTTTCTGCACGCTATAGGCGACGTATTCCCTCAGTTCCATAACGGTCACCCGGCCGTCCCCGTTCGAATCCGCCTTCCCGGTTTTCAGGCCCTCCAGCAGAGAGTAGGTGAATACGCCGTTCCTCCAATCGGCGCTTTCGTACGCATACTCGGCGCCGCCGGCGGAACTGATCACCATTGCGCCCGTGCCTTTATTGAGATCGGCGAACAACTGCTGCATCAGTTCAAAGGAATTCTCGAGCCCAAGCGATCTCCGGGCAACCGTCTTCGCCTTGAAAGCCCGGCTCTTCACGGGACCGCTTGCACCGCCGGTGGCGGCGACCAGCACGTGTTCTTCCTTGTCAACTTCACCGGAATGGCACGCGTCCATCAGCAAGAGCCGCCGACGGGCGGGGATCCCGTCCAACAATCGCTCCAGTTCGTCGTATGCCACGCCTCGTGCCGCCGGAGCATCAAACTCCACGTCGTGCGTCGCGAAATACCAGTCCAGGTTGTCGTCCACGAGGCCGTGGCCGGCGGCGAACACGATGGCCTGATCGTCCACACCGGACTGCATCAGGAAGTCGCGGGCCTTGAGAATCGTTTCGCGGGTGGCGTCTTTGTCGAGTATGCGGAGCACCCGGGTGTTCGGACGGCTCTCCAGCAGGGAAGCGAGGTCGTCCGCGTCCTTTGAGGCGTATCGCAGGTCGAATGCATCCTCCGCGTAGTCGCTCACGCCGATGACCACGGCGTACAGTACCGGCGACGCCTTTGCCGCGCATGTAACCTCGAACGTCTGCTTCAACGACTCGACTCCCTTTTCGTTGTGAACAGATATCTGCACCTTGTTCCGGCCTGCGCTCAACGCAAGTTCGATCGTTCGTGTGACGCGGGAAGCGGCGCCGTCGCGAAGGGGAATTCCGCCGAGGCCATGGACAGGAACGTCGTTGACATACACATTGATCCTGTCGAGGCGGTACAGCGAATCGAAAGCCTGTATTTCAACCGAAAGTCGACGCTCGGTCGTTTCGCGGGGAAGTTCTTTTGTCGCGATCTCGACAACAGGTAAATGCATATCGCTGCCGATCTGTTCCACGGAAAAGCCCAATCGCTTGAGCCGCTTCAGGTAGGCACGG
Organism: Bacteroidota bacterium; assembly: GCA_037445875.1. Lineage (GTDB taxonomy): Bacteria > CLD3 > CLD3 > SB21 > SB21 > JBBIJR01. Next base: position 24,935 of record JBBIJR010000010.1, on the reverse strand, counting down.
TAATACGAAGCAACCAGCGACGTATCGGCCACGCCCAGCCGCCGCACGACGATATCGGGCCGGTTGAACAGGAGATCGAAATTATCGAACGAATACGTCCTGAGGCCCTGGGAGAAGTGAAAGCCCTTCAGCGCTCCTTTGGACGCCATATAGTAGTGGTCCGGCGTCAGGATGGCGAAATCCTCCGTCCCCACGGAAACGAAGCGCGCAAGTTCCCCGCCCGACGTACGGTCCCACAACACGACGTAGCCGTCCTTGCTGACCGAGACGAGCCGGTCCGTCGAGAGAGCGAAATCGCACTGCGCCCCATCGAGCGTGCGAACCGGCGCGGCCGTTGCCATGTTCCACAGTTCTCCGGAACCTCCGGTCCCGCCGATGAACAGGCTCCCCCCGTCCGGCGCGTAAACAACCGCTTGTATCCCATCCGTCGGCAACGTCGCTGTTTTCCTGCCGGTGGCGATTTCCCAGACATCGGCGCGGCTTCCCTTGATCTTCCACGTCCACGAACTCCAGGTCAGGTTGGCGTACTCGTTGATCCCGGCCGCGAGATACCTTCCGTCGGGGCTTAACGACACGGATGGGACAATCGATTCGGCGGGTGGAGGATCGTCGATCCGCAGCTCCTTCCAATCGCTCACCCTCCATAGCCGCACCTGCCCTTTTTCGGCGCCGTCGCTTACGTACTTGCCGAACCCTGCGGCGAGCGTCGTCCCTGCGGCATCCATGGCCGCGGATTGCACCCACCGTGAATCCTTGAAAGTGCGGACCTGTTTCCGCGACGCGAGATCCCAAACCGACAGCCCTCCGCCGTAGCATCCGGAGACCAACCGCAAGTTGTCCGGAGTGAAAACCAGCGTCAGCGCATTCTCTTCCCGGGAATATGCACCGAAATAGTAGGCCCAGAACCAGAAGGACCCTCTGGATGTTCTCGCTCCTGCGTTCAGAGGCAATCGTTGATCCTCGGGGACATTGAACAGGGTGCACGTTTCGAGCCACGTTTGCGTGTCCCACACTCGTATGTCGTAGAAGCTCTCCGACAAGCCCGAAGGCTTGACCACGTATTTACCGCTTCCGGTCGCCAGACGCGTTCCGTCGCGGCTGAGCGTCATGGCGTGAACGGGGAAGGGGTGCCGTGTATCGTGGTGCGAAACGCTGCCCGCGGCCAGGTCCCACTTCCGGAGGTGCGTATCGGAGGCGGTGTAGAGGGTCCGCTCGTCTGCACTGAGTGCGACGTGTCTGGTCAACCCCGTTTGACCCTCCAGCGTCTGGACCAGGCGGCCCGAGCGAGCTTCGACGATACGGGCTGTTCCGTCGCTCATGCCCAATGCGATGAGCGCACCGTCGGGAGAGAAACTCCCGCATGTGGGCCGGGCCGCGTTGTCCGCGGTGTCGGTGAACGACCGGACGATGGAGCCCATTGCCAGATCCACCAGTGTGGATTCGAAGTCGAACAACACGTCGGGCCGGAAATTCGGATGCGGACCCGTCGTCAGCAAGTACCGGCCGTTCGGACTCAAGGCGATCTTTCCGACGTACGCATCGATTCGAACAGTCCGCAATTCCTGTTCCAGCGAACCGCTCCATAATTGCAGATCGCAAAATGTTTTCAAGGAAAATGTGGAGCTCGGTTTCATCGTGCTCATGGACTTCCCGGCCAGCGTGACGGGACCGGAATTGGCGGACAAGATCGATCCGTGAGCAAAAAGCACCGCCGAAAAATTATTGCCGTCACCTTTGAGCGAGCCCCCCCGATCGGTCTTCTGCACGACTCGACCTTCCGCGCGATCCCACAGAAAGATCGACCGGCCGTCCGTGAAGACGATCCTTTCACCGTCGGCGCTAAAATCCGCCGCACGCAAATTGTCGCCCGGCGCCTCGTCCGAAAGAATGTTGAGCCGCTCTCCGGAGAATGGGTCCCAGAGCTCGCCGAAGAACCGCCCCTTGCCTTCATAGACGGTGAAGCCCCCGCCGATCAGGATTTGCCTGTCATCGGGTCCGAATTTAGTCTCGAGGATGGGGCAGGTTCCGGGGCCGAGGGACCGCACGCGCTCGCCGCTCTCCACACTCCATAGGCCAACCGTACCGTCGCTGCTTCCGGTCGCGGCGTAAAGGCCTGAGTGACTGAAGGCAACCGCATTGACCTTGTCTGTGTGGCGCCAGGTCCGAATTTCGCTGCCCGTGACCGCGTCCCACAATTTGGCTGTGTTATCGGAACTGCCCGTCAAGACCAACCGGCCGTCCGGGCTGAAGACGACCGCGTTGACCGAGCCTTTGTGTCCGCTTTGAATGACCGTCGTGACGGCGAGTTCCTGCGAGGTGAGTACGTCTCCGGCCGCCGCGGCGAGGGAAAGAAAACCCATCACAAATGACCGGTGCGCCGTCATGGTCATTCCGCTCCGTCGTAAAGGTCGAACCCGATGCCGAACGACATCAGGAATACATGATCGTCGCTCTTGTAGTGGCTGTCCGTTGGAATGAAACTGTACACCACCGAGTAGTCGAGCGGGATGCCTATCCGGGACTTGTAGGTCTTCATATAGAGACCAACGGCCGCCCCAATACTCGCTCGGTGGATGTTGTCGTATTCAGCCTTTTGGATGATGGTACCGGAGATTCCCGTCAGGCGGCGATACGTTATGAAATTGACGGAAGGGCCGAGGGACAATCGGAGGTGAAACTTCTTATGGATGTAGAAGGGGGAATACACGAACTCGGGCAGAAGGTGAACGGAGTTGTTGAAGATGTACCGTGCCTGAAGACCGGCGCCCAGCGCTTTGCCGGCCTTGCCGCCTTCGCGGATGCTCAAGTAGTACACGCCGGCGGATACACCGAACCATCGGCCGACGTTTCCGTCGTTAACGTAGCTGACCTTGCTGCCGTTGGCCAGGTCGGAGACCATTTTCACAAAGTCGACCTCGAACGGGGCGAGACGCCCGGAAACGATTTGCGCGTGCGTATCACGCGGGCCGAAGCACATTACTGCCACGCAGATTGCTGCAACGGATCTCATGCGGCTCCTCCTGGTTGGATCAAGATATGGTAATACGGCGGAAGACCGGAAACGGAAAACAAAACTCGACTGCGGGACAGGCGCCGGTATGATTCCCTGGGCGGTATGGTTTTCCCGGACGGAAGCCGGGCAACACAACAAGGTACGTCACAAACCGCCAGAAAATCAAATGTCGTGAGCGGGTTGACTGCCGTCGTCAAAGTCTTTGCAAAACGCCGCCGCCGTCGTTACTTTGAGCGCGGGGATGTTCGGCCCCGTGCAGCGGAGGCTGCGGACCGAATGTCTTCAAACAGACAAAAAAGGAGCAGGTGATGGAAGCGCCGGTCGTGATCGAACAGAGGGAATCCGTAGCGTACGTAATCCTGAACCGTCCGCAGCAGTATAACTCGCTCGACATGAACATGGCGACGGCCCTCGCGGACCGGATGTTGTCTCTGTCCTGCGATGCCTCCGTTCGAGGTATCGTCGTGACGGGCAACGGAAAAGCCTTTTGTGCGGGCGGAGACTTGAAGTGGGTGTCGTCGCATCCGGGCGGTCCGGCGGCGGCGTTCCACGCCCCCTCATCCTAATGAACAGCTATCAATAAACAATTATCAGTGCTGCCCTTCCCGCCCAAAAGAGGCGCTGATTTACACCGGATTGCCGCGAACTTTAGCTCGTGGGTAACGAGAACAACTATCTCAATTGCAAAGTATCCTCCTGGGCTTCAGCCCAATGACAGGCTTCCTATCCATCTCCCGCAGAAGGCCTGTCCATCCTACTCCGTGGAGATACGACGTGAACACTCTTTGCGGGATGGCCAAAAGCAGGCTTTCCAACGCGGAATGCAGACTCATGCGATCTGATCCTGGAGGACTCATGTGGACCTGTCCGAAATGCGGCCACCGGTTCGTGCAGAAGAACCTGTGGCATTCCTGCGGGAACTACACCGTTGCGGACTTTCTTAAAGGCAAACCCGAACCATCGGTCCGGCTGTTCCACTATTTTCTGAAAGAGTACGACAAGATCGGGCCGATCACGCTTGATCCGGTCAAAACCCGCGTGGCCTTCATGGTGGATGTGCGGTTCGGCAGCGTGCACCGGATCGGACGGAACTTCATCGCCGGCGGTTTCTGGCTGACGCGCAGACGCCGGCATCGCACGATTTACCGCGTGGAGGAACTGGGTCCGCGCTGTTTTCTGCATCACTTCCGCCTGCACAAGCCGGAAGACATCGATGCCGCCTTTCGCAGACTGATGGCGCTGGCCTACCGTGTTGGCAAACGCGAGCACTTACAAACAAGACGCAGACGTGCCGTACGCAGGCCGCCCGGGGCTGCGTGAGTTCCCGCACGCTGAAGCTTGATCGACGGTAGTCCCACCGAAGTCCCGACCACTCGCGATAGGATAGCGTCCTGTCGGTGAAACTTTTGCCGATTGAGGCCGTTTAACACGGTGTCATCCGTCTGAGTCTTCATCCTCGAGGGACTATGAAACAACTTTCGGCTGTATTCTTTTTCTGGCTGACGTGCGGCGCCGCCTATGGACAAACCGTGGTCTCGGGATACGTTCGCGACGCGGCCACGGGGGAGGCTCTTCCGGCGGCCAATCTCCAGATCGAAGGAACGTATCGCGGTACGATCACGAATCGGGAAGGCAAATACGTGCTGACGCTACACGACTTTCCCGCCGTAATCGTCGTGCGGTATATCGGCTACGAAACGAAACGCGTGACGCTCGCAGAACCTCCGATCGGCATGCTGGACATCTCCCTCACGCCGTCGCCGATCGAGATGCAGGGTGTCGTCATCACCGGCGAGGATCCGGGCGTCCTCCTGATGCGGAACGTGATCCGCAAGAAGCAGCAGTGGCACAATAGACTGGCCGGCTTCAAAGCGGACGCGTACTCCCGGGTCGTACTGGAAAACGACTCCGGTATCGTGATGATCTCCGAGTCCGTCGGCGATATCTACTGGGACCGCGTCCGGGGCATCCGGGCTGTGATCCGGTCCAAGCGAGCCACGAAAAACGTGGACCCGAAGGACATGGTGTTCAATCCCGAAGCGGCCGTTTTGAATTTCTACGATGATGAGGTGGAAGTGCAGGGCTCGCGCTTCATCGGTCCCACGCACCCGGACGCGCTGGACTACTACGAGTTCACACTGATCGGACAGCGGACGCTGAACGGGGATCAGGTGTACGATATTCGGGTAAAAAGCCGCAGCAAGCTGCAACCGACGTTTGCCGGGACGGTTTCCGTGCTGGACAAGGACTCTGTCCTGATCGGCGTAAATCTGAAGCCCTCGGAAACATCGGTCTTTCCGGCTCCCATCCGCGAGTGGGGCGTAGCGTACGAGCAACAGTTCAACAATTTCGGAAGAGATTACTGGCTGCCGGTGGATGTCCGTGTGAATGGCCGGATCAAGATCGGTCTGCCCGGTCTTGAATTTCCCTCCGTACTGTACAGTCAGATCAGCGCACTGAACAACTACGTTGTCAACGAGCCGCCGCCGGACTCGCTGTATAAGAAAAAGACCCAAGTGATCGTAGATTCCGTGTCGTTGGCCCGGGAGGGCGGATTCGATTCCATCGAGGTTATGGTGCCGCTGTCGGACCGCGAGGATTCGGCCTATGCGGAGATCAAGCGCGGGGACTCGTTCGGTAAGGCCTTCAAACCGACGGGTCTGCTGGCGCGGTTCGTGAAGGTGGAGGACGAATACAATGACAGCGTCGCGGCGGAGCAGGCAAAGCCGAAGAGTGCGTTCCGCCGTTTTGTCGGCGATCTCAGCCCTCAGCTCGGATACAACCGCGTCGAAGGCGGACGCCTTGGGGCAAAGTACGAGCATGAGTTCAACAAACGATGGAAGGCGTTCATTCTCGGCGGGTATACGACTTCGCTGAAAGAGCCGTTCTACGGCGCCGGAGGTGAGTTCCGCCGGGGAGCGAATCCCCGGTTTTCCCTGCGCCTGAGTTTTTACGACGGCGTCGAAACGAGGTTTGCTTCGGACAACTATGAACCTTCGGTCGCGGCCCTGGGGACGCTTCTCGGAGCAAGAGATTATTTCGATTATTACCGTTCCAGACAAGTGCGGGGAAGCATGGGCTTTCATTTCCCCACACCAAACATCAACCTCGAGGCTGCGTTCATCAACGACCGGCAGCGGTCCGTCGCCAGGACGACCGACTGGAGCGTGTTCAACGCCCGGGACGACAAACGGGCCAATCCCGGCATCGACGAGGGTATGCTGCGGGCGATGGTCGTGCGCGTGCGGTACGGGGACGACGATGTTCCTTTCGGTGTTGTCGGCGTCCGAAACCTCTCGCTTGCGGTGGAACACAGTCCGGATCTCCTCAGCGATTTCGACTATACCGCCTACCGCGCGACCCTCAACTGGCGCTTCAACACGTTCCTCCGCCGGCGATTTCTGGCCAATACGCTGGACGTCCGGGCGGTGGGTGGAACCTACTCGGGCCGACTGCCGATCCAGAAGTTCGCTGTGCTGGACGGGTCGATCGATGAATTCACCCCCTTTGGCACATTCAAGACGCTCCGAACGAGAGCCTACGAAGGCGAGCGATATGCGGCCGTATTCTGGGAACATAATTTCCGGACGGTTCCGTTCGAGTTGCTCGGTCTGCGGTGGCTGGTCAAGCGCAACATCGGCATCCTTGTTTTCGGCGGACACGGGCGCACCTGGATAAGTCCGTCCCGGCTGGCGCAGCTGGGTTACACACCGGCCTACACGAACAAACTGCACCACGAGCTGGGTGCATCGATCAACGGGCTCTTCGGATTGTTTCGGTTCGACGTGGCCAGGCGTCTCGATCGGCCGGGTCTGTTTCTTGGCTTGAGCATGGCAAAGCTGTTCTGAAGGTGCTCGACACGACCCGCCGGTAAGGGGCTATGCGTCGGCGGGGGAGCACCTGGTTTTTTGAAGGGAATCTTCCGGGAAAACCGTATATTTCCGGCATGAAAAAGCCGCTCAAGGGTAAGGCGCAATCCTTCATCGTTCCCGGCACTGTCCCGGAACAGCCCGCACGCCATGGCGCGATCGGTCTTTGATCCCGGCTACCAACTGCAGAGCGTCGAAAGCAAGATCGCAGCGGCCCTGGAACGCATCTCGGAGGCGTTCCGCGTGTTGCTGTGGAGGGAGGCGCGCGTTCACGGTCTGAGTCCCATCCAGATTCAGCTTCTGATCTTTCTGAACTTTCATCCTCCGGAACGGCGAACGGTCACTCATCTTGCACGGGAATTCAACCTGACCAAAGCAACCATTAGCGACGCCCTCGGTGTGCTCGACCGAAAGAGGCTCATACGAAAGACGGTGCGCGCGGCCGACTCCCGCAGTCTTCTTCTCGATCTTACGGACAAAGGGAGAAAGACCGTTCATCGCGTCGCGATGTTTGCCAACGCCTTCCGGCCATCGATGGCCTCCCTGACTCGCGAACAAAAAGAGACGCTCCTCGCGGCGCTGCTGCAGACGATTCTGCATCTGCATCGCGCAGGCATCCTCGCCATCCAGCGGATGTGCCCGACGTGCCGGTTCTACCGCGAAGGAAGGGAGCGAACTTACTGCACGTTGTTCAAGATCCCGCTCAAACGCACAGACCTGCGGGTGGATTGCCCGAAGCACGAAGCGGTGAGCGGCCAATGGACGCCGGACTGAATTTCTTTTTGCGTTTTCCCGGCTTCTGTCTTATCTTTATTTCAGAATGTTCTTCTGCCATTTCGATTTCTTTCTTCCCTTTCACGCACATCCCCTGAGCGAACCGAATCTCTTTCCCTAACCGGAGGATTTTCCGTGTCCAAACCTACCCGGCCCGAAAAGAAGGTGTTCGTCCTCGATACGAACGTCGTGCTTTACGACTACACGTGCATCTACAACTTCGAGGAGCACGACGTCGTCATTCCGATCGTGGTCCTGGAGGAAGTCGACGTCTTCAAGAAGGGCAGCGATTCGATCAACTTTCAGGCGCGCGAATTCATCCGCGAGCTGGACAAACTCTCCAAAGATCAGCTGTTCCGCACGGGCGTCAAGCTGAGTCCGCAGCACGGGCGGCTGTTCGTCGAAGTGGGCCACCCGCGCTCGGAGCTGATCGAGCAGGCCTTCGCCCATGACAAGGCGGACCACCGGATCCTGGCCCTGGCCGACCAACTGCGGCATTCGCGGAAGGACACCGAGGTCATCCTGATCACCAAGGACATCAGTCTCCGGATGAAGGCCAAGTCGCTGGGGATTCCCGCGGAAGACTACGAAACGGGCAAGATCCGCAACATCGATGCGCTGTACACCGGCGTGCAGATGTACGAACATTTCGATACCAATCTGATCCGCCGTTTCTACGAGACGCCGTATCAGGTGCCCATCGCTGATCTGCGCGGCATCGAGACCCCGCTGGCCAACGAGTATTTCATTTTCAAGAACCATTCGAGCAGCGTACTGACGCATTTCAACCCGATGGAGAAGACGTTCGAGCGCGTGGTCAAGAAGCCGGCATATGCGATCGAACCGCGCAACGCGGAACAAGTGTTTGCGCTCGACGCCCTGCTTCGACCCGAGGTTCCGGTCGTGACGCTCACGGGCAAGGCGGGCACCGGCAAGACGCTGCTGGCGCTGGCGGCCGCGCTTCAGCAGCGGCAGTTGTACAGCCAGATCTACCTCGCGCGTCCGATCGTGCCGCTAAGCAACCGCGATATCGGCTATCTGCCCGGCGACGTGCAGTCGAAGCTGGATCCGTACATGCAGCCTCTGTACGACAACCTCGCGGTAATCAAGAACCGCTTCGGGCATGAGAGCCCGGAGCGTACGCGCATCAACGAAATGGTCCAGAACGAAAAACTGGTCATTACGCCGCTTGCCTACATTCGCGGGCGAAGCTTGGACCGGATTTTCTTCATCGTCGACGAGGCGCAGAACCTGACGCCGCACGAAATGAAGACCATCCTCACGCGCGCGGGGGAGGGGACGAAGATGGTGTTCGCCGGCGACATCTATCAGATCGACTCGCCGTATCTCGACAGCCAGTCCAACGGCTTGACGTACCTGGTGGATCGCATGAAAGGGCAGGAATTGTTTGCCCATGTCAATCTCGTCAAGGGCGAGCGCAGCGCACTGGCGGAACTGGCAAGTAATCTGTTGTGAAGGGGATCGATTCCCCCGATTTCCGGCAAGGAAATCGGCTGTTTCCGTCTGCGTGTCAAAATTCTTCTTGACTCTTGATTTCCCATCCGCCAGATTGGGCTCCAAGGGGGCATTAGCCCGGCGTAGTCTTAAAAACAAACCATCGAGGTCTGACATGATTCTCACTCGCAGTCTCCATCGCACGAATGCTCGTTGCGATCACCGTTGTAGTTTCTCTGCTTCTGACTCCTATTGCCTCACAAATCTCAAGGGCCTACGCCGGGGAACCCGGTCAGGACACCAGTACGGCCTGTATGGACGCGGAATTGAAAGCAAAGTCGGACGTGAGTGGCGGGACGTGGTTCATCATCGGCTGTCTGGGCGGCATCATCGGATGGTTGATAGCGGAGGCCGTGGACAGCAATCCACCCGCAACGGCCCTGGTAAGGACGAGCAATACGTTGCCTCTTATTCGGACTGCTATAAGAAAACCGCCAAGGGCATCAAGACCAAAAACGCGATCACCGGCTGTCTGGTAGGAACCGTCGCGTCCGCCGCTCTTTGGGCTATTGCGCTGTCTTCCTCTGAAGAAAACTAGGCGGAATAGTGGCGAAGGTTTCGTCGACCACGGGACGGCGGCCGGACGGGAGTACTAGTGTCGGCTGGACACGGGCCGTCACGGTCTATGCGATAGCGTGTGTTCTTGCAGTTACGCCGGGCGTTTCTTACGCTCACGCACCCGCCGTGTGTCCTTACCCGGGTCCGGATGATGCGTGTGCGGATGCCGAAGTAAGGGCAAGAGCGGATGTGGACGGACAAACATGGTTTCTCATTGGTTGTCTGGGGGGTGTGGTCGGCTGGCTGGTAGCGGAGGCCGTCGAGAGCAATCCACCGGCTGCGCCCCTGGTGGGCAAAGATGAGGTGTACGTCGCGACGTATACGGATTGTTACAAAAGAACAGCCAAGGGCATTAAAACGAAGAATGCGATCGGAGGGTGTGTTGCCGGTACCCTGGCTTCCGTGGCCTTTGTCGTGGTTATCGCTCTGGTGGTCCCGCCCGCCGAGGAGCAGTGATCGCCGTGATCGTCAGGTATGCGGCCGTTATCCTGTTGTGGGTGGGCGTGTTCTTCGGTCTCGTTCGGGCGCAGGGAAACAGCTCCACGATCTGCAGCGGGTTCACGATGACGACCGACACAGGAACCCGCCTGGACAGCACGGAAGGATTCGTGTATTACGCGGACGGTCGTGTCATTTTTCGGGTCCACTATCCCGTCGACCAGTGGCTGGTGGTGCAGGAGAATGAAGTCTCGATCTTCTACCCGAGGTCGAGGCGAGCGTTCGTGCTCACGAGCGAAGGGGTCGTGGTGCTGCCGCTGGTGACCGGACTTCTGGCCTCGACGCGCCCGGATTACGGTCTGGGCATGATCGGGTTTAGACTTGCTGACCAACAAATGACGGGCGATACGCTGGTGACCTTCTGGACGAACGACCGGCGAGGTGGGAGGCCCGGGAAGTTCCAGTTGGCCCACGTTGGCGGCCGATTGGCCTACTGCCTCTACGATGATCCGACCAATGACGTTCGCACCCGGACGTCGTTCGGTTCGTACGTGACGACATCATCGATCAATCTTCCGCAATCGATGTTGACGGAATTGTGGACGAACGGACGAAGGTCATACGAAAAAGTCGAGCTTCGCGATCTGCGGATAAACGTACCCCTGCCTGCCGACGTTCGTTATTTTACGATCCCCGCCGACGCTATCGTGGAGAGGAAGGACTGGTGATCCGTCGATTGGTGCTTCTGCTGGCTTTGACCCCGACCGCCGGTCAAGCCCAGAACCTCTCGGCCGATTTCCGCCGACTCCTCCACCGATTGCCGGAGAAACCCGTGTCTTCGATGAAGTACGACGGTGAACGGTCGGCCGTGCAAGGAGACTCGGCGACTTCCGAGTTCCGGATGACGATGCTCGTCCTGATCAACGGTTATCAGCGATGGATTTCTGCGCAGGACCTTTCGGTGTGCAACTTCAATCCAAGCTGCTCCCGTTTTTCCGCGCTGGCCGTGCGCAAGGGCGGATTCGTCCGGGGGCTGTTGCTCACGGGCGATCGTCTGCTGCGTTGCCACGGTCTTCCCGGCATGCACCGCCATTACCCTTCGATGACACACTCTCCGCCCTTTCCGGATCCGATCGAAGAATATTTGAAACCATGACGCGGACCATCGGCAGCTTTCTCATTTCCCATGCCGTACTGCTTGCGCTTCCTGCAGCCCGATGGGCCCAGCCCGACGAGTTCACGCCGCAGAAAGTGCGGGCCTTTGCCGACTACCTGTGGGAGCGCGAGGAATACGGGCGTGCGCTGCTGGAGTATCAGCGCCTGATGTATCTGGACAGTCTTGAGAGCGGAGCATACGCACGCCTCCAGGCTGCGCGCTGCTTCTGGCGGGTCGGTCAACCGGCGCAAGCACTGCCGTACCTGGAAGGGAGCACCGCGCATAGTCCGGGCACGCACGATTCCATGATCGTCCTGAAAGCGTTGTGTGAATTGCGGTCCGGAAGGGCGGAGCGTATGCAGCGCACGCAGTCCGATACGGCACTGCAGAACTGGGCTCGGAATGAAACGATGGTGATCCGCGCGCTGAGATGGATGCAGGATCAGCAATGGGATTCGGTAAGCCGAATTCAGTCGGATGACTATCGCTTGCAACTGTTGACCCGGGAAGCCGCGCAGTACCGGAGGCGAGGACCAAAATCACCTGTTGTCGCAGGGGTCATGTCAGCGGTGCTTCCGGGCAGCGGTAAGCTGTATGCCGGACGGGCCGCGGACGGGTGTTCTATTCATTTCTTGTGGTCAGCGGCTGTGCCTTGCTGGCCGCCGACGGGTTCTCACGGAAAGGAACTTCCAGCGTGCGCGGCTGGATTTTTGGACCCGCAGGGGCGTTCTTTTATGCCGGCAACGTGTACGGATCGGTCCTTGCTGTGCGGCACCACAACGAGGCGAATCGAAAAAAGGTGCTGGGAGATGTTGAGACGCGCCTTACGATATGGTTTGATTTCTAGCCTGTTCGTTGTCCCCCGGATCGCCGCGCAGGATCTGGAATCGACGTTCGATCTGGCCGAATACCAATCCGACCAGGGAAACTCGGATGCGGCCGTTACGGAGTACCTTCGCTTCATCTGCTTCGGTCGTGAGAGCCCGTTATGGTTCTACGCGTGTTACAAGTGCGGCCTGGCTTATGCGTCACTCCACGACTGGCGCAGGGCCACGGCGATGTTCGATCAGGCACTGGACAGAGCGCCGGAGCCCTTTCGCGGCACCATCCGGTATCATCGCAACTTCAGCCTCCTGGAATCGGGTGATTTCACCGCAGGCATGATGGGGCTGTTCGCGTTGAGCCGTTCGTCCTCGTCGCGAGCGGTCGCACGGCATGCCTCCCTGTCGCTGCTGGCCACCTACGCTCACCAGGACAACTGGGAAGCGGCTGCAAAGCTGGTTGAACGGCTGCTGGCAGAGGAAGAAACCAGCTCGGATACGTTGTACCGTTCCGCGCTCCAGGAGATCCAGACCGATATTTCGTCCGTGCGTCGCGAGGATGGTTTCAGATCGCCGGGGGCGGCGAAGTGGCTGTCGACGTTCGTTCCCGGCTCGGGGCACGTTTACGCGGGCAAACCGGCGGCCGGGCTGAATGCGCTGGCGCTCAACGGCGTCACGTCGTATTTCCTTTCCCAAGCCGCGGCGGACCGGCGGGCGGTCGATTTCCTGCTGATCTTCGGGCTGGTCTGGCACCGCTACTACTGGGGAAACCGACTACATGCGGAGGAAGCCGCCATTCAGCACAACGAGGACATTCGTAAGCGGGTCTTCGAAAAGATAACGGCGCGTGCGCTGATGTTGGTGGAAGACCTCGATCAGGACCGGCCGATCATCCGACGCTCGGACATCCGATAACTGGAGAACCTTGCACAGGGCAGCGTGCGGATTGCGGCGCGGAGAAGATGTGTCGAGCCGCTATACGATAACTCAATCAGTGAGGTGTAAGATCACTGGCCTTTTGGATCGGTGGTTGGCTCGAGTGAGCCGTTTCCGTGGCCCGGTTTCCGTCCGGTCGGTCGCTGTCGTGCTCCTCCTGGCGGGAGCCTGAGTGGAAGAATGTATCCTGACTTACGGCCTGCCCGGTCTCCTTGCCGGCGCCTTTCTCTCCGGCACCATGCTGCCCGTGAGTTCGGAAACCCTGCTGGTCGCCGGTGTGTCGTTCGGTCTCGAACCGTGGGAGGCCGTCCTGTGGGCGTCGATCGGGAATTGCGCGGCCTGCCTGGTCAACTACGGTTTGGGAGCCCTTCTCTTCCATCGCATGCGCGCGCGGCTCACGGCGACGAGGGTCGGCCGACTGTCGCTGGCCTGGATGGAGAAATACGGCACGTGGACGCTGGCCGCATCGTGGCTGCCGATCGTGGGGGACCCGATCACCATCGTCGCCGGCCTTGCACGCGTCCGCCTGGCGATTTTCATCATGATCGTTTTCAGTCTTCGAATCCTGAGGTACGCCGTGCTTATCCAGACCGTCTTCTCAACGTGAAAGGGATGTGACATGCATGATAACCTTCCATCGACGCGGTGGACGCTTCTGGGCTGGATTTCTATCGCGCTGTTTGTCATCATTTACGGAATTGAATTGCTTCCTCACCACGGAGCGCCGCCTACGGTGCGTTGGATTCGCGATACGATCGGGCAAGCCGGCCTCATCATGTTGAACATCGTGCTCGTGCTGGCCTTTCTGACGCTGCTGCCGTACCGCCGCTCAACCAAAAGCGTATGGAAATCGCGCGGCGCGTTCATGGCCTTCGTGATTGCCCTTATGACGGAAATGTTCGGCTGGCCGCTGTTCATTTTTCTCATTTCACCGCTCCTCGACGTGCCGGCGATTTCCGGAGAGTACCGTCGCATCTTCGGGCACTGGACGGCGAGCGCCGGAACCGCTTTGAGCATGGCCGGACTAGGGCTGGTAGCCGCAGGCTGGGTTCGGATTCACCGGGCGAGCGGCCTCGTAACAGACGGCATCTATCGGTACCTGCGGCACCCGCAGTACACCGGCATGTTCCTTTTCACCCTCGGATGGATCGTGCACTGGCCGTCGGTCGCCACCCTCATCCTCTGGCCGATTCTCATGGCCGCGTACGTCTGGTTGTCCCTGCGGGAGGAACGCCAGGCGACCGAGGAGTTCGGCACCCCGTATACCGACTACGCCGCCCGGACCAAACGCTTCATTCCGTTTGTGATCTGAAGTTCCGGGTCTCTTCACCGTAAGCGGACACACTCCTTCATGACCTTTGCCCGGGCTTCGTGCGTCGTGGCTGCCTGTCTCGCGCAACTCTCCCAGGAAAATCTCTTGACTCTATACTATGGTACATACCTTATATTAGGATTGACATGACGGCGTGGGAGGATAGGAAACCGCCTACTCAAGGACATGCGTGAATGGAACAGTCGGTAACCATCGGTCAACTGGCAAAGGCCGCAGGCGTGAACGTGCAGACGGTGCGTTACTACGAGCGTATTCGCTTGATCCCGAAACCCAGGACCAGAGAGTCCGGATACCGTCAATACACGCAGCAGGATGTCTCCCGCCTTCGTTTCATTCGGCGGGCACAGAAGCTCGGGTTCTCTTTGAAGGACATCCACGAGTTGTTGAATCTCCGCGTGGACAGGAAGAAAGGATGTTCAGAGGTCAGGCAGATAGCGGAGTCCCTTCTGGGCACGCTCAGTGAAAAGATCGAAGAACTACAACGACTGGCAAGCGCACTGAGATCGCTGGCGGACCAGTGCAGCGGAACGGGTCCGGTCGGCGATTGCCCAATCCTCGATTTCATTGAAGGAAAGGAAGATACATGCGCGCAGGAATGAAAGCACGGTGGCTCTCAGCCGGTGGGGCGATGTCCGCGATACTGGCCTCTCTTTGCTGTCTGGGGCCCGTGTTGCTCTCGGCCGCCGGGATGGCGGGAATCGGGGCGTTCTCGTTCTTCGAGAACTACAGGCCGTTGCTGATAGCTGTCACTGTCTTTACCCTGGTCGTCGCGTTTGTTCTCGTGTACCAAAAGAGCAAATCGACCTGCCCGGATGGGAGTTGCCGCATCGAACCGTCGGGCAGACGAAGCAGGGCCGCCGTTTGGGCGGCGACGTTGGTGGCAGCGGTTAGTATCGCGTATCCTTATCTCCGCGGAACGGCGTACGATAGAGTTCACTCCGCTGCCCGTCCATCGGTAAAGCAGATGGAGATAGAGGTTCGAGGCATGACATGTGTTGGATGTAACGCGAACGTGGAATCGGCGGCGCAAAGCGTGGACGGGGTCATCCGTGCACGGGCCGATTTCAGACTGAATAGCGTCACAGTTGAATTCGATCCTGCGGAGGCGACGGTAGAACAAATCGTGGATCGGATCTCCGCGACAACGGTCTACCGGGCGTTTATGCCGGATTCGACGTCGAATAAACCCAGGTAGGAGGCCCTCGTGAGTCGTTCGGTAGTGCTGGAATCCGTGATCACCTGTCCCCGTTGCGGACACTGCAAAAGTGAGACCATGCCGACCGATGCGTGCCGGTACTTCTACGTGTGCGAGCGCTGCGGAGCGCAACTGAAACCGCTTGACGGGGATTGCTGCGTTTTCTGTTCGTACGGCACGGTGCCCTGCCCTTCGGTTCAGATCAGGGGCCGTGGTGATGATCCCGAGTGCTGCGGAAAGGAGGTGAGCAGTTGAAAAAGTTAATGGTCATGGCGGCAGTTCTCTTGCTGCTGATCATCGGGGCTGCGCATTTCGTGTCCGCGGATTGTCCGCTACGCGGAACCCCGGCGTGTCCGGAATACCCGGACTGCTGCAAGTAGCCGGTATAGGGCGTGTGCGGCCACGACGCAGGTTGCGCACACCCGAACGGGTCACGATGTTGCCGGGAGCCTGACAGCTGCGGCGGGCTCGAGGTGTGCTTCCTTGTGCTCTATCCACAAAAAAGAACGCCGCATCCTTTTCCCCATAACCTGACGCAAATCATGGTTTTTTCCTGTACGGGTCCGTAAACTGGGGCAGACGATAAACGTCGTTCTCCATTGACGATACATGGACACCAACCGTACGAACGTAAGCCGAACATCCGCCGCACGAATTCTGCGGGCGGAGGAGGAAGCATATGATCAAGGACCAGGAAGCTCTCGACTATCATAAAACAGGCCGGAAGGGCAAGATCGAAGTTATTCCGACGAAACCGTGCACGACGCAGCGAGATCTGTCGCTGGCGTACAGTCCCGGAGTGGCCATTCCGTGCCTCCGCATCGAAAAGAATCCCGACGACGCGTTCGACTATACCGCCCGCGGCAATCTGGTGGCCGTCATATCCAACGGCACCGCCGTGCTCGGACTCGGCGACATCGGGGCGCTCGCCGGCAAACCGGTCATGGAAGGAAAAGGCGTGCTCTTTAAACGCTTCGCCGACATCGATGTGTTCGACATCGAGGTCGACAGCCACGACCCGGATGAGATTATCAAATTGGTCAAGCTGCTCGAACCGACGTTCGGGGGCATCAACCTCGAGGACATCAAGGCCCCCGAGTGTTTCATGATCGAAGAAGCGCTGAAGAAAGCCTTGAACATCCCTGTGTTTCACGACGACCAGCACGGCACAGCGATCATCTCCGGCGCGGCGCTGATGAACGCCACAGAACTCATCGGCAAGAAAATGAGCGAGATCCGGATCGTGGTCAACGGGGCAGGCGCATCGGGGATCGCGTGCGCGAAGTTCTACATCTCTCTCGGCGTGCGACCGGAAAACCTGATCCTGTGCGACACCAAGGGCGTCATCTACAAAGGCCGGAAGGAGGGCATGAATCCCTACAAGGAAGAGTTCGCACGGGAGACGGGCGCCCGGACGTTGGCCGATGCCATCAAGGGCGCGGACGTCTTTGCCGGCCTCTCAGTGGCCAATGTCGTGACCAGGGAAATGGTCCGCTCGATGGCCGACAACCCGATCATCTTTGCCATGGCCAATCCCGATCCGGAGATCACGTACGACGAAGCCATGGCCGCAAGGCCCGATGTGATCATGGGCACCGGCCGATCGGATTATCCGAATCAGGTCAACAACGTACTCGGTTTTCCGTTCATCTTCCGCGGGGCGCTCGACGTGCGCGCCACGGCGATCAACGAAGAGATGAAACGAGCCGCGTCGTACGCGCTGGCCAATCTGGCCAAGGAAGATGTACCCGATTCCGTATCGAAAGCGTACGGCGGAGAGCGGCTGCATTTTGGAAAAGACTATCTGATTCCCAAGCCGTTCGACTACCGTGTGTTGATATGGGAAGCGAGCGCAGTGGCCAAAGCCGCCATGGAAACGGGCGTGGCCCGCGTCAAGGTGGACTTGGAAGAATACAAGGAACAACTCGAAAACCGCCTCGGCAAGAGCCGCGAGGTCATGCGAACCATGATCAACCGGGCGAAGCGACGACCGAAACGGATTGTATACCCCGAAGGCAGCAACGAAAAAGTGCTGCGGGCCGCCCACCTCGTCGCGGACGAGGAAATGGCGCAACCGATTCTGCTGGGGGACGAGGACCAAATCCGCCGTACGGCGCAGGAATTGGACGTACCGCTAGAGGGGATCCAGATTCTCAATCCATCCAAATCGCGGCGGCTGGAGTCGTACTCGGAGGAGTACTACCGGCTCCGCCAGCGCAGGGGCGTCACCTGGAACGAGGCGATGCAGGCGATGCACAACTCCACGAACTACGCCGCCATGATGGTGCGCATGGGCGATGCGGACGGCCTCATCGCCGGACTGACCCAGCACTACCCCGACACGCTGCGGCCCGCGCTGCAGATCGTGCAGACCGACGAGCGCATCTCGTCCGTCGCAAGCGTCTTCATGTTGATCGTGAAAGACAAGATCTACTTCTTTGCGGACACGACGGTGAACATCGAGCCGACGGCGGAGGAGCTGGCCGAGATCGCGCTCATGAGCGCCGAAGTCGCCAAACGGTTCAACGTGGAGCCGCGCGTGGCCATGATATCCTTCTCCAACTTCGGCAGCGTGCGCCATCCGATCGTCGACAGGATCCGTCAGGCGCTGAGCATCGTTCGCTCGCGCAATCCGGAGCTGATGATCGACGGCGAGATGCAGGTGGACACGGCCCTTGCTCCGGAGATCATTGAGCAGTATTATCCCTTCAGCAGCCTCAAAGGCGGTGCGAACGTGCTGATCTTCCCCGAACTGCAGTCGGCGAATGCGGGGATCAAACTGCTCCAACGGCTGGGCGGCGCCGAGGCGATCGGACCCATCCTGGTCGGCATGCGTCATCCCGTGCACCTGCTGCAGAAAGGCAGCGAGGTCAAGGACATCGTCAACATGACAGCCATCGCGGTCGTGGAGGCGCAGGATAAGAAGTAGCTGGATCGGACAACCCGTGGCTCTTAACATGGAGGAGAAGGCCCGTATGCGAACTGCAAGCTCGAAGCGTGTTTCGGCAAAGAAGCGGCCCCGAACGGCCGGGAAGGCGGAGAAGTATGTTTACACGTTCGGCGGAGGCAAGGCCGAAGGCAAGGCCGAGATGAAGAACCTTCTCGGGGGCAAGGGCGCCAACCTGGCCGAAATGGCCAACATCGGACTGCCCGTTCCGCCAGGATTCACGATCACGACCGACGTTTGCGTGCACTATTACAGGAACCGCAACGCGTACCCTAAAGGTCTCGACGCGCAGGTGCGGGCGGCCATGGCTTTTTTGGAAAGGGTCATGGCTTCCCGCTTTGGCGACCGGGACCAGCCGTTCGTTCCGGCGCACGCCGCTCCATGCCGGGCATGATGGAGACCGTCCTCAACGTCGGCCTCAACGATGTGACCTGCGAGGGGTTCATCAAGAAGACGAACAACCCCCGGTTCGTCTACGACGCGTACCGCCGCCTCATCCAGATGTATTCCGACGTTGTGATGGAGAAAGCCCAGGGTGTCGAACCCGCCGACGGCCACGGCATCCGCCAGCAATTGGAACGAGAACTGGACAGAATGAAGAAGCAGAAAGGCGTGCAGCAGGACACCGAGCTGTTTGCCGACGACCTCAGAAAACTGATCGAAATCTACAAGGTCCGGATCAAGGAAGTCCTGGGCAAGCCGTTCCCGGAAGACCCGATGGAACAGCTCTGGGGGGCCATCACGGCAGTGTTCCTGAGCTGGAATGGCAAGCGCGCCATCTCGTACCGGCGGATCGAGAACATTCCGGACGAGTGGGGGACCGCGGTTAACGTGCAGGCCATGGTATTCGGCAACATGGGCGATTCGTCCGGAACGGGCGTGGCCTTTACGCGCAACCCGGCCACGGGCGACAATCATTTCTACGGCGAGTGGCTGTCCAACGCGCAGGGCGAAGACGTGGTCGCCGGCATCCGTACACCCAACCCCATCAACGAGGTCGGTAAAACGGAGCACAATAAGCATCTTCCGTCGCTCGAACTGGCAATGCCCAGAGCCTACCGGCAGTTGCACGACATCCAGCGCAAGTTGGAACGTCATTTCCGCGACATGCTCGACATCGAATTCACGATCCAGGAGGGCCGCCTGTGGATGCTGCAGTGCCGCGTCGGCAAGCGCAACGGACCGGCCGCCGTTCGCATGGCCCTGGACATGTTCCGCGAGAAGATCATTACGCGGGAAGAAGCGGTCATGCGCGTCACGCCGCATCAACTCGAGGAACTGCTGCACCCGATCATCGATCCCAAGGTCGAGCAGACCGTCAAGCCCGTGGCCAAGGGCCTGCCGGCAGGACCGGGGGGCGCGGCGGGGCAGGTGGTGTTCAGCGCGGCCGACGCCGTTGCCTGGGCCAAACAAGGTAAGAAGGTCATTCTCGTGCGCGAGGAGACCAATCCGGAGGACGTGGAAGGCATGCGCGCCGCCCAGGCCATTCTCACGGCCCGCGGCGGCATGACGAGCCACGCGGCCCTCGTGGCCCGCGGCTGGGGCAAATGCTGCATCGTCGGCGCCGGCGGGATCAGCATTCACCACCAGGACAGGTTCTTCAGCGTGGACGGCCGCGAGTTCCGCGAAGGCGAATGGCTCACCCTCAACGGCTCCCTCGGCTGTGTGTATGAAGGCGTACTACCCATGATCAAGGCGGCCGAGGACAATCCCGATTTCATCAAGTTCATGGCCCTGTGCGACCAGGTACGCCGCCTCAAGGTCCGCACCAACGCGGACACGCCGGAGGACGCCGCCAGAGCGCGTGCGTTCGGAGCCGAGGGCATCGGCCTGTTCCGCACGGAACACATGTTCTACGGCAAGGGATCGGAGGAGCCGCTCTTTCTTCTGCGTAAGATGATCGTTTCGAAAACCCTCGCCCAGCGGCGCGAAGCCCTCGATGAGCTGTTTCCGTTCGTCAAGGCGGACATCAAGGGCACGCTCGAAGCCATGGATCCATACCCGGTGACCATCCGCACGCTCGACCCGCCGCTGCACGAATTCGTGCCGCACCGGCCGGAGGAGCGGGAACGCCTGGCCCAGAGCCTCGGCGTGAACAGCGAGGAATTCAGCAAGAGAGCGGAGATGCTCCAGGAGAACAACCCGATGATGGGGCACCGCGGAGTGCGCCTCGGCATCACGTACCCCGAGGTCACCGAAATGCAGATCCGGGCGATCTTCGAGGCGGCGGCGGAATTGATGCTGGAAGGCAAGAAGCCGTTCCCTGAAATCATGATTCCCGTACTGGCGGTGGACACTGAGCTCAAGCACCAGAAAGGGCTCATCGCTAAGGTGTACACGGAAACGCTGGCCAAATTCAAGCTCAAGAAGATACCGCATCTGGTGGGCACGATGATCGAGATCCCGCGAGCGGCCATCACGGCCGACAAGATCGCGGCCGAGGCGGAGTTCTTCTCGTTCGGGACAAACGACCTCACGCAAATGGGCTTCGGGTTCTCCCGCGACGACATCGGCAGCTTTCTGCCGGAGTATCTCGAAAAGAAGGTCCTGCCGATGGATCCGTTCCAGGTCATCGATCGGGAAGGCATCGGGTGGTTGATGCAGGTGGCCTGCGAGCGGGGACGGAGGGCCCGGCCGAGCCTCAAGCTCGGAATTTGCGGGGAACACGGCGGCGAGCCCAATTCCGTCGAGTTCTGCCACATGGTCGGACTCGACTATGTGAGCTGTTCCCCGTTCCGTGTGCCGATCGCCCGGCTTGCGGCGGCGCAAGCCCAGATCAATCACAGGCGGAAATAATACCCCTCCTTAAAGGAAAAAACGGGCGGCGCTGGCAAAAGGCTGCCCGTTTTTTCATCTACCCGGGCGATCGATGAAGTGAAGTTATTTCGTTCTTGACCTTCTCGTTACGCCGCCGTAACATCGCCATAACGATTTGTTGTTATACTGACCAACCTTTTCGTTTCTCTCTCAGGTATTCTCTTATCTGTTCCTTCAAAATAATCTGCTCTACAGTCCAACCGGAGGAGGTAGTTATGGCTCAACGTGTACTTAGCAACCAGATCACTCATTTCGTCGGAGTTATTTGGGCGGGGCTTCTTCTGATACTGGGTTCCAATGTCATGGCTCAGACGGCCACCACCGCAGGCTTCAACGGCAAGGTGACAGACAACAACGGGCAGCCGGTATACGGTGCCAACGTCATCGCAACCCACGAGCCGTCCGGCACCGTATTCGGTGCCGCTTCGCGCGCAGACGGACGGTTCAATATCCCTGCGGTTCGTGTCGGTGGACCCTACACCATCCGCGTAGAGTTCATAGGGTACAAGGCGGAGCCTGCCGAAAACATTACCCTCGCTCTGGGTGAAGATCGAACGGTCAATTTTACCGTCGTCGAAGAAGCGGTGGCGATGGAGGAAGTAGCGATCGTTGCCGAGAGAAACCCGATCATCAACACGAGCCGCACGGGCGCCGCCACGACGGTTACCACCAAAGAGATCGAGGACCTTCCGACGATCAGTCGCAGTTTCGATGATTTCACGCGGCTGAATCCGCAGTTCAACAGCAATCAGGCGGCCGGCCGGAATAATCGCTACAACAACATCCTGATCGATGGGTCGGTGAACAACGACCTGTTCGGTCTGGCGGGAAGCGGCACGCCCGGCGGACAGTCCGGAACCACGCCGATCAGCCTGGACGCGATCCAGGAATTCCAGGTCGAGATCGCGCCGTACGACGTACGCAAAGGCGGTTTTACGGGCGGCGGTATAAACGCCATTACCCGCAGCGGTACCAACACGTTTACGGGTTCGGCCTACTACTTGGGGCGCAACGAGAGTTTCATCGGCAACGGTCCCGGCGATGTCGAATATCCGAAGTTCAATGAAAAGGTGCTGGGCTTCCGTCTGGGAGGTCCGATTCAACAGGACAAGCTGTTCTTCTTTGTGAGCGCGGAGTATTCGAAGCGTAACGCTCCGTCTGCGCTGGGTATTACGGAAACCGGCGGTCCCGAGGATTTCACGGCATTGACCGGGATCACGGCGGCGGACGCCGCGAGATTCGACAGCGTGCTTTCCACGAAATACGGATACAATCCGGGTGGATTCGGACTCAAGACGGTGGAGCGTCCCAGCACGAAGTTCTTCGGGCGTTTGGACTACAACTTGTCCGACAAGCATCGATTGACGCTGCGCCACAATTATGTGGACGCCAGCGACGACATCTTGGGTCGATCGACCGGCACCGGCTCCAGCAACGGTTTCCAATTTGGAAACAGCGGATACGGGTTCTTCAATACGACCAACTCCACTGTTCTGGAAGTGCAGAGTACATTGGGCCACAACATGTACAATGAGGCGATTGTCGCCTTCCAAACCATCCGCGATAAGCGTCGGACGCCGGGCCAGCAGTTCCCGTTTGTTCGCGTGATATACGGGAGCAATTTGCTTGTTGCCGGAACGGAGAACTTCTCTCAGGCCAACGCCCTCGACCAAGACATCCTCGAAATCACGGACAATTTCACGTATTTCATGGGCGACCACACGTTCACCGTTGGAACGCACAATGAGTTCTTCTCTTTCGACAACCTCTTTATCCGCGATTTCTACGGCAATTATACATTTGCGAACATTGATTCTCTGATTGCCGGGTCTCCCTCTTCCTATTCATTGAGCTATTCCTTGGATACGAACGATCTGAAGCCGACAGCGAAGTTCGCCGTACAGCAGTTCGGATTCTACGTTCAGGACGTGTGGAAGGTCATGCCGAACATGAACGTGACGCTGGGCTTGCGTGCCGACATTCCGGTTCTCCCCGACAAACCGTCCTATAACCAGCGAGTGGATACGACCCTTTTCCTGGACGATATCCATGTCAGCACCGATGAAGTACCGAGCGGCAACATGCTCTTCTCTCCGCGACTGGGACTTAACTGGGATGTGCACGGCGATGGAAAGACCCAGGTGCGTGGAGGCTTGGGTGTTTTCTCCGGCCGGACTCCGTATGTCTGGATTTCCAATCAATACGGCAATACAGGTGTGGACTTTGGGCGCACAACGGCCAACCCGGGTGTGGGCAGCTTCACGACCGATATCAACAACCAGCCGGGTAAGGTGTTTGTGGCTCCGTCCAGTGAGATCGATGTCACGGACAAAGATTTCAAGCTGCCGCAAATCTGGCGCTTCAATATAGGCGCCGATTATGAACTACCCTGGAGCATCATTGC
Organism: Bacteroidota bacterium; assembly: GCA_037445875.1. Taxonomy (GTDB): domain Bacteria; phylum CLD3; class CLD3; order SB21; family SB21; genus JBBIJR01. Next base: position 1,159 of record JBBIJR010000010.1, on the reverse strand, counting down.
GTCGGCCGATTTCCTGTACTCGAAGAACATCAATCAGATCCGTTATCAGGACATCAACCTGCGGCCACCCGTTAATGACACGACCCGCCAGTTGAGTGCCAGCGGTGATCCGGACGGAATTCGTCCGCTTTACTCCACCTCTTCTTCTGGAAAGTATGTTTCCAGTTTCACGAACGTGATCTATTTGTCCAATACCGACAAAGGTTACGAGTATAACCTGACCCTCGCCCTGCAGAGGACCTTTGGTCCTGGTTTCCTTGGCGAGTTTGATAAGGGCTATTTTGCAAGTCTGGCATACACGCTGGGTAGGGCTGTTGATGAGAACAGCGGTCTCTCCAGCCAGGCGGTTTCCAACTGGCGTTTCAATCCTGTGCAGGGTGATCCAAACCACGTCGGCACGGCCACTTCGAACTTCGAAACGCGCCACCGCATTGTCGGCTCACTGTCCTACACGCTTGAGTTTTTCCCGAAGTGGTCGACGATCATCTCGTTCCTCTACACCGGATTCTCCGGCCGTCCATATTCGGAGACGTATTCCGGGGATGTCAACGGCGACGGTCAGACGAGCAACGACCTGATCTATGTGCCGATCGATCGGAACGATATAAATATCGTTCCTGTCAGCGGTGACCCGCGTTCGGCGGATGATATCTATGCGCAACTCGAAGACTACATCAACGGAGATCCGGATCTGAAGAGCGCACGGGGAGAGATCGTCAAGCGCAACGCCAGCGTCGAACCGTGGACGAATCGGCTCGACTTCCATCTCGAACAGCACATTCCGATTATGGACAAGTACGGCAAGTTCGAGTTGACGCTTGATATCCAGAACTTCATGAACCTATTCAACAAGGAATGGGGTGAGTCGAAGTTCGTGAATAATCAGAACAACTCTAATCTGATTTATCGTGGAATCATAAGCGGTCAGCCGGCGTTTACTTTTGGGAACTACTCCGCGACCTCCAATACGGTTACACTTCCCAGTCGTTTCCAGACGAGCGACTTGGTTTCACGCTGGCAGATGCAGTTGGGCGTTCGCTACACCTTCTGATCGCACGCTCATAGAACGAAAAAGGCCACCCGGATGGGGTGGCCTTTTTTGTCGTGTGCCAAGCATGTTCGACCACTTGGAGGTGCAAGTCCTCTACTCAACCTGATG
>JBBIJR010000009.1:47071-60398 GCA_037445875.1 Bacteroidota bacterium | reverse complement strand
GTACTGCACCGTATAGGCATTGGAACCTTGTATGGTACCCGTCATAATCCCGCGCGTGTCATCGCCCGTTCTCAGTACGGTCGATCCCGCCGCCATCGTAAGGTTCGTGCCGGCCGCCAGCGTTCCGCCGGTCAATTGCAGCGTATTTCGCACGGTTCGCGCGCCGAATACGGTGTACGTTCCGTTTCCGGTGATCGCCAGATTGCCGAACTGTACCGAGCCCGGAGTTGCAACGAGAGCGGAACCGGATGCACCGTTATACTCAATGGTGCTGTACAGGTGGAGAGTGGTCGTGGTGAAGCCGCTCGGAAAGTTGTTGGCATTGTCCGTGTTCCCGATTGCAAGCGTGCCCAGTGAATCGACGGTCAACGTGCCGCTGCCGGTGATCGTAAAGGTTGACTGGCGGAGGGCCCCGGCCGTTATGGTCAGATCACCGGTCAGGATCAGGTTCTGGTTCAGCGTCACAAACCGGTTGGAACCCCCCGGGTTGTTGATGATCCAATCATCGTAGAAGTGACCGCTCGAGACGTTCAAGTCGAACCCGTCGGACGAACCCGACACGGTCGACGAGCCGTCGCCAAAACGAATCGTGCTGCCTGCGAACGTGGTCGTCAATCCTCCTCCTGTGCCGTCGTGCAACACGTTGGCCGTTGTCCCGGCATCTCCCGGAGGCCGAATCTGCAAGGCGACACCGGTGCCTGAATTAGGATTAGGGTTCACGACCGTCAGAGTGCCGCCGGTAAACACTACGGCGCCGCGGTTGAGGTTGCAGACGTTGGACGTCCCAACCGGGTCCTGCAGGCCGTTCGGGTTGATGTTGAATTGAGACGTGCCCGATATCTCCAGCCGGGCCGCCCCGTCGTTCAGCGAGAACACGCCGTTCAAGTTGACTACGGCGGAACCGCTGATGGCCAAACGGTGATAGTTCCCACTCGCGATCGTCGGATTGGCATCGCCGTCGCCGATCGTGACCGTGCTGTTACCGTCGCCGATGTTTACCGTACCTCCGCTGATGGTCATCTGAGTGGGAAAAGCCGGGTCGACCTGACCGAAAGACAACCTGTTGGTGCCGTTGCTGGCCGTTGTTCCGATATTGATGGTTCCGCCCGTTATGTCGAGATGCGACCCCGCATCCACCGTGAGGGTTGCCGTCACGTCGACCGTGCCGCCGTAGACTCCCACGTAGACACTGTCCACGTTGAGCCGGAAATTGCCGATATTGCCGCCTCCCACTTTCAAGTATCCATCGGATCGAACGATCAGGGTATCGTAACTCGCATCCATGTCGAGTATGTTTCTGGTTACCGGTGTCGGCAACTGGGCGGCCAGGTTGGGCAGAATCTGCAACTCGGCAGAGTTGGCCGCGCCGGATCCATCTCCGATGCTGAGATTCACGGGATAACTGGAAGAAGCGGCCATGTTCACCGGATTCACTGCCGCTAACGTCGTGAAGCCGGCGTTGCCGCCGACGATCACGGAGCCGTTGTTGATAGTGAAGTTGATGGGACCGGTCGGCGTCCCCACGCCGCCGATGTTGATCAGGTTGGCGCTGAGACTTGTCAGATTCGCCCCGACGGTGACGGTACCGCCGTTGACAATGAAATCGCCGGTGCAATGTTGGAACGCAGCGACATTGGTGCTTACGCAGTCCTTCTGCAGACGGACTATTCCGTCCGTCAGGGTGAACGTCGCTGTTGAAGCTCCGCCTGCGCCCGGGTTTATGACGAGCCTCGCCGTATTGAGTTCCGCCGACGCACCGTTGACCGTGACGCTGCCCGACTCACTGATTCGAAGGTTGCCGTACTTAGTCGCACCCACGGTGAACACGCCGGAAGTGACGGAGACCGTTGAAGTAGCTGCGGTGAGATCGCAAGCCTGGAAGAGGGCCACCTCGACGTTGTTGACCGACACGTTGACCGTCCCTCCGTTGATGATCAAACCGCCCTGCAGCGTCAGAGTGGGTGTTGCGCCGGTTCCGTGTGCAAAATTCACGGTTCCCTGGGGAACGACCCATGTCACATTGGCGCCCGACGTGATGTCGCCATCGCTAACCGTGTACGTTCCGGAATTGGCATGTTCGATCGTCCCGGCGGTCAGCGTGGGGTTTATGGTACTATTGGCGAACGACGCGGCCGTCGAATAGTTGGACGAGTGAATGCGGATAGTGTCGCCGGGATTGGTTTTGTTGTACACGATCTGCCGGAGGTCCCAGCTCGGTGAGCCGGTACTGTCGGCGATGTTGGACGTAATCGCACCGGTAAAGTCGAGGCGGACATAGTCTATCGTGGCTCCCACGGTGGTCCTCAGGTCAATGGGGCCGGCATTGGTGAGGTTACCCCGTATCTCAAGTATGTGATTCCGGGAGGTGGCGATATTGACCAGAGTCACCAGGCGGCCGTTGGAGCCGATTACAACATCGCCCCCCACGATGATCTGACGGCTTCCACCGGAGTTCGTTGGAAAGCACCATGTGCCGGAGCTTGTTGCACCCACACGAACGGACCCGAGCGCGTTCAGAATGCTCGCGTTGACAAACACCGTGTCCGTATTGATGATTACTACGTCGCCGACCTTGCTCTGGCCGGGATAGGTCGGAGAGTCTCCCGTCGGATCCCCATCCCTCGCGACCGACCACGTTCCTCCCGCAGTCCAGTTGCCTGCTGAAACCGAAGTCCACACGTCCTGTCCATAGGCGGTGCCAGCGAAAAGCACTGCGCAAATCAGTACGAGTACTGTAGCTAACCTCGACATAGGTACCTCAAATGGTTTGGTGATTGCGTATGTTCAAAAATTTCAGTGTCTTTTGGAGCGCCCGAACCCGGCAACTTGCAATCCGGTCGTCGGCAATTGGCAGCAAGATTATTGAAATTCCAAGAATTATGCGCAATGTAAGGAAACAACGGTCGACTTGTCAACCGAAAAAATTTTATCATCCTCTTTTTCAACTACTTAAGCTTATACGGAAAAGCCAGTCTGTCAGTCACTTTTTGTCTCGGAATCTGGCGCCGAAGACCTGGGCGAATGGGGGCCCGGACAGATTCCTGGCTTGCGAAAGCCGGCGGTGTGGATGGAGGGAAACTCGGTGCGGGCGGCCTGCGTGTGCAAAGAGGGAACGCAGCTGCCATCGCCGAATAGGAACGGTCAGTCCGTGAAGCCACGGGCTAACTGTTACGGTGGGTCAGGTGACAAACAAATGCGGAATAGACCCCGTGGTCAGGGGTGTGCTTTCAGTGAACGAGACTATCAGCAACAATTCGGGCCACAGCCTGCACCGTCACGCGTCTCCGTCGCGGAGTAGTCGAGGCCCTTGGTCTCTCGCGGATGCCTCCGGGCATTCTTGCGACAATCGAATGCCCTGGCCTGATCCAGCGGCATGGGCTCCAGCGGCTCGATGCCGACGATCTCATCCGCGTACGGACCCTCAGGTTGCGTGTAGATGCGGTACGTCTTGTCGCAGACCGCCATGCGTTCCCCGCGGAACAACGTGTGGCCGTCATCATCGACAACCGCTTTCCATGGACCTCTGTACATGACGGCCTGGTTTCGCTCCAGGCACGGTCCCTCTTTCCCCTTATAAGCCACGACGGTCACGGAGCGGAACTCGATCCCCTCGATCGTCTGCCATGGCGCCGCGTCGCGTTTGGCAATGTGCATGCCGTAAAAACCGGCCTCCTCAAACGCCTTCATCAGAGCGTCTTCGCGGAAAGCTCCCGAGATGCAGCCGCTCCATAGGTCCGGATGATTCTTGAGATGGTTGGGCACGTCCTCGTCCGAGACGATGTCGGAAATCGCCGCGCGGCCGCCTGTTTTGAGCACGCGGAAAATCTCGCGTACAAGGTGTTGTTTGTCCTGTTCGCGCACAAGGTTCAACACGCAGTTGGAAACCACCACATCGATCGAGCCATCCGGGATCATCGGTTGACGTTTTCTCAGGTTGTCCGAGTACTCTTCTAATGCCTGCCAATCCGACACAGTCCGGACGGCGTGTTCCCTCAAATAGCGATCCACGGCCCCCAGATCCAGACGGAGGTCCTGAATTCTCGCTCGTTTGAATTCCACGTTGTGATATCCGAGGCGCGTTCCAATGGCCTCGCGATGACGCTCGGCAAGGGCGAGCATTTCCTCGTTCATATCAACGCCGATGACACGGCCGGACGGTCCGACGATCTGTGATGCGATGTAGCAGATCTTCCCTCCGCCGCTGCCCAGATCGAGGACGGTATCCCCCTCTCGGACGTGCCGCGACGGGTCCCCGCAGCCGTAGTCCCGTTCGATGATCTCTTGCGGAATCGCTTCCAGGTACTTGCGGTCGTATTCGACCGGACAGCACAGAGTAGCTTCTCGTTGTGCAGCGCCTTTTCCGTAACGGTCCAATACCGCCTGCTCGACGTTCAGGTCTTGTGAGGAGTGATCGAACATGGTAGATCCTTGTTTGAGGTTAATGAATTCTCTTGTCGGGTTCAGTCTAGCCACGCGTACACCGCGGCGCCGATCGCCGCAGCCACGGGCATCGTGAGCAGCCAGGAAGCCAATACGTTTCGCACCACACGCCGGTCTGCCTTTTGTGTGGTAAGCCCGATACCGAAGATCGCGCCGACCGAAACATGGGTTGTGGAAACGGGGAGACCGTAACGGCTGGCCACGATGACCAGAAAACCCGTGACCACATTGGCGGTCAGGCCCTGGCCGTGATTCATCGGCGTAATGTCGCGGCTCATCGTTCGCGCCACTCTTCTCGCCTGCAGCAGTCCGCCGACCGACATGGCGAGCGCAATGGCCGCCAGACCGTGGCCGGGATTCAGTGCCGGAACCGCGAGCAGCAGCGCAACCATCTTGGGTGTGTCGTTCAGGCCGCGCGCGAAGCCCACAGGCCCGCACTCGCCAGGTGCGAGCCGTCCAGGAGAGTCTGAATATTGAACCCAAGCATGCGGCCCGCGTATCGGCGCGTGCACACATGTTCCTCGCTCACGCTCACGACCGCCGCGGTCCCTGCCGAAAGCGACGGCCTGCCGTGGTGAACAAGAACGGGTTGCGCAGCGCCGACGCACACGCACGACGTTTCCGAGATACCCAGGCCCAGCCGCGCGCGATGCAGACTCCTGTACAGGAGGACGGAGAGTACCATGGCCAGCAACGGACTGATCAGAAGCGGTGCGAGAAACGAAGTTGTAAGAGCGGACAACTGTATCGCGGTTCCCGAGGCAACAAAACCGGCGCCGGTCAGCGCTCCCAGCATTCCGTGCGTCGTGGAAACGGGGAAACCGAACACCGTCGCCAGCATCACCGTGGCGCCGGTGCCAACGGCGACCGCCAGCAGCAGGTTCGGGGATGCGGCCAACGCGTCCGGTACGAGACCTTTTCCCGAGAAACTCTGTACCAGACCGTGGGCCAGGATCAGGGAGCACAACGAACCGGCGAGGGTCGTTACAGTGGCCGCCCAGAGGGCGGTGCGGTAGGACGCCGTACGGCTCCCGAAGAGCGTGGCCACGCCCTTGAGATTATCGTTGGCTCCATTGGCGTAAGCGAGCAGCAGCGCGGCCGCAAACAACCATATCATGAGTGCCCTCCTTAAGCGGTCGTGCCGCCGCAACTGCTGCCGGCACCCGCCGTGCAGCCGAAGCAATGCGACGCAAATCGAATCGGACGTTCCCCTGCGCGCCCGAGATCGAAGTTCCACACGGTCAACTCTCCGTGCCGTCCGGCCTGCAGGTCCAGCATCTGGTTGAAATCGCAGTCGTAGATCCTTCCGTCGTAACCAACACTGAGCATCGACCGGCACATCACACCCTGCGCGGCGGCCGGATTGAAGGCGTGTACCAGACGGGTCATGTAGTCGTCGTACTTGCCCGTGCGGTGCAACTCGTCGAGAAACCGATGAATCGGCATGTTGGTGATGGTAAAGAGCCGGTTGAACTCGACGCCGAATTTTTCTCTGAGGTTTCTCTTGTAGTCGGCTTCCAGGTTGTTCTGGGCGGCCGGCAGGTACGTACCTACAGGATTGTACACGAGGTTCAACTGCAACCCGCTTCCCTCCCGCCCATAGCCCACGGCGTTCAGCCTGCGCATGGACTCGATGCTCTTGTGAAAAACGCCCTTGCCTCGCTGGCGGTCCGTGAAATACTCTTCATAGTATGGCAGGGAGGAGATGACTTCGACCCTGTGCTCTGCGTAAAAATCGGGAAGGTACTCCTTGCTCTCGCCCGTCTGCGGGTTGCCGTCGAGCGTCACGGTCAGGTTATGGCGCACCATGACGTGCTTGCCCAGATCGCGGGCCGCCGTGACGAAGTAGTCAAAGTGCGGATTGAGTTCCGGGGCGCCTCCGGTAAGATCGAGATTGACGATGGGATCGTGTATAGCGAGTATTTCCAGGCAGCGATTCACCGTTCTCCGGTCCATCTGTTCCGTTCGCCTGGGGGACGCGTCCACGTGACAGTGACGGCACGCCTGATTACACAGCTTTGTGATGTTCACCTGTAGCGTTTCGATCGAGACGGGGGGAAGTTCCAGCCCGTGCCGATCGAGTACGGCATCGAAACAATACCTTCGATCGTCGTGGACGACCAGCGGCTGCAGTATCGCAAAGGGCTCGGTCATGCATACTCCTTGTTCAACGGCAAGAATCGTCGTCTTGGCCGTGTTATTCTACATTCTCTCGTTCGAGTACGTTATGCATCTGCACGCCATGCACCAGCACCATCCCCGCTTCCATGGATGCGGCGACATGAACGGCTTCGGTCATCTGATCCGGGCTGGCCCCGTTCTCCAGACACGAAGTGGTGTAGGCGTCTATGCAGTACGGACATTGCTTGGAGTGAGCCACGGCCAGTGCGATCAGCGATTTTTCCCTTCTGGTCAGCGCTCCATCCTCGCCGGTCACCTTGTTGTAATACTGGAAAAACCGGTCCATCAGTTCCTTGCGAAATCTTCCAAAATCCGCAAAACGATTCAAGTCCTTGCTCTCGTAATAATTCATGGACGTATCTCCTTCATGGGTGCATGCGGCACCGTTCGATTTCGAGACCGTTCAACCGGGACAGGGCGATGCTTCAGCGCGCAGCGGGCGGGGGACGATTGAGAATGCAGGCGGACAGAAGGGCGGGCTTCAGGCCGAGGGAGGCCAAGAGGCCCGGAACGGCCGGAACAAGCGTGCGCTGCACCCGGGCAGCGAAGCCGCGATCGGGAAAGAAGGAAACGACGTCTTCCACGGAGTCGAAATCGGGGCGGGAGGTCAGGACGGCAAGGTCGAAGGGGGAGATTTCCGGACGGCCTTCATTCCAGTGTGCCCCGGAGAGAAGTCCCAGCGCCGGGGACCCCGCCGCCAGCTTGAGGAGGTAGAATCCGCCGTCCCACGAAGGACCGAGGGCATCGCCGGGAAGCCTGACCGCCTGCCGGATGTCGGCCGCCGACAATAGCGTATCGCCTCCGATGACAAGGACCTGCATATATCCGCGGCCAAATAGCCCCTCAAACGCATTCAGCAGGCGTTCCCGAAGGGTCGAGCCCTCCTGAATGATATTCTCCTTGAAGCCGAGGGACCGCCACAGGGACGCGCGCAGGGGCACGTCCGAGAACCAAAAGGTGTCCACCGGAATTCCGGCCAGCGCGGCTTGAACGCGGCGCGCTATTCGACGGTGAACCGTGCCCGCCAACGATCTGTCCCTGCAGAATGGCTTGTGGCGGAGCTCCGAAGATACGCTGCGGCTGAAATAAATGATTGCGCAGGAGGTCATTGGCCTCTTGAGCGGCTGGCCTTTTAGAGTGAGTGGTTCGAATTGTTGTGTATTAACGCCCTCCCCTGGGATAAATTCCTGAAAAAAATAACGGGGAACGTCGGTCCCCCGTTATGGGTTCCTTCTACTTGATCACATTGCCGTCGCCGTCGATGAAGTGCACGTCGCCGAGCCCGAGTTCACGAACGCCCGCTTCGATTTTCTCACGATCGCCGATCACTACCCAGATCAGGCGGTCCGGATGCAGGGTTGCCCGGGCGGCTTTGACGGTCTCATCCAACTTCAGGTTCTTGGTCTTCAGCGGATACCCGTCAAAATAATCGTCCGGCAGATTGAAACGGACGATGTCGCCGATCGAATTGCCGACGGCGCGCATGGTCTCCCACTGGCCGGGCATTTGAAGCACCTGATTGTTCCTTGCTTTGTCAAACTCAGGCTGCGTCAGGGGACGATCGCCTACGAACTCCCTGAGTTCCCGGTTCAGTTCTGCCATGGATTCCCGGGTCTTGTCGAACTGGACAGGTGCCACGACCAGAAAAGGCCGTTGACCGCGGGCGCTCATGAACATGGAACGCACGCCATACGACCAGTGTTTGTTCTCGCGAAGATTCATGTTGACGCGCGAAGTGAAATCCCCGCCCAGGATGTTGTTGAACGTTTCGATGGCAATCTCGTCCGGTCCTCCGGACGGCGGTGCAAGATGCATGGCCAGAATGACGGACTGCTGAGCGCCGGGTTTGTCCAGGACATAAACCACCGATTCGGCCGGCAGTGCCACTTGCCCCAGATTCTTCTTAGGTGTGTCCCCCGCAGCCCAACCCTTGAACAGCCGCTCCATCCTGGGAGTCAAATCCTTCATGGCGATGTCTCCCACTACGACAAGGGTTGCGTTGTTGGGATGAAACCATGTCTGATGGAATCTCACCAGGTCCTCGCGCGAGATCTTGTCCACGCCTTCTTCGTAGCCCGATCCGGTCAACGGGTTGCTGTAGGCGTGGTGGCCTCCGTACAACAACTTCGGGAGAACGCGCTGGGCCATCGAGAACGGCGCCGTTTTTTCCTGCTGGATGCGGACGACCTGCTGCTGCTTTAAGCGCTGAAAGTCCTGATCCGGGAAAGACGGATTGAGAATCACGTCGGCGAAAATCGCCAGCGAGGCATCGAGGTTGGTTTTCAGAGCGGACAGGCTCACATTGGACAGGTCGAGATTGGAACCGGTTCCCAACTCTGCTCCCAGCATGGCCAGTTCCTCGCTGATCTGCAGGGCGTCACGAGTCTTGGTCCCTTCGTCCAGCATGTTCATCGCCAGCGAGGCCGTACCGGCGATGCCTTCCTGATCGGCCGCAAAACCGGCGTCGACCAGCAGATCGAAACTGACGACGGGCACCGACTTCATCTCAGCAAGAATGACCTTGAGCCCGTTGGAGAGGGTCGCCCGCTGGAGTTTCGGGAACTGAGCATCCGGAGCAACGCCGACCTCAGGCAATCGGGCACGGTCAACCGTGCCGGTGGAAGTCGTGTACTTCGGGAATGGATGGACCTCGAGGACGAATTGGCCGTCGGAGAGCCAGTCCTTGGCCGCCTTGTGCAGATCCGCCGCCGTGGCGCCCTGCACGTCCTTCACGTTGGTCTTGTAATAGTCCGGACTACCGCCAAACACTTCGCTGATGGCAAGGATGTCCGATTTGCCTCCAAATCCCCCGATTCGCTCGATGCCTCGCACGAACCGCGCAACGTACAGGGTCTTGACCCGCTCCATTTCCTTTTGCGTGGGGCCGTCCGCCAGCAGCCGGGCGAGTTCCTCATCCACCGCCTTTTCCACTTTCGAGAGCTCCACACCCGGTTTGGCGGTGGCTTCGATATAAAATTGACTCGAGATTTCCCTCAGATCAACATACGATTGAACGTCGCTGGCGATCTGATCGTCGTACACGAGCCGCTTATAAAGACGTGAGGTCTTTCCGAGCGCGAGCACATCGCTCACCAGATCCAGATAGTTGGCGTCCCGGGTTCCCCAGGGCGGCATGTTCCACACTTTGTAGATCCGAGGTTGGGGCACACGGTCCTGCACCAGCTGGCGATGCGTGCCGGTGCGCCGGGCAATCCAGCTGTCGTGGCGCGCAATGGGCGGGCCGGATGGAATGTCGCCGAAATACGCTTTGACCTTTTCGAGGGCCTGCCCGGCCGTGATGTCCCCGGCCAGGACGATGACGGCGTTGGCTGCACCGTAATAGGTTTTGAACCATTCTTTGACGTCGTCCAGCGAGGCCGCATTGAGGTCCTCCATGGAACCGATCACCGTCCACGAATACGGGTGGCCGGCCGGATACGTTGCCTTGACGATGAGTTCATACGACACGGCGTAGGGCTGGTTTTCCCCCTGGCGCTTTTCGTTCTGCACAACGCCGCGCTGCTCGTCCAATTTGGCCTGCGAGATGGCACCGAGCAAATGGCCCATGCGGTCCGATTCCATCCACAAAGCCAGGTCCAGCGCAGACGTCGGAACGTTTTGAAAGTAATTAGTGCGGTCCTCGTTGGTCGTTCCATTGAGGTCCGTGGCGCCCACCGCCTCCATCACCTGGAAGTAGTCCTTGTCATAGTTCTCGCTCCCGTTGAACATCAGATGTTCGAACAGGTGTGCAAAGCCGCTCTTGCCCGGCTTCTCGTTCTTTGAACCGACATGGTACCAGACGTTGACGGCGACGATGGGTGCCTTGTGGTCCTCATGAACGATCAGAGTAAGCCCGTTTTCGAGCACGAATCGTTCGTAGGGGATATCCGGCGCGTGCGCGCCCTGTTTCTGAGCGGCAAGGGGCGCAACCACCGCCAGCCATATCGCTCCAAGCAGCAGGTTCTTCATGGTGCCTCCGTGAAATATTGATGGATCGGATGTGTGAAGTTGCGGAGGATGATACATATTCTCCCGGTCAACTTCAATCTGCAGTGTTGTATTTGTACGATGAAGGTATTATTATGTCCTACGTGAGAACGAAAGGATGGTTGCAGGAGTGAACGACCTGACCGAACTACTTAGGAAAGACGACACGACCGTTGCCGTGGTGGGGGCCAACGACCATCCGGGCAAGTACGGCTATACGATCTATCGCGACCTTAAGAGCAAGGGTTACCGCGTGCTCCCTGTCAATCCCAACCGGGAGACGGTTGACGGTGACCCATGTTACCGATCGCTCGCCGACCTGCCCGTCCGTCCGACCCTGGTCAACATTGTCACGCCGCCGAACGTGACGCTGAACGTCATCAAGGAATGCGAACGTCTGGGCATCCACCACGTCTGGCTGCAGCCCGGTTCGGAGAGTCCCGAGGTCCTGGATTACCTGTCGCACGGTTCGCTGAACTACCTCGCCCAGGCGTGCATCATGGTCCAGAGCCGATTCAGAACAACCTCATAAAGGAGGCCCGTGGCAAAGAAGTCCAAAGAGTCCCACGACGGACAGTCCTTTGAGCATTCGCTCCGCGAACTCGAAAAGATCGTGGAGACGCTCGAATCGGGCGAAGTTTCCCTGGAAGAGACGCTCCAGAAGTTCGAACAAGGCATGAAACTGGTCCAGTTCTGCCATGCCAAACTCAATGAAGCGGAAAAGAAGCTGAAGATCCTCGTCAAAGACAAGGATGGCAATCTCTCCCTGACCGACGAGGACGAGACGTGACCGGCCTCGCCACGAAACCTGCGGTTCGGTAGGATCCTGCGGTTGATTCAAGCATGCCAATATAGCTGGCGGGAGGAGATCGCCAACAGTGTCACCCACGGCATCGGGCTTGCCCTGAGCATAGCCGGTCTGTTTGTGCTCGTTTTCATTGCAGCCGGCAACGGCAATGCGTGGCATATTGCCAGCGCTGCTGTCTACGGGACGACCCTGGTCCTTCTGTACGCCGCTTCGACGCTGTACCATGCCGTGCGCCGCCCGCGCCTTAAACGGCTCCTGCGCGTGCTGGACCACTCGGCCATTTATCTTCTTATCGCCGGAACGTACACGCCGTTCACGCTTGTCACGCTGAGCGGCGGGTGGGGGTGGAGTCTGTTCGGAGTCGTCTGGGGCATTACCGTAGGCGGGATCGTATTCAAAGTCCTGTTCCTCGGTCGGTTTCGCATCTTCTCCGTGATCCTCTACCTCATGCTGGGATGGCTGGCCATCGTGGCCATCAAACCGATCATCGACGCTTTGCCCGTGGGCGGTCTCATCCTGCTTTTCGCCGGCGGTCTGGCCTATTCGCTGGGCGTGATCTTCTACGCGTGGAAATCCCTTCCCTATCATCACGCGGTCTGGCACCTGTTCGTCATGAGCGGAAGCCTGCTCCACTACCTGGCGGTGCTGTTCTTCGTGATTCCGCGCTGATCGGAGCGAGAATTTGTTTGACTTTCATGGGGCTTTTCTTTAACATTTTTCGAATTTAGAGCAGACTCCCTTTGAATTTGATCCTCTCCTCTGAGATACCATCGAAAGCTTAACCCCCAATTGTCAGGAGGAATGACATGGCACTGGACGCATTAGGAATGATTGAAACCAAGGGACTGGTGGGCGCCATCGAAGCGGCCGACGCCATGGTCAAGGCGGCCAAAGTCGAGTTGATCGGCAAAGAGAAGATCGGCGGCGGATACGTGACGGTCATGGTGCGCGGGGACGTCGGTGCCGTCAAGGCGGCCACGGATGCAGGGGCGGCAGCGGCGGAGAAGGTCGGGGAACTGGTGTCCGTCCATGTGATTCCGCGTCCGCATCCGGAAGTGGAAGCCATTCTTCCGAAGAAGGGCAGCTAATCCGCAAGAGAGAATAGAACATCATGGAAGAACGCGCACTGGGCCTGGTAGAGACGTTAGGGTTGGTGGGAGCCATCGAAGCCGCCGACGCCATGGTAAAAGCGGCGAAGGTCAAGCTGATCGGACAGGAAGTGACCGACGGTGCCTACGTAACCATCAAGGTGGTTGGAGAAACGGGAGCGGTGCAGGCTTCGGTGGCGGCGGGAGAGGCGGCGGCACGCCGTGTCGGCCAGATCGTGTCCGTGCATGTGATCCCGAGACCGGACGACATGACCGAGGAAATGGTGTACGAGGGAGCGGTCGATGCGCGGCCGATCCACGCGCTTGAAAACAGCCCCGACGAATCGGAAAGTTCAAAAAAAAAACGGAATTCCTGACCCTCGCACAGCAGGAACTGTTTAGAGCCGTACAGCGAGACGAGTCCCTCCTAAAGAAGAAGAGAGTCAGCAAACCCGGGAAGGATTTCCACAGCTTCAACGTAGCCAAACTCAGAAAACTCGCCCGCTCCTTTCCGCAGTTCCCGCTGAAAGGACGGGAAATCTCCCGGGCCAATCGGGAGGAGTTGATTCAGGCCCTCGAAATCATCTTCAAAGAATCCTAATACCCCGACGCCGTCGGGGTTTTTCGTTTTCGGTCATGCCCAACCCGTTCGCACAACTCAACGCCCGAATCCGGTCCCTCAGCATTTCTTTCAGGATCTTTATCATTGTGTTTCCGATGATGACGGTCGCAGTGCTGGCGCTCGCCGTGCTGACCAACTGGCTGGTCACCGTGCTGCATAACCTGGCCGTCGTTTGGGTGCTCGTCATACCGCTGGTCTTCG
>JBBIJR010000009.1:10673-47043 GCA_037445875.1 Bacteroidota bacterium | reverse complement strand
ACGGCCCACGAGATCACCCGACCCATCGTCCGGCTCACGGAGAGCGTCAAGGAGATCGCCCGCGGCAATTTCGACCACAAGATCCACATCCAGACGGGTCGCGAAATCAGCCAGCTGTCCCGCATCTTCAACTACATGACCCTCGAGTTGAAACGGATCTATCAGATCAACATCAATCAGATCATTCGGGAGAAGATCAAGACCGAGGCCATTCTACGCAACATCGCGGACGGCGTCATCGTCTGCGGACCGGTCGACGATGTCGTGATGGTCAACGACGTCGTGGAGCGCTGGTTCGGAGTCCGCGAGAAAGACCTCATCGGCATTTCGCTGAACTTCTTCATCCCGGACCTCAAGTTCCTCGTTGCCCAGGTCAAAGAAGGCACCCTCGACGACGTATTCAAGGATGAGATCGAGATCAAACCCGTGGACGGAAGGGATGAACTGATCCTCGGGGCCCATGCCTCGAAGGTCATGGACCACGATGAGATCATCGCCATCGTCATCGTCTTGAGGAACATCACGCGGGAAAAAGAGATCGACAAAATGAAGACCGAACTCGTGTCCGTAGTAGCCCACGAGCTCCGCTCGCCGCTGACGTCGATCACGGGGTTCAGCGAATTCCTGCGGGATCCGGAACTGCCGGACGCCAGCCGAAGAGAGTACATCGACATCATCAGCTACGAATCGTCTCGCCTTTCGGAGTTGATCAACAAGTTCCTCGATATCAGCCGCATCGAAAGCGGGCAGACCGTTCTGAACAAAGCGCCCATCGATCTGCTGATGATCATCTCGTCGGTCCTGAGCATCAACAGCCACCTGGCACAGAAGAGGCGCATCACCATCCGAACGGAGTTCCCTGAATCGGTGCCCCCCGTGTTTGCGGATCCCGACCTGATCGCCCAGGTCGTTCTCAATCTGTTTTCCAATGCCCTCAAGTACAGCCGCGAGGATACGGATGTCTCCGTCTCGGTGGATGTTGCCGGTGAAGACGAGATCACCGTCAGCGTTCGCGATCACGGCTTCGGCATTTCCCCGGATAACGTGAAGTATCTGTTCACGAAGTTCTTCCGGGCGAAGGACGACAAGCGGGTAAAAGCAACGGAGGGCACTGGGCTGGGGCTGGCATTCGTCAAGGAGATTATCCATCAGCACGACGGACGGGTCCAGGTTCAAAGCGAGTGGGGCAAGGGTTCGGTCTTTTCCTTTACACTGCCGGTCCTGCGCGCGGCCGCCGCGACCTCCCCTGCCCGTTCCCACGGTCTTTCCGCCCACTGAGCGGCGTCATTCTCCCGATCCCGTGAGGATCGTTTACACCGCTTCTCTTTCCTGGTCCTTGTACTGGAGTTCGTACAAGCGCCGGTAGATCCCGCCGGCGGCCAGGAGGTCCTCGTGGGTCCCACGTTCCCGAATCCGTCCCTTGTGCATAACGAGTATCTGGTCGACGTGACGGATCGTGGAAAGCCGGTGCGCAATCACGATGGAGGTCCTCCCTTTCATCAACTTGCCGATCGCCGCCTGGATCGCCCGCTCGGTCTCCGTGTCGATACTGGAGGTGGCCTCGTCGAGTATCAGGATCTTCGGGTCGAAGACCAGCGCACGCGCCAGCGAGATGAGCTGGCGCTGTCCGACGGACAACGTGCTGCCGCGTTCCTGAACCAGTTCGTGATACTCGCCGGGCAGGCGTCGTATGAACCGGTCGGCCCCAACCTGCCGGGCGGCTTCGACGACCGCCTCCTCCGAAATATCGGCGCTTCCGAGGCGGATATTCTCGACCACGTTGCCGGAAAACAGGAACACATCCTGCAGGACGACCGCCATGGTGCGTCGAAGATCGGCGGACCGAATACGGCCGATGTCATGGCCGTCCAACAAAATCTCGCCCCGCTGGACCGTATAGAAGCGCGACAACAGATTGATGATGGTGCTCTTGCCGGCGCCGGTAGCCCCCACGAGCGCGATGCTCTCCCCCTGCTCCACGCAAAAGGAGATGTCCTTCAACACGTAATCCTCGTCGACGCGCACGTTCTTCGGATGATAGGCGAAGTATACATGCCGGAACTCGATGCGGCCCTGCACATCCCCCGTCGCCACCGGTTCGGTCGGCTCGGCAATGGGGTTCTGCGTATCCATCAGTCGGAATACCCTCTCCGATGAGGCCATGGCCGTTTGAAGGATGTTGTACTTGTCCGACAGGTCCTGGATCGGCCGGAAGAACAGCAGAGCGTATTGAACGAACGCGATGAGCGTTCCCAGCGACAGGTAGCCGGAAACGACCTCCCCACCTCCGTACCACAGAATCAACGCAATGGCCACGGAACTCAGCAGGTTGATCGCCGGGTAAAACCACGCGTAATGGAACACGGAATCGATGTGCGACTGCGTCAGGCCTCGATTCAGGTCGTCAAATTTCTCGAAATTCCTCCTTTCGCGGCTGAAGATCTGCACGGTACTGGTGCCCGTGATGTTCTCCTGAAGATTGGAATTGAGCGCGGACAGTTTCACCCGCACCTCACGGAACACGACCCTTACCTTCTGCTTGAACACCAGCGAAACATAAAAGATCACGGGTAGTACGGCCAGAGCGACCAGCGTAAGCCTCACGTCCATCAGGAACATGAACACGATGATGCCCACGAGGAGGAACAAATCGCCGAACAGATACACAAGGCCGGACGTAAACAGGTCGTTGAGGGACTCGATGTCGGAAGTGACGCGCGTGATGAGGCGGCCGACCGGATTGCGGTCGAAGAACTGCAGGTGCAACCCTTCGAGGTGCCGGTAGAGCTTCATGCGCATATCGAAGACGATCTTCTGCCCCATCAACTGCGTCAACACGATCACACCGTATTGAAGGAGAAACTCGCCGAACAGCAGCAGTACGAACAGGAACGCATACGCATTCAGCAACGGATGGTCGCCCTTTACGATCGCTTCGTCCACCGCCTTCTGCACGAGCTTTGGACGGAACGCGTTCATCCCCTGCGCCGCAATCAGCAGTACGACGGACACCACGAGCATCCAGCGGTAGCGCATGGCAAAGCCGAGCAGGCGGCGCATCAGTCGGCCGTCGTAAGCCTTGCCGAGGATTTCCTCTTCATGAATGGGCTGCACGCTCGTCCTTTCTACAACGGATAACGCGATCGCTCGACGCGTCCGAAACCCTGCAAGGGCTTTTCAATCTCTACGGCCCGCCCCGCCACCGCCAGTGTGAACCGGTCCGGCTCCAGGTATTTTCGGGCAGCCTCCCGCACCGCTTCTGTGTCCAGCGCCAGAATCTCCTGCAGCTCCCGTTCGAGATAGTCCAGTCCGAGCCCATGGAACTCCGACTGTTCAAGGTACAGGGCAATACTCGAATTGGTTTGAATGCGGAATGGCATGCTTCCCTTGAAGTATCGTTTGGCATCGTCGAGCTCTTCCGCGGTCACCGGCTCGTCCTGCATGCGCTTGATTTCTTCGAGTATGATTCGGACGGCCCGTTCCGCCGTTTCACTCTTCGTCTGCATGTGGATGGAAAACGTGCCGCCGAGTCTTCGCTTCGTCATGCTGGAGTACACCGAATAGGCCAGGCCCTCCTGCGTTCGGATGCGGTGCGTCAACCGGGAAACGAGCCCCGATCCGCCCACGATATAGCTCATGACCATCGAAGCGGCATGGTCCGGCGAACGGCGTTTGGCGGCGAGATTGCCCAGACAAAGATTCGCTTGCGTCAGGTCCCGGTCAACCAGAAAGACCCGGCGAACTCGGCCGGTCGGGACGTCGGAGACCCGATCCTCGCTCAATTCTGTCCTGGTCCCGCACCATTCGCTCGACAGCAGCGTGCGGCACATTTCCTCCGCCTCTACGTCTCCGGCCACGGCGAGGATCAATTCACGGCCTGCCGTCATACCTGCGTGATGCCGGCGAAGCTCCTCCGCACGTATGCATTGAAGACCTTCCTCCGTCCCGTCGAGGGCGCGGCCGTAGGGATGGGAATCATAGACATGGCGATTGAACACCTCCCACGATACCATCGACGGCTGATCCAGCTTTCGTTTGAGGTCCGCAAGGGACGCCGACCGTACACGCTCCACTTCGTCCTCCGGAAAGACCGAGTGAAATACAAGGTCGGTCAATAGTTCCAGGCTTTTTTCGAGATGTTTTTTCAGACACGACATCGAGAAGTGCACGGCGTCCGGGTGCGGACTGAAACCGATCGAGGTGCCGAGAAAGTCCGTCTCCTCCGCGATGCCTACCGCATCGCGCGACGCGGTTCCGGATTTCATCAGTCCCGTCATCAACCTGGTCAGCCCCGACAGAGATTCGGGTTCCTCCGCAGCGCCGCAGCGGAACGAGCCTCGCAGACTGACGATGGGAAGAAAGGGGTTGGAATGGGTAAGGAGGACGAAGCGATTATCAAACTCCAAACGCGTGATGCGCTCGTGAGTCTGCGTGGAAACCACCGGCATGCGTCAGCGTCCGGGCCCCATAAATTTGAGGGACTTGTAATCCATGCCGATGATGACGGTAACTTCGAGGTACAACTGGGGATTTTTCTGTTGGATGATCGCCGACTCGCCGATGCCCAGAGCCTGTGCCACGTGCATCGCATTCTGAATATTGCCCATGCGGTCCTGGACCACGGAGGTCTTGAAATTGGAGTGCGGCGCGTTGCCGGTCTGCACTACGTCGAAGCCTTTTTCCCTGAGGAAGTCCGATGCGCGGGAGGCCAGCTTCGGGACGGTGGTACCGTTCAACACTTCTACGCGGATCACCTTGGATTTGACCTGTACGGGTTCGTTGTCCTCGGTAGGGTTCTCGGTCACGGTGACGGTCGGCTCGGATGGGCTCGAATTCAACCGCACGATGAGCGAGATCAGCAGCGCCACGACGAGCACGGACAGTCCGCCGATCAGGATATTGAGCATCCGGTCCCAACTGCCCGCGCCCATCGGCCCGGTCGAGGTCCTGGTCGTGTCTTCGTCCGCGCGGACTTGTTCGGTGGTCTCACCTGAGGGTTGGCGGCCCTCGTCATCGTTTCGTGTCTTTCTTAGCATGGAACCCTATACTCCTTGAAAAAAATTAATCCCGACGGGCGGGATTAATTTTTCTGATCATTTCCAAAACCGGTCATCGACCGCTGCCGAATCCATCGTACAGGCCGGGGCTCCGGTAGAACGGGTTCGGATAAAACCCGTAGCCGCTGTAGAACGGGTTGTTGCTGTACCCGACCGTCATCTGGAGGTTCCGGTTCGGCTGGTAGATCAGTTCTGCGCCATGCAGAAACTGTGCGCCTTGGTTTTCATAGATCTTGGGCCCGCCGAACGGCTGATGCTGTAAGCCCATGTTGACTCTGAGGAACAGCGGATCGGAGAGCTTGAAGTTCATCGTGTTCGTGTAGATCCCCATGGATCCGCTCTGTCCGCCGCCGGTGTAGTATGTCAGACCGTAGCTGTGGCTCATGTAGAACCGATCGGGAGAAAAAAGACCGAACAGGCCTCCGTTGGACGGGGAGAGGATTCCGCCCAGGACGTTGACCGGCGGTTTCTCCGCCTGGGACTTGAGTTGACCCATGGCCCATCCCTGGACGAGTAGCAGCATCAAAACGACCCAACTCAGCAACTTCATGGCGTTCCTTTCGTGTTCCGAAACTCAGATCATCTTATCAAAAACAACCGAGAAAGTCAATAGACTACGGGACCCTCACGCGCGGATCCGCCGACCCGTAGAGTATGTCCGCGATCAGGTTGCCCGCTACTACCATGACGCCGCCTACGAGTGTGACTCCGATGACCACGGGATAATCCCGCGCATAGATCGCATCGATGCCCGTGCGCCCCATGCCGGGCCACGCAAAGACGGTCTCCACGATCACCGAGCCGCTCAACAGGAAAGGAAAGCTCATTCCGAACAGTGTGATGAGCGGCAACACCGCATTGGGCAGGGCGTGACGGAGGAAGACCCGGCGTCCGCTCAACCCCCGGGCCATGGCGGCCTTGACGTAATCCTGACGTAACACGTCGAGCAGGCTGTTCCTCGTATATCGCGCCGTCGCTCCCGCCGCCGGCAGGGCCAGCACACAGACCGGCAGGATCAGGTGGCGGACGAGATCCCACGCCCGCCCTCCGAAGGAAGCGTCGGCCGTTTCGACAGAGAACATCTGGGACGCCGGAAACCACCCCAGCCAGAGAGAGAAGAAGAGAATCAACATCAGTGCAAACCAGAACGACGGAAGCGAATACAGCACCAGGCTCGAAACGGTCAGCATTTGCTCAAGCGCACGGCCGTTCCTGAACGCGAGAAAGATCCCCAGTGCCACGCCAAGACCAAAATCCAACACCAGCGCACAGCCGGCCAGCAGCAGCGTGTTCGGAATCGACTCGGCCAGCACGGTGGTAACGGCCTGATGCTTCGAAAACGACACGCCGAGTTCCCCCTGCAGCAATCCTTCGAACGGCGGCCAGATACCCGCCCAGCGTACGAATTGCGTCCAAAGCGGATCGTCGAGACCGAGGCGTTCGCGCGTTTGAGCGACGGCGTCGGGATCCATGCCCGGATCGAGGTACAGCATCGATGGATCGCCGGGGGCCAAGCGTGTCACAAAAAACGTCAGGACGAGCAGACTGGCGATCAGAAACGCCGCGTGGAAGGCTCTCTTCAGGAGGTAACGGACCATGACTACCTCGGCCGCACGTGCCAATTCCAGAAATTGTGGTACGCAGAGAAGATATCCACCGACGTGCCCTGCACGCGATTGTTCACCCCGACGATGTTGTCGAACCAGAACAGGTACATTGCCGGCTGGTCCTCGTGCACGATCGCCTGGATCTGTCTGAAGATCGGACCGGCTTCCGACAGGTCGAGTTTCGACGATGCCGCCTCGATCAAACTGTCGACCACGGGATTCTGGTATGAGTAGTAGTTGAAAACATTCTTCTGCAGGTCCGAACCCAATTGCGGCTTGAGATCGACGTACAGATTGGTGCTCAGGCCCGCCACGAACGCGTCGAAGGATTTCTCCCGCAGCCCCGCGCTGAACTGGTTGGATTCGAGGAACTGCGTCTCGCACTGAATACCGATCTTGCGCAGGTCGGACTGGATCTTCTGGACGGCGAATTCCCGCCGCGGATTGGCCGTATTCGTGACGATGGTAAATTCGAACTTCCGGCCGTCTTTATCGAGAAAACCGTCGCCGTTGTGGTCGGACCAGCCGCACTCATCCAACAGACGGCGGGCGCCGTCCGGGTCGTACGGGATCGGGCGGAGTGTGTCGTTGTAAGCCCACTTCAGCGCGGGCGACACGGGCCCGATGCAAGCCTGACCGTATTCGCCGAGCCATCCTTCGATCAGTTCCTCTCGATGGATCGCCATTGTCAACGCCCGGCGGACCCGACGGTCGCCGAACAAGGTATGGGGACGCACGGTTTTCTTCCCGCTTTTTCGGTAGACGTTCTGATCGATCAGGCTCCAGCCCAGGTAATCGAACCGTCGAAACGACTGCCGTTCCATGCGCACGTTCGGGCGCGACTGCAGAAGACTCCGTGCGTCCTCCGGGGACAGTCCTTCCACGATATCCACGCCGCCCGTCTTCAACTCGATCACCCGCGTCGTCATGTCCGGGATCACGCGGAAAACGATCTTGTCGATGTACGCGGAGTGCGGCACTCCCCAATCGGGATTGCGTTCGAGCACGATCTCCTGTTTGCGCACCCAGCCGCCCAGCACAAAATGATGGCCGCCAACCGGATGGAAGTTGATGTCCGACGTACGGATCTGGCCGCGGGGAATCTTCTCGAATACGTGCTTCGGGATGAAATTCAGCTGCGTATGATTGAGTTGCTGGTTCTTCTCATAGGCATGAGTGAACCGGAACGTGATCGTGCTGTCGTCGGGCACCAGGATAGCACGCTCGATGTCCGGTTTTCCGTCGGCGGTCTTGAGGAGGTAGGCGAGGCTGCCGCGCCGCACGCTGCCCACGGCCGGATCGGAGTAGAGTTCGTACGAGAACTTGATGTCGTTTGCGGTCATCGGGTGACCGTCGCTCCACCGGAGGTCCGAACGCAGGTGGTAGGTTAGCGCGGTCCCGTCTTCGCTCCACTCCCAGCTCGCGGCTGCGTGCGGGGAGTACGCGATCTGCCCCGTGGCCGTGTCGAACGACGGATTGGTGAGGTCAGGGAAGAGGAACTGCAGGACGGTGCCCGTGCTGCTCGTCGACCACAACAGCGGATTGAGCAGATCGGCATCCGCGGGCAACGCCACCACGACCGTCCCGCCGCGCGGCACGTCCGGCTGGCCGCAGGAAAACGTCCACGAAATCGTTAGGAGAACGGCCAGTATGGCGATCCATCGGGGCATGGTTGGCCCTCCGCGTGTTTATGAAGAGTGCGTTATCGAGCGCACTATCGAATGAAATATTGCAGGTACCAATACACGCACGGCGAAACGAACATCAGCGAATCGAATCGGTCGAGGACGCCGCCGTGTCCCGGTATCAGATTGCTCGAGTCTTTGACGCCTGCGTCGCGCTTGAGCAGCGACTCCGCCAGGTCGCCCGTCTGGCCGATCGTACCGGCGATGGTCCCGATCACCAGCGTTTCCGGGACCGTCAGCGGCACGGTCTCCCCGAGCGCGTGGTAGATCCATCGAATGACGAGTACCGCCAGCAACCCGCCGATCAGCCCGAACGCGGCGCCTTCCCACGTTTTTTTCGGGCTGACCCGCTCGAACAATTTGCGCCGGCCGAACAACACGCCGCCATAGTAGGCGAACGTATCGCACAGCCAGATACTGCCGAACACCAGGAACACCAGGTAGGCACCCTGCGACGGGTGCGCGTGACGCACCAGGATCAGGCTTCCCAGAAGACCGCCCGCGTACAGGACGGCGAGCACGGTGGCGGACACATTCAGGAGAGCGGAGTCTCGGTTGCGGAAGAGTTCGACGGTGAGGGAGACGAGGGCGAGGAGCAGAACGCCCGTCATGAACCAATCGGTTTTGCCGAACGCCATGGCCACGACCAGCACGGTGGCGAACAGCCACGCGACGGCCCGCTGCAGCCACACCTGTTTCTGTCCGGCTAGGATGAGCACTTCATCCACACCTAACAGCACGAGCAGGAGCACGAGCGCAAAGAAATACCACCCGCCCAGCAGCGTCAAGACGACAAAAACGGGGATTGCCACAAGGGCCACGAGCACACGGGAAACGGCGGAACTCAGGATAACCTCGACCGGATGAATGGCAGGATTCGTCGGAGGCAATATAGCGAGGCGGACCGCTTTTAGCAAGCGGGGAGAGTTGGACGCGGGCCACTTCGCCATCAGGTTCTATTCGTCCACTTCCATCGACATGTTTAAACCTGTTCCCTCGCGTATATACTCAATTTTGATCTGCGGTATGGACGAATCGATCGTAATTCTCGCATACCCCCAATTACCCGAACTCGGTATCGTATGAATTCGTGCCTTCCTCTCGTCTTCTATTATTAATGAGTGCATGAAATAGTTTACACGTACTCATGGTTGTGCGGATTTGTATGCCGAACCCCTCCCCGACAGTAGCTCGTATCGCCACAGCACGACGACGTCATTGACTCGGATACCGACCGCTTCGCAGGTCCATCCATCGGTCTCCCCGGACTGCTTGTAGAACTTGATCTTCGATAGGGATCGGATGTTCTTGGACGTCACCCACGCCGGCAGGGTGTCAAACAAAAAACGGTCCCGCCATATGGCCTCCGAGTGGGGTGATGGAGTACGGATTCTATTGCTACGGAAACCCATCGCGTTCGGTTGGGCTACCGGCGAAACTGAAACAGGGCCGCTTCCGGGTGGAGCTTCTTCAGGCTACATTGAATGGTGACCCAATGGCTGAACAAAGGTACAGCGAAGAACAGCCAGTGTCAAGAGGCAGGACTCTCTGGGGACAAATCGTGAGGAACTAGGGCATCCGTACCAACCGCTCAAACTCCGCTGGCTCCACGACGGTGGATTCGTCAATCAGCATCACGGGGATGCCGTCGCGGACTTCGTAGCGGCGCCGGCATGCGGCGTTCGTACAGAGAAGCGTGGTTCCTATTTCTTTGAGGGAAGACTTACAGGCAGGACAGGCGAGGAAGTTTTTCAGCAGGTCGGCATTCAGCATCGGCCTAGACCATGGCGCCGCAGTTGCCGCAGAGACGGACCTTGCGCTCGAGGAACTTCCACGCGCCCGTTTTTTCCGAAATGCGGGAATCGACGAACCTGGCGTACGTCACGGCGGATTCCTGTTTGCAGGCGGGACACTTGATCTTGTCGGAAGGCGCCTTGACTTTGGTCAGTTTGTCGAGAAAAGTCTGCTGCTTGGACATGGGTCAAAATCCTTGATGGAATCCGCTCAGCGGGTTTCTTTGTGAAGGGTGTGCTTGCGCTCGAACCGGCAGTACTTCATCACTTCGAGCCGTTCGGTGTTCACCTTCTTGTTCTTGGCAGTCGTGTACCTCGAAACGCCGGGAACGTCGCTCGTCTTGCAGGACGTGCACTCCAGCGTGATTACAACCCGGTTACCTTTGGTCTTGGCCATCTGTCGTTTCCTTGCATCGGTCCTTCAAAAGGGGCTCCAATATAGACGAAAATGTACCGGTTGTCAAGAATTTTCAGGCACCTGCGTTGATTTTTAGGGTGCCCGTTTGTATCTTCGCCCCGCTTCGAAGTTCAACATCAACCATGAGGTGATTGTACCATGTCCGCTCAAACCATCGAGTTCAAAGCCGAGGTCCGGGAGCTGCTGCATCTCATGATCCACTCCCTGTACTCGCACAAGGAGATTTTCTTGCGCGAGCTGCTGTCCAACGCCTCGGACGCCATCGACCGCCTGCGCTACGTGTCCCTGACCCACAACGAGATCCTGCAGGGCGATTCGGATTGGAAAATCCGCATCAAAACGGATGCCGAAGCCGGCACGCTGACCGTCAGCGACAACGGGATCGGCATGAGCGAAGAAGAGATCATCCAGGCGCTGGGAACCATCGCCCACTCGGGTACGCGCGAGTTCCTCTCCGCTCTGCAATCGAAGGAAGTCAAGGACCATCCCGAATTGATCGGCCAGTTCGGCGTCGGGTTCTATTCGTCGTTTATGGTCGCCGACCGGGTCGTGGTGATCTCCCGAAAGGCCGGTGAACCGGCCGACCGTGCGATCCGCTGGGAATCCCGGGCCGAAGGGTCGTTCGAGATCGAATCGTTCGAAAAAGCCACGCGCGGCACGGACGTGATACTGTATCTCAAGGCCGATGAAAAGAAATACCTCGACGAGTGGGAGATCCGGTCGGTCGTACGGAAATACTCGGACTACATCGAACATCCAATCTGCATGGACGTGAAGAAGGACGGGACGATCAAGGAGGATGTCCTCAACTCCCGGAAGGCGATCTGGTTGAAAGACAGGGCAGATGTGACCGAGGATGAGTACAAAGAATTCTACAAACACGTCTCGCACGACTGGACCGACCCGGCCAGAGTGATCCACTTCCGCGCCGAAGGCACTTCCGAATTTTCGGCCCTGCTGTTCCTCCCCTCCAAAGCGCCGTTCGATCTGTTCTACAAGGAATTCAAGTTCGGTCCGATGCTGTACGTGCGCCGGGTCCAGATCATGGACCACTGCGAGGCGCTGCTGCCCGTGTACCTGCGCTTCGTGCGCGGCGTCGTCGAGTCCTCCGACCTCCCTCTCAACGTCTCTCGCGAAATCCTGCAATCCAACCGCCAGATCGAAGTGATCAAGAAGAACCTCGTCAAGAAAGTCCTCGACACGCTGGCGGAGTTCAAGAGCAAGGAATACGAGGCGTACGTATCGTTCTACCGGGAATTCCGCAAACCGATCAAGGAGGGTCTGTTCGTCGATCCTGACCGCCGTGCCGCGTTGTCCGAACTGCTCCTCTTCGAATCGACCAAGACCGCGCCGGGACAATACACGACACTGGCCGCGTATGTGGAGAGTATGAAACCGGGACAGGAGTCCGTCTATTATCTGGCCGGAACGTCAAGGGAGGAACTCTCGCGTTCGCCGTACCTCGAAAGCGTGGTGGAGCAGGGACACGAGGTTTTGTTCTTCTTCGACGAGATCGACGAGTTCGTCATGCCCGACCTGGAATACAAGGAGAAGAAGTTCAAGTCCGTCGCGCACGGCGAAATGGAAGTGGACAAGGCAAAGAAGGAAGAGAAGAAGGAAGCAGAGAAGAAATTTGGCGGGCTCCTGGGACTGTTAAAGGAAGAATTGAAGGACGACGTCAAGGAAGTCCGGGTTTCTACGCGGCTCAAGGATTCCGTGTGCTGCCTGGTTGCCGACGAGGGCAGCATGGACCCCAACATGGAACGCATCATGAAAGCGATGGGTCAGACGGTCACGGCGGGCCCGCGGACGCTGGAGATCAATCCGACGCATCCTCTGTATACGTCCATGAACGAGATCTTCGCAAGGGACAAAGATGATCCGATGCTGAAAGAGTATGCCCGGCTGCTGCTCGATCAGGCGTTGATTCTGGAGGGCGGCAAGCCGAAAGACCCGGCGGCGTTCGCGAAGCGGGTTTCGCAGTTGATGGTGGAACGGACAAAGGGTGGGGGTGGAAACTAGTGCTTTCTCAGTCCGAAAGAACTGCAAAAGACTAACATTAAGGCGCGAAGTCGTGTTCCGGGCGGCGGTTTTCTCAAGGCCGACGAATGTCCCTTCTGAGTCCCTCTTCTCTTGCCCGTCGCGGCTCCGTTCGCATTTCACATCTCATCATCGGAGGATAGGCGCCCAAAACGCTCGAGGACGCGGCGGATGACGGAAGGACGGAAGCCGCGCTGATTCAGGAAAGCGGCCAGGCGATTTCGGGTTTTTGTCGCGTCTCCTTTTCGATATGTTCTGACCTTCTTCTCCGCCAGTTGCAGGGCCGCACGGAGTTCATCCTCTTCGGGAAGGAGCTCGGAGACAATACGCTCGACCGCCTTGTGATCGATCCCTTTCTTTGTTAACTGCATCTTCAACGCAGCCGCACCGATGGGTTTTCGTTTGATGCGGCTCCTTGCGAATTTCCAGCCGAATTCCTCGTCGTTGATCTGGCCGGACGCGGCTAACCGGGCGATCACTTCCTCGATCACGTCCGCGGGATGCCCGTCCCGGCGAAACTTCTCCCTCAGTTCCAGCGCACTTCGCGGCCGCAGCGCCAGCAGTCGGGCCGCGCCGGCTGTTGCCTCCAGCAGCGCACGGTGGCGGAGCATCGCTCCAAGGCGTTCTTCCGGGATCTGCCCGCCCTCTTGCACGGGAAAAACCGCCAGCGTCTCGCCCTCGAACTTCAGTGTCTCTCCGGAGTCCAGCTCAACGATAAAAACCGGCTCCCGGCGGAATTTCCTCCGGTAGGAGCGTATGGACACAACGCTAGCCGCCACCGGTTCCACCCAGCGTTTGGGTGTGCAGCACGGAATACTGCGCACCGGCGGACGTCAGGACGCTGCGATAGAGACGGACCTCGTGGACCACGTGTGTCAGATCGGGCTGCCACGAGTCCGAGATTTCCCGCAGCTGCCGGAGCGCATCGGGTTTCAGCGGCCGCGGAAACTTGATCCGTGCCAGCGTGAGGTGAGGTGTGAATGCCCGCCGGTCCTTCTCGAACCCCCGTGCGGCGAGTCCGTCGTCCAGAACGGTCTGCAGGTTCATCAGAGGTTCCGAAGCTCGGTATCCGACCCAGACCACGCGCGGACGATCCGGATGCGGAAAAAAACCGAGACCTTCCAGTTGAACGGGGAAAGTCGCCAGCGCAGCCACGCTCAGCATCGTCTCCGTGACCTGCCGAACCTGATCGGCCGTAATCGGGCCGAGGAACTTCAGCGTCAGGTGCATTGCGGCAGGCCGGACCCATGCGGGGCGCCAATCGGCGATGACCGGACGGAGCCGGTCCTGCAGCCGCTGCAATTCGCCCTTGACGGGATCGGGAGTATCCAGCGCCACAAAGGACCGTATGTCTCCGCCCTTCGAGCCGGAGCCGTCCCGTTTCTCCATTATTTGTTTTCGACGATCAGGTAGTTGATCGCGAGTTTCGATTTCAAGGCGTCGCCGCCTCTTTGCGCTTCGTCCTTCGCAGCAAAGCTTCCCCACTTCACCACATACAGCCTCTTCTGGTTGACCACTTTTTCATCGATCACGGCGCCTTGAAAGCCGGAAGCGTCGAGTTTGGCTTTCAGTTCGGTCGCGTTCTGCATCTGCGAGAAGGCCCCAAGCTGCAGGGTGTACGGCTGCGGAGCCTTTCCGGTCGCGCTGTCCCTCCCTGTGCCTTCGAGTCCGCCCTGAAGCAGCGGCAGCGCCGCGGCCTTTTGAAGGAAAGCCGATCGCGGATAGTTCTTCTTCAGCCGCTCGAACTGCTCCTGCGCCGACTTATACTGCCCGAGGGCATACTCATAGAGCAGGAGGCGATACAGCGCTTCGTCGGCCAGGTCGTGCCCCGGATAGGCCTCGACGAAAGATCCGTAGAACCGGACGGCCCGATCGGCGTCCGCGTCAAAGACGGCCTGCCAGAAGAGGACTTCCGGCGATTTCGGGAACTTCGCAGCCAGTTGCGGCAAGACAGCACGGACGGAATCCACCTGTTCGCTTTTCCACAAGGCCACGTACGGCTTGAGATCCGATCCGCTTTGCCGGCCGGCAATCGCAGCAACGAGCGAGCCGACCGCAATCGCAAGGACTTTCAGGGTTTCCCGGACGCGCTTCATTGCTGGTTCTATGGGTCCGACAGAACGGCCACGGCGGCGGCACCCGGACCGGCGTGAGTGGCGATGACGGTCGACACGTCCGTGATCAGGATGCTCTCCCGGTCGACCTCGAACCATTTCACGAGTTCTTTCGCATACCAGTCCGCGATTCCTACCGCGTTGGCGTGCGCGATGCCAAACCGCAGGTTCCTCCTCCCCCTGACCTCCTCTTTTACCAGGTCCACGACTTTGCGCAGCGCATTGGAATGTCCGAACACCTTTGCGATGGGAACGACTTCCCCGTCCACAATGCCGAGGATGGGTTTGATGTTCAGGGACCGGGCGACGAGTCCCCGCGCCTTCCCGACGCGCCCTCCGCGGACGAGGAATTCCATCGTCTGCATGCTGATGAAGAGCTTCATGTTCTGAATGCAGCGCTCGAGGTGGTCGAGGATGGTCCGGGTCGGCTCATTGGCCCGCACCATCGGTTCGATCTCACGTACGAGGAGGCCGATGCCGATAGAGGCCGTCCGGCTGTCCACGACGTGGATGCGGTCGGCCGCCACCGATCGCGCCATGCTCAGCGCGCCCTGATAGGTGCCGCTCAGTTTGGACGACAGGTGCAGCGACAGAATGTTCGGATAGATGTAGAGCAGCCGTTCGTACGATTCCTTGAATTTCTGCGGCGTCGGCTGCGAGGACTTGGGATGGTCTGCACAGGAACAGAGCTTGTCGTAAAACTTCCTCGGCGTCAGCGTGAGGCGGTCTATGTAAATCTGATCGCCGAAGTGCACGTTCAACGGAATAACGTGGATGTGGTTGTGGCGGATGTACTCGAGCGGAAGGTCGCAGCACGAATCCACGGCGATGGCGGTCTTCTGCCCCGTCTCCGTGTGGGCACTCAGGAACTGCTGCTTCATATCGTCGATCTTGGTGGAGACCACGTGCCCGTGGTCGGCGAGGGCCTCGAAGACTTCCTCCGGCGTGTTGGAGTGGATATGGACTTTCACTTTCCGGTCGGACCCTGCAACGATCAGAGAATCGCCATACGCCATGATCTTCGAACGAATGGCCTCGCGGTTCATATTCTGGCCGACGAGAAGGCATTCGGTACAGAATTGGAACGTGATGTTCTCCAGCGCGTGCTCTTCCAGCACGGGTTCCGCGATTTCCTCCTCCATCTCGCTGAGACCGGTGCGTTTGATGTCCGAGATGCGCCCGGATTCGATGAAGTTCCGAATTCCTTCGAGCATGGTCACGAATCCCTGAGCCCCGGCATCCACGACGCCCGCTTTGGCCAGCAATTCCATCTGTTTCGGCGTATTCTCCAGCGACTTCTGCGCGTCTTCCAGCGACTCGCTGAACAATTGGGAGAAGTCCTCCGTTCTTCTGGAACGATCCTCGACCGAGCGAGACCAGTCCCGGATCACACTGAGGATGGTTCCCTCGACCGGTTTGGACATAGCGCTCCACGCACCGGAGGTCGCGCTCCGCACGGCGTCAGAGAAATTCCGGGTCGTTGCCCGATGCAGACCGCGAAGGCCCTCCATGAGGCCCTGGAAGAATTGGGCAAGGATCACTCCCGAGTTTCCCCTCGCACCCATAAGCGCCGAATCGGCGAGCAGGGCCGCCATCGAGTGGATCGAACGCTCCTCGCGACTCTGAATGGACTCGACGATGCTGTGCAGCGTCGACGCCATGTTGGTGCCGGTGTCCCCGTCGGGAACGGGGAAAACATTGATGTGATTGAGGTAGTCGCGCTTGTTGATGACAAAATTGCATCCAGCAATCACAGAACGCTTGAGACGCAATCCGTCCAGGTATCGGATCTTGTCCTTCATGGACCTCCTGATTCGATCCGGCGGCCGCCGGGCGGTTGGTTTTACCAGAAGAGTCCTCAAAAGTATTTCAAACGAAATCAAAAGTCAAGTATTGAGAAAACACTTGTTTAAGGATGACTCGTTCTCTATATTGAATGTTGGGAAAGGTTTGATCTAACATCGTCGCTTCCAGCGCGCGTGGAATACGGTTCCGGGGGTGGCGTTTGAACTAACCAGGGGGTGTGCCCCGTCTGGCTGTATGTTGGAAACACGCCTAAATACATCCAAACAACAGTCCGTGAATGCAGGCCGTTCGATCGAGACGCGGAGTCCCGAGCCCGTTGCATCAGAGGTTGCAAACCCGCCCGCATCCGTTCCCGAAGCGCATACCAGGTCTTACTACGATCGACGGATGGAGCAGTTGATCGGTCGGGTGCAATCGTATCAGAAAAGCGCGGACCTGACTCCGCTGCGTCAGGCGTACGATTACAGCTTTTCCGCCCATCAGGGACAATTCCGCAAGTCCGGTGTGCCCTATTTCGACCACGTGTTCGAAGTGGTTTGCATCCTGGCCGAACAGCAGATGGACCTGATCACGCTGGTGGCAGCCTTCCTGCACGATGTGGTCGAAGATACGGAACAGACCTTCGAAGACATCCGGACACGATTCGGCGAGGACGTTTCGTCGCTCGTGGACGGAGTTACCAAGATCAGCGGTTTCGAGTTCGGCAGCATCGAGATCAAGCAGGCAGAGAATTACCGGAAGATGCTGCTGTCGATGGCCAGGGATATCCGCGTGATCCTCATCAAGTTCGCCGATCGCCTCCACAACATGCGGACCATCGATTCCCTTCCAGAGAAAAAACGCGAACGCATCGCGGTCGAAACGAGGGACGTCTATGCTCCGCTGGCCCACCGTTTCGGCATGGCGCGGATCCGGTGGGAACTGGAGGACCTGGTCCTCAAAACGCTCGATCCGTCTTCGTATGACGACCTCGTACGGTTGATTTCCGACAAACGGGAGGAGCGCGAGGCCTATATCGAGACGGTTTCCGCGCCGCTGCGCGAACGCATGAGGGAAAACGACATAAGCGCCGATATCGTGGGACGCCCGAAGCACTTCTTCAGCATCTACAACAAGATGAAGAAGCGCAACAAGCCCTTTCAGGAAATCTACGACCTCCTCGCCATTCGTATTCTGGTCCAGGACAAGGTGGACTGTTACAAGTCCCTCGGGGTCGTTCACAGTACGTACACACCAGTCACAGAGCGGTTCAAGGACTACATCGCCGTACCGAAGATCAACGGATACCAGTCGATCCACACGACCGTGATCGGTCCGGACGGAAAGATGGTGGAAATCCAGATCCGCACGCACGAGATGCACGACGTGGCAGAGAACGGCATCGCGGCCCACTGGCTGTATAAGGAAGGCAAGCCGCAGATGGACCAGTTCGACCGCCAGATCAACTGGATCCGCCAGGTCATCGACCGGCAAAAGGACATGAACGATGCGAGCGAGATCCTCGAGGACCTCAAGATCGATCTGTTTCAGGACGAGGTATTCGTGTTCACGCCCAAGGGGGACCTCATTACCCTTCCCAAGGGCGCCAATCCCCTGGACTTTGCCTTTGCCGTCCACTCGGAGGTCGGGCTCCACTGCATCGGCGGCAAGATCAACGGCCGTATCGTACCCCTGCACAGCGAGCTGGCATCCGGTGACCTCGTGGAGGTGATCACTTCGGAACAGCAGCGGCCGAGCCTGCACTGGCTGGAGATCGTCAAGACGGCCAAGGCGAGGAGCTACATCAAGCGGTACTTCCGCAACGTCGAGATGGAGCAGAGCATTGCACTGGGCCGGGAAATGCTGGACCAGGAGCTGAAGAACAACCTCGTGCGGAGAACGATGCACGAGTTGGCGGACGAGCTCAAGAAGGTTGCGGCCGACCTCAAGTTCGACTCGGTCAACATGGTGCTGTCGTCGATCGGACGCGGCAATCTTTCGGCCACGAGCGTCGCCCAGAAGATCCTGTCATGCATCGCCCCCAAAGAGAAGAACCAGAACCAGATTTCTCTCTTGAAGCGCCTGATCCGCCGGCCCCGTACCGAGACGCGCAGCATTGTCATCAGTGGCATGGACAATCTGATGATTCATTTCGCCGGCTGCTGCAATCCGATTCCCGGCGACGACATCGTCGGCTACGTTACGCGCGGGCGCGGCATCAACATTCACCGGAGCGATTGCTTCAACATCCTCGACGCCCTGAAACGGGAACCCGACCGCAGCATACAGGCACGGTGGCAGGTCGACGATTCCAAGAACTTCCTCGTCCAGATCCGCGTCGTCGGCTACGACCGGAAGAACTTCCTCAACGACGTGACCCAGAAGATATCCGCGACCGACACAAACATCGTGAGCGCCGATGTCAAGACCTACGGCACCGAGAGCGTGCACACGTTTGTGATCCAGGTGCGGAATATTGCGCACCTGGACCTCATTCTCGACCGCATTCGAAAGATCCCCAGCGTGATCAGCGCCGCTCGAGCCGACGCGAACATTCCATCGGCCAAGTAATCCCCGGAATGGAGACTCCTGCGGAGCATGGAAATCCTCTTCCTAGGTACCGGCACCTCCCACGGCGTTCCGGTAATCGGTTGCGACTGCCGAACGTGCCGCTCCGAAGACCCGAAGGACAGGCGGTTGCGTGCGTCAGTCCTGGTATCGGTCGGGGGACTTCGCATTCTGATCGACCCGTGCATCGACCTGAGGCAGCAGTGCCTGATCCACGGCATCGATCGGGTGGATGCTATACTGTTCACGCACCATCATGTGGACCATGTTTTCGGACTGGACGATACGCGTCCGTTCAATTTCCGTCAACGTACAAAGATGCCGTGTTTCGCCAGTCCCGATACCTGCCGCCAGCTTCGGCACACATATTCGTACATCTTTGAGTATCCGGACCTTCCCGGCGGCATACCGATGATCGATCTCAATCCGGTGGAGGGACCGTTCAACGTCGGCGACACCGTCATCGAACCCGTACCCATCCTGCACGGAGGACTCCCGATCTACGCCTATCGGATCGGCGATTTCATCTACGCAACGGATTGTTCGGGGATACCGGAATCGTCGTGGAAGCATTTCGAGAACGCCGGCGTGCTGGTACTGGATTGCCTGCGTTTCCGCCCGCACCCTACCCATTTTCATCTGGATCAAGCCGTCGAGGTGGCACTTCGGATTCGGGCACGGCAGACCTACTTCACGCACATTTCGCACGACCTTCTCCACACGGAAGTGTCGGCCCTGCTGCCGGAATCCATCCACCTGGCATACGACGGCTTGAACGTAACCTGTTGAGGACCATGCGAACAAAGACCTCGCTGCTCACCGTAGCTTTTCTGACAACCGCGATCGGCGGCTGTGCCTACTTCAATACCTTCTTCAACGCGAACAAGGCCCTGGAGAACGGATTGCAGGCGATGAAACGGGCCCGCGAACAGAGTGAGAACCAGACCCAGATGAACCGCGAGATCACCCTGGATCGCTTCAGTCTGGAAGGTATGACGATACCCGACGATGCCAGGCAGTTCTTCGACGTCGCCATCGAGAAGGGCAACAAGGTGGTCGTCCTGCATCCCAAGAGCAAGTGGGTGGAAGATGCGATCCTCTTGATCGGCAAGGCACACTACCTGCGGGCCTCCACAAACGATTACTACGACGCTAAGAACCGTTTCGAGGTCTTCGCGGCCAGGTATCCGAACAGCCGCTACCTGCCGGAAGCCAGGTTATGGTACGGCAAGACCCTGATCAAACTCCGAAAGGGCCAGGACGCCCAGGAGGTGCTGCGTCAGATACCGCTGATCTCCGAGAATCCCAACCTGCACGCCGAATCGCTCATTTATCTCGGCGACCTGTCGGCGAGCCATGGCCGGCTGGAACCCGCGTACCAGCATTTCAGTCAGGCCGCGGCGCTGAAATGCCGTTCGAACGTAAAGAGGGCCGCCCTGTTCAAGGCCGGTTTCTGCGCCTTCGAAATGGGTGACTTCAAGCAGGCCGCAACGCTGTTCGAGTCCCTCCGCCGGATGGATTTGAGCGCGGCCGAACGGTTCGATGTGACGTTCATGATCGCCCGGTGCCGCAAGTTCCAGGGTCAATACGACGGTGCGATCGAAGAACTGGACCGGCTGCTGGGAGACCTCCGATTCAAGCCATTCTATGTCCATGCCGAGTTTGAGATTGCCGAGATTTTGCGCCTGCAGAAGAAATACAGCGCCGCGTGCTCGCAATTCCTCCACGTGATCGACGACTACGGGAATCCGGTGCTGAGCGGAGACGCATATTATTGGCTCGGTTCGATGCACGACACCACATCGGTGTCGGACGGTTTTGAACCCGACCGCCTGCTGGCTCGAAAATACTATCAGATTGCCTCGACAAAATATCCGCAGTCGCGATTCCGGGGTCAGGCGGCCGCAAGACTCAACCTGCTCCTCCGGATGGATTATTTCCGCTCTCTAGTAATGACCGACCGCTATCTATTAGAGTACCTCCGTGCGCGGCTGGAGCAACCGGACATGCCCGCACCGGATAGCGTGTCGCTGGGGGCCTTTGGAATAACCGGCCTCGACTCGGTGCTACGGCTCGGCTTAACGATGGAGTCCGGTCCGTACCTGGACTCCACGGCTGCAGACTCGGCGGTAGGGTCCTCGTTCACCGGAAGGGGTGAACCCAAATCGGGCGAGACGCTGGCAACCAAAAAAATCGATTCGGACGAGCCGAAGTCGGCGTCGGCCGTTGACCTTGCGAGCACCCATCTGACCAACGCGGATCTCCAGGGCCGCCTGAGGTGGTTCCGGGATGCGCTTCGATCGGCGATCCGGATCGTGTCTCCCGACACCCTGGCGCAGGTGGAACGCAGCATGGCGGACTCCCTGGCCGCCGACTATCTGCGCATCGCCGATTTTTTCTATTACGATCAGACACTCTACGACTCCGCGCTGTCGTACTATGAGGACATTGCAGCCGATTTCGGCGCCACGTCGTACGGAGAAGAGGCCTATTACGGGATCGCCCGAACCCACCAGAAATTGCGCTCGGCGAGTTATCGCCATTTCTATGAGGAGGCGCTCGCAAAGTACCCCGAAGGAAGACTCGCGCCCCTGGGACGGAAGATACTTGGCCTGGAGGTCGAACACAGAGACCCGTGGCGAACCCGTTTCGAGGACGCCGAGCGCCTCTTGCACGGACGGGGTCTCTACGAGCAGGCGCTGGCATTGTACCGGTCCATCGCGATGGAATCGTCCGCATACAAGATCCCGTCCCTGTATGCGATGGGCTGGCTGTATGAGAAGAAACTGGGGGAGCCGGACCGGGCTTTTTGCGTCTATACGACCCTGAAGTTTGCCGCTCCCCTTTCGGTGTTCGCCGAACGGGTATCTCCGAAGATCGACGCGTATCAACGGTTCCACGGCATTTCCAAGGATTCACTTGTTTCTTTCATCGATACTTCGTTCGTGCGCATGGATCAATTGATCCTGCCGGCTCCCAGGGAGGAACGGGAGGGCAAACCGAGCGCCGGGGCCGACACGGCGGCGATTGGCGCCGCCATCGACTCGCTGGAAACGGACCTCCCCGATTCCCTGCTCAAGTACATCCTTGAAGATTCGACGAGCGTGGATGAGACGATGGATGATCTGAAGCAGGAGGACGGAGGCCATGACTAGAACGTGCGTCCGGCCATTGCGCCGGCGGGCAGAGCTGTCGTTGGGGATCGTGTGGCTGGTTTTTCTGGCAGGTTGTGCTGCGTCTCCGCTGTATCGGTCGGGCACATCCGGCGGGACCGTTCACACGCTTCGCGGCGGGGGTGGGGAATCTCTCGAAGGTATCGCGTCGTTCTATGCAACGAAGTTCCACGGAAGAAAGACCGCCAACGGCGAGACGTATGACATGCACGATCTGACGGCCGCCCACCGGACGCTTCCCTTCGGCACTGTGGTGCGGGTCACCAATCTCAAGAACGAAAAAACCGTGCAAGTCCGCATCAACGACCGCGGCCCTTTCGTGAAGAACCGGATCATTGATCTTTCGTACGCGGCGGCTCAAAAACTGGACATGGTCCGAAGCGGCACCGCCAGGGTCCGACTTGAAGTGCTCCAGAAAGGCCCGTAAACTCATAAGGCACTGAACTTGGAACGGTGTCCTTCTGTCTTTCGAAAAAAATGTGCCACTGGCGCTCCCGGCCCTTGACTATCGGCGGATACTGTGGTACATTCTCATTGAAGGAGATGTTCAAACTCGCCTTTCAACGGTCCTTCCGATTAATGAGAGCACACCTCGATCATTTCCTACGCTATCTTGACGCCGAAAGGAACTATTCCAGCCACACGGTCACTTCTTATCGCATTGATCTGGAAGCCTTTATCGACTTTCTTGGGTCAAGGGGAGTCGTGGACGCGGGCGGACTGGGCAAGAAAGATGTCCGAGGATTCCTTGCTCACCTGTCTAGGCGGGAACTTGGAACCAAGACCATCGCACGGAAATTGTCCGCCGTGAAAGCGTTCTTTCGCTACCTGAACCGAACGGGAGTGATGAATGCTAACCCGGCCTCCATGATTCGAACTCCCCGGTACGACAAGAAGGTCCCCGTATTCATGACTCAATCCCAGATGTTGAATGCGTTCGATTTCATCGACGTCTCCACTCCTGAGGGGATCCGTGACCGATGCATCGTTGAACTGTTCTACAGCACCGGCATGCGCCTGAGCGAACTTG
This sequence comes from Bacteroidota bacterium, assembly GCA_037445875.1. GTDB lineage: Bacteria > CLD3 > CLD3 > SB21 > SB21 > JBBIJR01. The sequence goes on along the minus strand of JBBIJR010000009.1, from coordinate 23,773 downwards.
TCGGACTGAACTTCGCCGATTTTTCCGTCCGCCAACGTACCGTTTCCGTCATGGGAAAGGGCGCGAAGCAGCGCATTCTTCCGGTTGGGCAGGCTGCGGCTGCATGGATGGAAAAGTATATGGCCGTCCGGTCGTCGGTTTGCGATCGGCGCACAGAGGCCGACCCGCGGGCGTTGTTCGTGGCCCACAACGGAAAACGGATCACGGTCCTGTCCGTCCAGCGTATGGTTCGGAGGGTGCTGTCTCACGTGTCGGACGCGGCCAAACTCAGCCCGCACATCCTCCGGCATACGTTTGCCACGCATCTGCTGGATAACGGCGCCGACCTGCGGGCCGTCAAGGAGCTGCTGGGTCACGAGAATCTGTCTACCACGCAGATCTACACGCACGTGACGGTCGAACGGCTGAAATCCGTATACGACAAAGCCCATCCGAGGGCGTCGAAATAACCATTTTCAACCAACCGAAAGGATCATGGATTCTGCAGGCCTTGCGGCCTTTATCCCGCTTCTCTTCAATTCATAGTGTCCCTTACTATCTTACAAAGGAGCTGACTATGAACATCCGAATCACCTCCCGCCATCAGAAGTTGTCCCCCAAGCTGAGAGAATACGTGGAGGAGAAAATCGAGCGCATGTCGCGCTATTTCGATCGGATCATTGACTGTGAAGTCATCCTGAGCAAAGAGAAGCTCTACGAGCAGGTGGAGATCAACGTAAAGGTGTACGGAACGATGCTGCACGTTCGAACGCGCGACGCCGATCCCACGAAGGCCATCGATCAGTCCCTGGATAAACTGGAGACTCAGTTGAAAAAATTCAAAGCCAAGATGAAAGAGCGCCCGAGGATTCGCATGCGCGACGTATTGCCGGAAGCGGTGGTGGAGGCGCCAGAATAGTATTGCTTAAGTAGGAGAAGTTTGTACATTGCAGAGGTCAGGGATTCTCCCTGGCCTCTTTGTTTTACTCCCACGCACATCCTTTCAGCATGGAAAAACTCATTCAAAGTTATGAGGTCACCCGTCAGATCGGGGCCGGCGGAATGGCTACGGTCTTCATGGGGCGCCACCCCGCGCTCGACCGCCCCGTGGCCATCAAAGTGGTCAAGGGCGACCACCGGGATAAGGTGAAGCGATTCGAGCGGGAGGCCGTGCTGTCGGCATCGCTGAGACAGGAAAACCTGCCGGCCATCTATGATTATTTCATCGACGCCCGCAACAACCATTGTCTCGTGATGGAATACGTCGAAGGGATCGATGTCAGCGAAATCCTAAAGCAGCAGGGGCCCATGCCGCCCTATGTCGCGGCCATTATCCTGCGTGAAGCGGCACGCGGCCTGGAGCATCTTCATGAGAAAGGCATCCTCCACCGTGACATCAAGCCCAGCAACGTCCGGCTGAGCAAGGACGGACAGATCAAACTGATGGACTTCGGAATTGCGAAGCAGGAAGAGACCGACACCAGCAAGAACCTGACCTCCACGGGCATCATCATCGGCACGCCCTCCTACATGTCTCCGGAACAGGCGTCCGGCGACCGCCTGACTCTGCAAAGCGATTTATTCAGTCTGGGCATCATGATGTACGAACTGCTTACCGGGCGGAAACCGTTCGTGGCGGACTCCAACCTTACGCTGATCACGCTCATTGCGCAGTGCCGGTTTACGCCGCTGTCCGAGGTGCGTCCGGATGTGCCGCGTGCCCTTGTCCAGATCGTCCACAAATGCATGTCCAAGGATCTGGGCGAACGCTACGACCAGGCCGGCTCGCTCATCCGGGATCTCAACACGTATCTGGAATCGATATCCCAGGCGCAGATCAAACGCGTCCTGATCGATTATTATGGATCCGTGCACGGGAAAGAGAAAGCCGATCTCGGCCGTTTTTTCCAGATGACCGGACAAGACATCGAGCGTACCGACGAGTCATTCAAACTGGATATTACCTCGAGGAGCACGCGACGCCGGCGCCGCCGAGGTATCTTGATCGCCGGGTCGCTGGCGCTGCTCGTGATCGGATGGCTGGCGGCCCAAACGTGGCTGCTGCCGTGGTGGAACGGGGAGTCCTACGGTTCGGTCAAGCTCGACGTGCGATCGTCGCTGGCCGGTCTCCTCGCCGACGCGCGGGTGTATCTGAACGAAGAGGAATGGCCGGCACGCGGCAACCTTGACGGTCCGGTGACCCTGCAGAGTTTTCGTCCGGGCCGCAACTCCGTGAAAGTCCGTTTTCCGCTCCTCTATCAGACGTACGAATTCAATTTCAACCTTGATCGTGCGGACGAAACACGCCAGTTCACGCTGGACCTCGACAAACTCATGGGCGTCCTCGACTACTATCGTCCGGAGAACCGGCGAATCGGCCTCGTCGCCGACACCAAGCCGCCCGGCGCCTTTGTGTACCTCAACAACGATTTCCATAATGTGTTTACGAAAACCCCATCCCCACAGACCTGGCCGAATATCAAGCCGGGCAGGCACCGCGTGACCTTCCAGAAAGACGGCTTCCGGACCGTGGAGCTGGAGCGGTTCTTTGCGCCCAATGAAACCGTGGTACTCAACGTCGAGCTTCAACCCGTACCCGCCAAACCCAGATAACGTTTTCACCGCATGACGACGGATCCCGAGACGGCCATCAAGAAAGGGGCTGAGCTCCCATTGACGATCGAGGGCGTTTCCTTCGGCGGACAGGGCGTCGCCCGGATCGACGATTTCGTCGTGTTCGTCAACGGCGCCGTTCCCGGAGACCGCGTTCTCGCCCGCATTGTGAAAAAGAAGAAATCGTTCGCGGAGGCCGTGACCGTCGAACGGCTGGACGCATCGGTTAGCCGCACGGACGCGCCGTGCCGGCACTTTGGAACGTGCGGAGGCTGCCGGTGGATGGACGTGGATTACGCCGCACAGCTTGAATTCAAGCGCCGCACGATCGAGGACCTGTTTGCCCGCATCGGCGGCCTCCGGGATGTGCAGATACCGGCGCCCGTTCCCTCGCCTCGCGTTTTCGCGTACCGGAACAAGATGGAATTTACCTTCGGCGACCGGCCGTGGCTCACGGACATCACGGACGGATTTCCCGACGAGCCGGGATTCGCCCTCGGTCTGCATGTGGCGAAGAATTTTGCCAAAGTGCTGAACATCGACCACTGCCACCTGCAGTCCGACCTGGCCAATGCCATCCTGCGTCACGTGGCGTCGTTTGCGCGAACGAGCGGTCTCCCCGCCTACTCCGTCCGCACGAACGAAGGATTCTGGCGATTTCTGATACTCCGCCAGTGCGCCCGCACATCCGATCTCATGGTCCATGTCATCACGACCGAACAAGCAGCCGAAACGATGAACGGATTTCGCGATGAACTGCTGAACCGGTTTCCGGAAGTCACGTCCCTCGTTCACAGTACGAGCCGGCGTAAATCCCAGGTCGCCATCGGGGAGCAGGAGTTCGTGCTGGCCGGGCGGCCGATCGTCACCGAACGCCTGGGGCCATTCGAATTCGAGATCGCTCCATCTGCCTTTTTTCAGACCAACACGCTGGCGGCCGAGAAACTGTACGACACGGTTCTGCAACTCGGAGAATTCGATGGAACCGAGCGCGTGTACGATCTGTATAGCGGCACGGGGACGATCGCGATCTATCTGTCCGGGCACGTACGAGAGGTGGTGGGTGTGGAGCGGGCGCCCGACGCGGTGGCCAATGCGGAAAAGAATGCTCGGCACAACGGCGTAGTCAATTGCGTTTTTCGTCAGGCGGACATCCGGCAGGCGCTGGCCGGCTGCCGGGACCGGCCGGAAGCCCTCATCCTCGACCCGCCCCGATCGGGACTGCATCCGGACGTCGTGCAATCGGTACTCCGCCTGTCGCCTCCTTCAGTACTGTACATCAGCTGCGATCCGGCCACGCAGGCGAGAGATCTCGCCCTGCTGACACGGGACGCCTACGCGGTCGAACGCTGCCAGCCGGTGGACATGTTCCCGCACACCTACCATATCGAAAACGTCGTCAAACTGGCACTGCGATGAGTACTGATCTCACAAGGCTCAACGTCCTGTGCGTCGACGACGAGGTGCCCATCCTCAACGTGCTGCGTAAAATGCTGGAGGAGGATTACAACGTACTCACGGCCACCGGCGGATCGCAGGCCCTCGAACAACTGCGGTCTCACGAGATCGCCGTGGCTCTCGTCGATCAGAAGATGCCCGAAATGACCGGGGTCGAGCTTCTGCAGAAGATCAAGGAGCTGTATCCGTACACCGTTCGCATCATTCTGACGGCGTACGTCGACATCCACGACCTCGTAGATTCGATCAACGTCGGCGAAGCGTTTCGGTACATTACCAAGCCATGGGACACCGACGTCCTTATAAAAGTGATCCGGGAATCCACGGACAAGTACCTCCAGGGACGCGCCGATCATCAACGCCGGGACGACTACGAAAAGCTGGCCACGGAAAAGGCCAAGCTCGAGCAGGAGATCGTTGTGCTCAAGACCGAAATCGGAAAGGAATTTGCGCTCGATAACATCGTCAGCATCAGTCCCGAGATGAACCATGTGCGTCGCCTGATCAGCGCCGCGGCCCTCAGCGACGAAACGGCCCTGATTCACGGCGAAAGCGGGACCGGCAAGGAACTCGTGGCGCGCGCCATCCACTTCAACTCGAAACGTCAGCACAACAAGTTCATCGCGGTCGACTGCGGAGCCTTGACGGAGAGTCTGCTGGAAGGTGAGTTGTTCGGCTACAAGAAAGGCTCGTTCACGAGCGCGTCGTACGACAAGAAAGGCCTCTTCGAGGAAGCCAGCGGCGGCACGCTCTTTCTCGATGAGATATCCAATACGTCGCTGGCGCTTCAGTCCCGACTGCTGCGCGTCATTCAAGAGAAGGAAATCCGCAGGATCGGAGAACTCGAGTACCGGCCGGTGGACGTGCGGATCATCGCCGCGACGAACCGCGACCTGTACGAGTTGTGCCGCGAGGGCCGTTTCCGCGAAGACCTGTACTACCGGCTTCACGTGATCCCGATCAAGATTCCTCCCCTGCGCGAGCGACGCAACGACATTCCCCTGCTCATCAACCACATCATCAACGAGCACAACGAGAAGTCCGCCAAAAAGATCCACTCCATAGCCAAAGACGCCTTGAATTTTCTGTGTTCCCGGGAATGGAAAGGCAACATACGCGAGTTGCGGAACGTGATCAGCCGCATGCTCATCTTCGCGCAAACGGAGCATCTGGATATGAACGACGTTCCGGACGAATTGCTCGGAAAAACGGCCGTAGAAACGGCGACCCCGGGCCCGGCCGGCGTTCCCTTCGTCGTAACGAATATCCGCACCCTGGAGGATCTGGAACGGGATTACATTCGTCATGTTTTGAGGCAGACCGGATCCAATAAGGCGGAGGCCGCCAAGCGACTGGGGATGAAACGGACCACTTTGATCATGCGGATGAAGAAGCTGGGCCTGATGCCTTGACGTCCCGTTTTCGGTACATCGTTTTCTACAAACCGTACGGCGTGGTTTGCCGCTTTACCGCCGAAGGGGGCCATCGGACGCTGGCTGAGTTCGGATTTCCGGGAGGCGTGTATTCCGCCGGCCGGCTGGACGCCGACAGTGAAGGCCTGTTGCTCCTGACGAACGACAAAACGCTCAGCCACAGCCTGATCGAACCGAAGTACGGACACCGCCGCGTCTATTGCGTCCAGGTGGAGCGTGTCCCCGACCCACGCGCGCTGGAGCGTTTGCGCCGGGGGATGGTCGTCAGGGGCCGCCGGACCTTGCCCGCGCTGGCCGAGTTGATGGAGGCTGTCGATTTTCCGCCGCGCGATCCGCCGATCCGCTTCAGGAAACACATTCCGACGTGCTGGCTTCGTCTCACCCTCACGGAAGGCAAGAACCGCCAGGTTCGCCGGATGACGGCCGCTGTAGGACACCCCGCAGTCCGACTGATTCGGATTCACATGGCCAGTCTGTCCCTGGAAGGTTTGAAGCCGGGGGAATGGAGAGACCTCACCAAGAAGGAGGTCCGCATCCTGCAGAGAGAGGTCAGCGACTCACCGGTGCGTTCACGACGGACAGTCTACCACTCGCGCGTCCCACCCTACCGCCGCAATCGATCCTCCCGCTGAGTTCCTTCATCTCCGTTGCGGCTGCGTCCGGTCCGCGTCGTCTTTCCCGACGCACCGGTCCCTGGCCGCTTCGCTGAGAAACGCGTTACAGGCCCGGCGGAATGCTCTTGATCTCGACCGATCCGCGGTGGCACGTGTAGCAGCTTACTTCCGTCTTGGCGTTCTTGAAGTGTGTGTCGTTCAGGACCTCCACTATGCGCATCATTTCCCTCGAAATATTCTTGTTATCCTTCTCGTCGCTGGAGTAATCGTCTTCGTTATGGCAGTAATCGCATTCCACGCCCAACGATAGCGTGAACTGGCGCATGTACTCCTTGATTTCCGGGATGGTCATGTCGGAGTCCTTCAGCACCTTGAGGTTTTTGGGTTTGTCTGTTTGACAGCTTACCGCGGTATATATGCTGGCAGCCACGGTAAGCCCTATGAATGACACAAGGATGTTCTTCATATCGGGTCCGGTTAACGTGGATGGTATTGGAACAATCTATGGCCTGAACTAGCGTTTGTCAAGCGCCCATCAGGTGAGGCGGGAAAATCTTCTGTTCGATAGCGGAGAATCAACGCCCATGGCAAACCACGTCACCACTCCAAACGCAAGCGACCAGACGACGAGCACGGGCGTAACACTCAGCGAAGGCGATTGCATATTGTGTCCAACCGTCGTCAAGGCGGCTCCGGTCCCAACGCTGAGGATCGCCATCCACTGGTATAGTCGAAGGCCGCCCACTATCCGGGTCTGCGGTTCGCCGCGATAGGCTTCCTCCACGAAGCGCCCCAGGCCGGCCAGTATCAGATACATCCCGGCCGTGAACGGCTTGCCCGCACCGGCCGCCCACATGCGAAGAAGCAGCGCACCGCAGAGGACATTCCACAACATGGAAAACAGCGGTGTGGGAACTACCGGGCGCTCCCGCAAGTCCGTGAGCCGGGTCACGCGGGATCGTTCATGGCGGTACCTAATTCCCATCCACTCCGGAGCCGCGCGACCGTGGCAGCATCCCTGTATCAGGCACCGTATCCTTCCAAAAAACTGAATCCACGGCGCGGCGACGGCGAACGCTGCGAGTAACAACCAACCGTCCATTCCCCACACCTGGGCCAACCCGATGCCAAGCATCGCTCCTATCACCCCACCGTAGTATCCAAAAGGACGCAGAAGAACCGAGGAACCTTCCACCGCCTGAGCCCAGAGAGCCGCGCCAACCAACGAAGACATGCCTGTTAGAAACACGATGCCGGGGTGACGGGCACCGAGCAGCGCACCTATGATCACCATTCCGGTGAATGCGCCGACTCCGACGTAGAATCCATGGTTGATGACGCGCATGCGACCGATGTTCCATTCTTTCCAGCCATTGGCCATCCGCTCGGCCCATTTTCGAAGACCTTCCCAGATAACCTCTATCTTCGAAAGGAATATGTACGCTGCGGCTCCGGCTAGGACGTCGAGGAGGGCGTGCATACCGGTCGTGACGCAACTGATGCCGATTGCCCCTGCCCAGACCCAGGCCACGGAGGACAGACGACCCATCGGTTTCGCGTACAGCCGCGCCGCGAGCAATGCCCACACCACGTGAAAGGACGGAAAGGCGGCGGCCGGGCTGTCCAGGGTTCGTTCCCATCTTAGCATGTCGGCCATCCATCCGGCCTCTGTGACCGGTCGAGGCGGGGCTATCACGGGGACCGTCCAGTAAATCGCCGTAATCCCAACCGTGGCCCACCATCCGCGAACGGCAAACCAACGCAGCTCGCCGCGACGCGACGCGATGAAAGGTGCGAGGAAAACGAAGGGATAGGTACTTGCATAAACCAGCTCTGTCCAAACCAGCACAGGCCATTGCCGCTCGGATGGTAAGTTCAGGTCGACCGCATCGGGTGCCACACCGGCCAGGACCGTCATTTCATACGCGACAAGCCACGGCACATAGACAAGCACGATCACCGAGACCCGATCCCACGCCGAAGGCCTCTCCGAACCCTCTGCCGGTAGACGTATCAGCGACGCCGGAAGAGGTCCCGAAAAGCGTTCTCGCAACTTGTGCCGCTCATAGCCCCACACGAAGGCAACGCATGCCGCCGCCACGGTTGGTGCGACGAGCCAGAGGCCGCCTGCCGAACCCGTATAGGCGGCCCACCCAAAAACCGTCACGCAGAAGCCCGCATACAGAGGGTGAGGAACCCACCGATAGAGACTCTGGTGGACGAAGCGGGTCGGAGGAAAAGGGCTCATCGGAAGCCCATCACCATAGATTTTCAGAGCATAGACAGCCATGCCCATGACTGTGACGCCCGCTGCGATCAAGAGCGTTCCTGCGATCGGGAGATGCAGCACAGGCAAAGCAATGTTCTTCGAACTGGCTTCGGCCCATGCGGCGAGTGCGGCCGGGAGCACAAGTACGAACAATCCGGCATATAGGATTTTCAAGACGCTCTTCACCGAAACCGCACATGTTCGTGAATGACCCACCCTTCATCGACCCGCCGCCCCTTCGTGTAAAGGGCGCCCCGGCTCCGCCACTTCGTTTGTGCAGTATCCAGCCAGGACGGCATACATCCAACAACCCGCAGCATGCCCCGCTGCCACTTGGTCAGAACGGGACCGTCCGTCAGTATGGCACTGTCCGAACATCTTAATTCGCAGTCCGACCACCGCTGCGGCTCGGTAATATTCTCGTGTTGGGCGACGACCTTACCATTGTGCATGAGCCAGGCCCGGTTCATTGGCCCCTTCCATTGAATCCAGACTACGGAATGCTCACGACCGCAAAACCGGCCCCAGATGAGATCGTCCATCGGGCGCCGAGACGAATCGAGCCTTACCTGCATCCGTTCGACATAACCGCGTCCGTGCACATCGGGGCCACCGGCGCTGAAACGGACCGCCGACAGGGCCTGCAGGTTATGCCAGACGATACGGGTAGCTTCGTCGCATAGGAGTTCAAGGTTCGGTCCCTCGACAACCGTCTTCCACGTTCCCCGGACGTGCACGGGTCTGCACCCCCACGTCAGTGACGTGTCGTTGCGCTCCGGGACGTCGGCACAAAAGAAGCGCACCGTCGGGCGGCGCGACCCCGGGGCGGCGAGGGATGCAGCACATGACAGGCTGAAACGGAGCCAGCGGAACGTCACACGGTAGCCGATCAGAACGTCGCCGCGTTCCGTTACGGCATCCATGTACCACTTATCCATGGAGAACATACCGTCACGCCGGCCCGGCTGGATCAACCAACCTGTTGTCATTCTTTCCAGAGCCACCAGGCCAGGCCGCCGGGCACCACGATCGCCGGAACGCTTATCCAGATTGGGAGTGCTACGCCTGCCACGACGGCCTCGACGGAATACACGATTCGGAGCACATGCGCCAGCGCCACGAGGGCCAGGAACACAGTCGCCAGAAATGATGCCGGTCGCTTCATTGGAATACCTCCTTTCGGCGATGGGGACAACTGTCACTCAAGAGCAACGTCAAGGGCAAGTCTTGGCGTACGTTTTCTGAGTAAGAACACCTCCAACCTGTAGGAACCCGGTGGTATTGGGTTCCCTTGTTGGTCCGCAAAAGAACCACTCAAGGAATAGACTTTCCGATCACCGACCTCCAGAATGAGGGCGCTGAGCGCTGGAGACACCACGATGGGCCACGACGTACAAACACGGCCCCGACGATCCTTTAATTCCCATCCTACCTGCTGCATGTTGCTGAACGTGGCGTGAAAGGACGAACCTGAGAGGTTCTCGACCTCAAAGGTCCCATCGAGTGAGCCCTGACGGTCAAAAAACGACGAGGGCAGACGAAGAGTGTACGCTATTCCGTCCAATCTCACGTGTGCTTCGGTCGGCCGATCTTCTTCGTCAAGGAGACCGCAACCGGCCTGGATCAGCAGCGCCGTGGCAGTGGGAAGGATGAGGTACGTTCGCAGCCATGATGCAGACAACATGAGGCGGCGATTGATGCTCATGACGTTCCCCCTTTCCTGGATGGCTTCGATTTGCATTCACGAGCCTGAACCAAGCTACGCTTTTCGAGCACAAGTTGCAACTTCTGCATTCAGCGATACCGCAATGCGTGTTAGTGTCGTATCTGGTAGAAATTGGATGGATTGGCCTTTTGCGGGTAATGGAAAGCAGTCTGCCATGGGAACCCCACCTAACGTAGCTTGAGTCTGTAAAGCCAAGTTCCTCCGCGTACGTTGGGACACACACGCCATTGGGCTGAAGCCCAGGAGGGCACTTTGCACCAGAGGATACCTCACAAGTTGCTCCCTCTATTGTCGCTAAAGCACACGGCTATGATCCAGCAGGGCTTTTCGAATGTGATCTTGCAGTCCGTCGGGCGCACGTTTCCATCGAAACAGTATCCGGAACACCAGACCATCCCGCCGCCGGCGAGGGATCACGTGGGCATGCAGATGAGGTACGCTCTGGTCGACTCCTGTATTGATGGCCACCAGGGTGCCTTCAGCCGACAGGGCCTTCTCCACGGCCAGCGAAGTCTGCTTCACCAGGCGAAAGAACGCCGAGTCGGCCGCGTCGTCAAGGTCGTGGAGGGTCTGGATGTGCCGTTTGGGAAGCACGAGGCAGTGCCCCCGTTGCACGGGACGGTGGTCCATGATGACGAGGTAATGATCATCCTCGTAAACGACCTCGGCCGCCAGTTCTCCGCGGACGATTCTGCAGAATATGCAATCCATGCGCTGCTCCACCGTCGTCTGGCCCATCTCGATCGCTTCCGACGGTTCAACCATCATTGACACCCGCACTTGCCGCACTTCCAATAGTGCCGGACCTCCGATCTGCCGCTTTCGTCATTGGGATCGGGGTAATAGTACTCTCCGATCTGTCCGGGCGCGCTCAACTCGTAGCTTTGTTCAAGGCCTCCCTCTTGATCGTACATCAACAAGGTATGGCCTTGCAGTTCCCAGCGGCCGGACTTCTCACCCCATCGGACTTCCGGCGCCTTGCCCGCCGGTTCGTCTCCGTGCCAGTACGCGAGCAGTTCTTCTGCATTCTTGTGGTACCGGTCCGTCCATGTTCCGTCCTCGAGGATCGTCAGCATTGATATTGGGTAGTAACTTGTTCCGGGTGCACTCGTGGTGAACGTCTTTCCGACGATGAAGCCCTTAACATGGAGCGGATTCTCGAACTCGATGTTGTCGGTGAGACGCCGGATCTCATACTCGTCACGGACGCCGTCGAACGCGGGATCGGTCCGGATCCCGGAGATGGTCCGGCTGCTGTCCAGACTCAGACAGGATTCCACCCATTCCAGGCATGTCATGTACGATTCCCGATGGCAGGTATCGGCGCCGGCGGTGGCGGCTCGCCGAGCGTAGTGCCCTGCGCTGTCAAATGACGCTTCAAAGGGATCGGCCTGCGAAAAGGCAGGCCGAAAGGCTGATACAAGAAGCAGTATACCTGCGACAGGCAAACGCATCGCTGATGGTTCCTCATCCGGTCTGCCGCAAGTTAGCGAGGAGACAGTCCAAGTCCAACGGTTTTTTGAAGGGTCTGCTCTCCACTCGCACCCACACGCATCCGATTGAACAGAGACGCATGGCGGAGGGACCGACGATTCGGTCAGTGAGAGGACGGGTCTTTCGCCTGGTCCGGACGAACCGAAAGCGGGCTTTCCGAGAAACGCACTTCACCGGTCTCGATCGGAATAGCGATCTTGACCAGCACCGTAAAGATGAAGCATCCCATGGCCCAAATTCCGAGAGCGACGACCAACTCGACCCAGGTGGGCGAGTATTCCACGATCTTGCCCCACGGACCTGGGACGAAGCCGGGTATGATGAGTCCTATGCCCTTCTCCGTCCAGATACTGATAAACAACCCGAGACAGGCAAGAGCCAGCAACCTGTGGTTCTTCCGGAACGGATGGTATGTAAGAGTGGCCGTTGCCAGGATATTGCAGACGATCGCGGACCAGATCCAGGGTACCAGTCGGTTGTACCCATCGAGGCCAAAGAACAGATACACCGCGCTTTCGCTGTGGTGGGTAGGTTTGTAGAATTCCTTGAACAACTCGGAGCCGAGCCAACCTGATTCACAATCTGGTTCATGCGCTTGACGGCCGTCAGGATTTTGTCGACGTCGTTGAGCGTCTCGGGATCCGATTCGACTCTGTCCTTCAGAAAACCCGCGTATCCCATGATGACCGACAGCGGGCTCCGAAGGTCGTGTGCGGCAAACCCCAGCAGCTCGTTCTTCTTCTCGTTCAGTTTGCGCAGGTCGTCCAACAGTTTGGCCTTGGTGAAGGCATACTGGATATGGTCCTCCAGTTCGGCCAGAAATTGGAGTTCCTGATCGGGAAACCGCTCGTAGTACTTCAGCGCTCGTTCCAGGTATCCCTGGGCATGAGCAACGATGCCCAGGTTGATCAGGGATTTGGCGATGCCCAGGCTGTCGTGGATTTCCCGCCTCAGGCGCAGCGCCTCGGCGTGCAGCGACTCGGCTTCTGCATAGTGCGTCTGCAGGCTGAACGAAACCGCCTCATGATTAATGGCCGTGGCCAGCAGGCGCTTGTCGCCCATGCGGGCGCTCAGTTCCTGCGCCATCCGCGCATAGCGGCGTGCCGAGTCGGGGCTTGAGAATATCCAGGCCCTGGAAAGAGACACCAGCGCCGACGCACGCTGCGAATCCGATCCGGAGTGAACGTACGCGGATGTCACACTATCGATGACCGCCTGTTGGGCTACGGTGAAACCTGAAGGAAGTATCGAGAGCAAGAGAAGAGATAGATGCCGGACCACGTCGCCTCGCCGCATTTGCCAAAAATACGTAAGGAAACCCCTCCAATGCAAGCGCTAAGAGGGAGCGGCCGTCCCGCCGGGATTCCACATTTTGCCGATGAAAACGTCGATGCGATATCGTACATTCGCCGGATCGCCTTTTGACCTAAGTCGGAGATGAACCATGAAGAGCCTGGACTGGGTTTTCGGAATCGCCGTCGCCCTATCGATCGCCTGCCATCCTCTGGCCGCTC
>JBBIJR010000009.1:0-10663 GCA_037445875.1 Bacteroidota bacterium | reverse complement strand
GTCGGGCCGTCAGGCCGTCTGGCCGCTCAGGACAGCACCGTATCGCTGCACGGTTACGGATTCTGGGGATTCGGCTATTCGAACGACAACAACTACTCCATTGCGCGAAAAGGGGGGGAATACGACAACGCCGGGCTGGCGTTGAAAACGGCGGCCTCGCTGGGTCCATCGCTGGCGGTGCAGGGCCAGTTCGAACTGCTCGAGGTCGATGAAAAACTGAGCGTCGAGCTCGACCATGCGTTCGGCGAAGTGAAACTGCACGACCGTTTCGTACTTCGGGTGGGGGCTGTCCCTCTTCCTTTCGGTCATTACACCGAGTTGTTCGACGACGGAACGTCCCGGCCCTTCTTTATTCTGCCGCAGAGCATCTACGGTCCGAGCGGCTTTGTGAGCGAGAGCTACAAGGGCGCGGGACTAAAAGGAAAGGCAGGGTCCGGGTGGACGGTGTTCTACGATCTGTACGTCGGAGAGTTGGTCGGGAAGAAACAGGAGTTTTTCCGGCAGTTGCCGGGTCTCGCCGACACGGTGGCGGGCAATTCCGATCTGGTCGGTTTGGGAGACCTCTTCGGCGGGCGGGTGCGGATCGCGGCGCCGGTCGAGGGTTTGAGCGTCGGCGCTTCATCGTACACCGGCAATTCTGAATCCGTGGGCCGGGTGACGGCGATCGGCGGGCAGATCGAATTCGCGGACGGCCCCTGGCTGTTCCGGGGCGAGTACCTTCGCGTTGACGACGGCGATCTCAGGACCGTCGACGGTTACTACGCCGAGGCCGCTTTCTTCCTTGCATCCGGCTGGCAGCTGGCGGCCCGGTTTGACCGAACGCAATCCGATTTGAAGGAGGCGGCCGAGTCGCCTTCCTCTCTGTTCCGGCACCTCGAGGCCGCGTTCGGCCTGAACTACCGGCTCAACCCGCGCTTCGTCATCAAATGCTCTTATCACCATGTCCGGGGAAATCAGTACGCCGTGCCCAAGCTTTTCGAGCAGGGCGACACCACGATCGGCCTGGAGAAACAAACGCACGTGGTCATGCTGGGCACGCAGTTTGCGTTCTGAGCGCCCCGCTTGTGGTGATCTCCCGCGCGCAATCCGGCGAGACAAAGGACCTCTGGGAATGTCGCAATGAACCTTCCGGAGACAGGCCGGGTCGAAATTGGCAATTGACAATGGCAAAACCGCGTCTTACATTCGTGTTGTAGTCCCAATCCCATCCTGACGGACTGCTCTGTTCTTCTTGCAGGGGTGTTATCCATGCGTCTTTGCTCTATCGAAATCGACGCGCTATCCATCCTTTTCCCTGTTCTCCATACGTACGGTCTATCGCCTCCGAAACAGCTCGGATTCGAGATGCTTCTTTCCATTTGTATGCCGAACCCCTCCCCGACCCTCCTCTTGCGTGGGTCAGGTTTCACATGTCGAAATGACCATTTTCGCGCAAGGGGAGGGCAGGGAGGGGTTCGGACCCTCGTGACAAGTTATGTCCATCATGCAGCGACTACTTAACCGTCAAAGAGTGACAACTGCCGTCAACAATCTCACGCTCTTCATAGTAACTGTTCACGGACAACTGTTATGCGTTTACGTTTATCCATTGAAACCGACTCCAGGCTGGTCCTTCCGATCAATTACCAGCACTACCTGACGGCGGTGATCTACGATCTGATCGCGCGGGCCTCCCAGGAACATGCCGCATGGCTGCACGACCGCGGATTCGGGTCGGACAAAAAGCCTTTCAAGCACTTCACGTTTTCGAAGCTGTACTCCGATCCGCGGCCGGAGCTTCGCGACCCGAACATCACCCTCGGCCGGCAGATCACGTGGCTGGTGAGCATGCACGTGGAAGAGACGCTGACGAACTTCGTCACGGGCATATTCGAAAAGCAGGGGTTCTGGATCGGGCGCGAGGAGAACCGGTGCCGGATCGTTCAGGTCGAGGCCGTTCCCGAGCCGGAATTCAAGGGCCGGATGAAATTCGTCTGTCTCTCTCCGATCCTGGTCAAGAAACCGTACATGAAGGTGGGCCCCAGGAACGGAAAACTGCAGGCAAAGCATCTACTGCCGGACGATCCTGAGGTATCGCAGTTCCTCAAGAGAAACTTGATCAACAAGTTCGAGTCCCTGTACGGTCTGGCGCCGAAGGAGATTCTGTCGGCGCGTTTTGAATTTGTTCCTGACCGGGAGTATATCCATCGTCGCGGCGGGGTGCAGCGAGTTACCAAGCTTATCACCCTGTACGCCGGCAGACCGGAGGAAACGAAGCATCGCGCTTTCGAGTGCCCGTTCGTCCTTGAGGCTCATCCGGAGCTGATGCGGCTCGCTTATGATTCCGGTCTGGGGAACGACAATGCGATGGGATTTGGGATGATTGAGACGGTCAACAACGGCAAACTGTAGGGGCGGTAAGCTTTCACGCCCTCAACAACACAGGAGGTACTCATGTCCGTCAAAGACTTCGAAACCTATCACGGCGTCGTACTAACCAAACTCGTGCGCAGCGACCACCCGGTTTCGCTTCGCATGATCGAAACGAACAAAGACGAAGCGTGGTGCGCGTACACGATCAACGACGCGGCGATTCTTTACATCAAGTACCGGAGTAAGGGCAGGAAGACCAAGCGCCCGCGCGGCATCAGCTGGGTATTTACGTTTCCAGAGGACGAACTTCAGAACATCGACCGCCTGGGCGTCGGCAAGCCTTTGTATCTCGCGCTCGTCTGCGCGCACAAGGAACCCATGTGCGTCTGCATGCTGGAACCCGATGAAATCCGGAAATGCGTAGATCTCAAGACAGGCGGTTCGGAAAATATCACGGTACTATATCAAAAGAACAAGAGCCTGCGTGCGTACGGCCCGCAGAATTCAACAGAAGACCAGAAACTCGTCATCCCGCAAAACCGACTTGATGAGTGGCGTGTACCGGGAAGTTGAAATGTAGGGCGGGAAGCCTTCCCGCCCGTCCTCGTCAGTGCAAATCGAGAGTGAGTGGCGCAGGCGTAGAAATCCAGCGGCTGAAGAAAGCCGCAGAGAACACCAAAGTCGGATGGAATGTGGCGGAGAGGATGGGGAAGAGGGTGGGGTTTTTGCAGAGAGTGAAGTAAAAAGATAAAAAAATGATAATAACAGTGTTGAGGTCATAAAATGAATCACTTTGAATGGACAGGCAATCCTTTTGTGGATACAGGACTGGCGGTTCTGGTCGCTAAAGCGCAAAAGCAATCATTGGCTGAAGTAACAAAAGATGATTTCAAGAACGTATTCAGTGATATTAAATGGCTGGGTAACACAAATCGTAAACTGAAAGCGTACAGCTTAGTGATTGGAACAAATGGCCCTTTAACTCAACCCGGTTTTTCGAAGGATACATTAGAAAAGTCATTGATCAAGCAACTAATCAATACAGCGTTCTTAGAATACTCAGGAAATAAATTTAGCGGTATTGAAGGCATTAGATTACTTGCACATAAATACAACAAGAAACCGGAAGATTTGACTTTAAATGACTTTGATTCTTTCAATAGTGATGAACGCTGGAAAAGAATAACAAAACAATTATTAAACGATTTCTCAGGTTTATTGGGAAACGCAGATCGTCTAATTCCATTCAAGATCAAGAAGTGTGATCCCCCAGACAAACAATTGAATGAAAAGATCACAGCGAAAAACAGTAATGCGAAACAGACGTCCAAGCTACAGCAAGAAAACCGCAGTGAATTGGAGGTCTTGAAACGAAGAATTAGTGCACCGCTTGACTGGCAGTTATCTCAATATTCAATTTTTATTGAAACACTATTGGAAGATGTTATATCAAATAAACATCAAGTAAATGCGCTTTGTGAGGTCACTGGCTTAAAGGCTACTAATGCTCTGGAAAAGATTCCTTCACGGATGGGTAGAGAGTTGGAGTTGTCTCCGTCTGAGAAATCAAAGATTGAAGCAAAAAAATATCAAATTGGTCGTGACTGGTTTCCCCTTGCCGGTAGCCTTGGTAACGACGCACAGTCATTGCCAGCAGGAAGCCGGAGCCCGTACATCAGTTCTCTTGCGCTGCTGATGGCGCAATTGCTCCCTATGGGCGTTGTGGCAATTTCCCGAAATGTTAATGGTAAGATTAAGTCTTATTTAGTTTGCCTGCAATTTAATGTTCCAGAAGTGAACACACTCATTGTCAAAGACATCTATGACAAGGTCATGGCGAAAATAGATTTTGCGACAGAAAAGAAAAAACTGAAAACCATTGGAACGGAAAAGGGTTCTAAATCTCTGGCGCTGTTCCTTCTTAATAAGTTTCGTGAGTTGAAGGATCACAAAGAGTTCCATGATATCCACAATTTACATCTCAATGTTTGGATGTTCTCAAATTTTGGAACCGGCGCTGACTGCGATTATTTTGAAATACCTAATCCATCTTTACAGTTTCTTCAAACAGCCGCGTCAAGCCACTACGAAGAAATAAGAGGTTTACTAAGCAAAGAGGTTCAAACTGGCTGTAAATATTCTCTATTAGACGCAATAGAAAGAAAAGAAGATTACGAACCACTTTACCCTCATCCAGGAAGCAAACCAATGCCTTCCAATCTTAGGAAAAGAATTGAATCATTTCTTCGAAAAACATTTGCGGAAGATGAATCAGAAAGCTTGCTCAATGCCGATATCGAAGGTGAAAAGCCTCAGCCTGATCAAAAGGTTAAAAAGCCGAAGAAGGCGACCATTATTGAACAACTGGAGAAAAAGGCTAAGTCAGAGAAACGAAATCAGGAAACGGTTGAACAAATTCACAATCTAATTCTTGAAATTAAGAATGCACAATGTTGTCCTGCAAGCAAGGAACTCTTTTGGTTTTATCAGACGGAAGTTGTTGGCCGTGACCAAAATACTCTTACTGTAGCTGAGCGAATTGCTTGGTTTCTGAGTCAAAGCATGACAACCATAAAGGACAGCAAGATTCTGGATGAAATGAAGAGAAATGATTTCAAAAAGCATACTGTCATAAGAGAACAAATGATAAAAATGGCTTCCGAAGGTCTTCTTACTCTTGACGAATACACTTCTTTGTTTCCTATAGAATCTCACAATCCACTGAAAGTTTCAGGACAAGGTTGGAAGTATATTTGGTTCTATTTGAATCATTCCAAATTAGAAAACAATCAAACGAATTTTGGAGATAAGACTATGTTTACGCACCCGAAAGTAAAAACATTTGCCCAAGACTATTTTAAGTATTTCATGGGCAAACATAATGGCAGTTTGCGCAAATTTGAACTTTACATTCTAGAACCTTTTGAAAGAGGGCAAATATCGTCCCGATCAATGCAGGAATGGTTCTGTGAACTTGCAAAAGTTCATGATTCTTATACATCTGAAGAATGGGATGACTTGTGTAAGGATGACAACGGTAACGACGCTATCTATGAAGTTCGTTTCCAATTGAGGCTACATTTTACGAATCTATATCGAGAGTTTAAAGAAAGAACGCGAACTACAACATAAATAAAGGAGATCATGTCATGACAAACTCAAAAACTTTAACACACATTGTTGGGACTTTTTTGATTTCTGGAAAGGGCGCATTTCTCAATAGCCCGGGAACTGTGGATGGTGTTACCGTGCCCAAGACTTTTTATACTCTTGATGAAAGGGGAAAGCAAATCAAGGTTCCTTACGTGTCTGCTCAAGCGTGGAAACGCTGGTTACGGGAAACATTCAAAGAAGAGTATCCTGATGAACCAAAGGCAGACATTAAGGTGTTTCAAGTAGATGAGAAGAAACATACTCCAAGTAAGATTGGAACAGACATGAATCCAATTATTTTTGCCGAGGACGATATTTTTGGATACATGAAAACATTAAAAAAATCTAAGGGCGATGCCGAGGATGAAGAACTTCCAGAAGAGCAAACTGAAGCTGTAAATAAGACTGGACCCGACGCAGAGGAAATAGTAGCTAAACCAGTGATCCGCACTTCCCCTTTTCAAGCGTCTATACTGACCTCTATAAGAAAGGTTGCTGCAAGAACCGAAGATGTTGGCTGGGTAAGACCCCGCGGGGCTTCCGAAGAAATTATTGAAAAACAAATTGAATACACAACAGACTCCCTCGGATATACTACTGAATTCTATGACACCAATTTGCAGGGAGTTTTCGGGTTGGCCTATCATCGTCTTGGAGTTTTTCGTAATGAGGGTGATCGAATTGAATTGGATGTTGAACTTGAAAAACAGTATTTGGCGGAAAAGAAGATCAAGTCCGTCGACGGAACCACGAGACGTATCTATGAACTTGTTGAGAATCATAGAAAAGACAGGGCAACTAAGATTCTGAAAGCATTATCTGTAATGAGGGGTGGTGCAAAGCAAACAGCCTTTGCAACTCCTGTTCATCCACAGGTAATTATTCTTGCCGGCCTCAGTTGTGGCAATCTAATCTTCAATAATCTTTTCAAAGATACAGTTGATGGACCAGAAATTAATATTCACACTCTTAATGAAATCTTGGAAGATTTTCAGGATAGAATTGTCACGCCAGTTTACATCGGAATTCGGACTGGATATCTCAATCCGAAAAATGAAGAGACTTTGAAAGCTACTGCTAATAATAAGTCGATCTTTGTTTTAACCCCAATTGAAGCAGTCAATAAATTTGTAACTCACCTTTCTTGAGATAAGACATGACATCACAAATCAAATTGTTAAATGTAAGAATCAGGGGGTGGACTGCAACATTTCGTCTACCTTTTCTGTACTCGGGAACGGGACTGACATCACCGGTTCCACCATACAGTACCATACTTGGAATGATTGGCAATCTCGCCGCTAGAGAGCTTTATCCTCAAGATGTTGGTAGGGTTGGTTACATTTTTCGAAGCGACGGAATGGCAATGGATTTGGAAAGGACTGTAAGGTACAATGTCAAAAGCGGTCGCTTTGAACCGAATACTGAGAAGAAACGATATGGTATTGTCAATCGCCAATTTCACGTCAACCCACAATTGGACTTGTACATCGAGAACACCGAGCTTGCGGACGTCTTTGAAAATCCAAAAAACCCGCCTGCAATGGGAAGGTCACAAGATGTTTGTTGGATTGAGACTTTCAAAGATGGCCCCTATAAAGGGAAGAGTTTTTCTATTGTCGAGGCCTTTCCGATAAACGAAGCTCCCATAAGTGGAACACTCATACCATTTCCTCAAGAAGGTGCGAGTGGAATTATTGTTCTCTTACCAGAATGGTTTGACAATTCAAAACTCGGATACACGAGGAGCCTGAAAAAGATGGGTAGATTCCAGGCAATAAAATTTGATGAAAATGCACCCAAATTAATGGCCAAAAATCATGATACTTTTTATTCAATTGTGGGGACCGATCGAAATATATACCTACACCGATTTGTAGAATGAATATTAATTTTTTGTGGGCAAAGAGCCCAAAGGGAAAGGGAGTAGAAGGTGAGCCCCTTCTTGAACATTCTATCCAGACGGCTCGTGTTTCACGGGACATAAGCAGGCATCTACCTCTTTCCGCAGACGATAATTTGGCTGTCGAAAAAGTTCTTTTCTTGTGTTGTGCCTTGCATGATGTGGGCAAAGTTGCTAAAGGCTTTCAAGATTCATTGAGACCAGATGGTTTATTATGGGGAAGAAGGCATGAGATTTTATCAACACTAATTGCTTCGCATATATGCCCAGACTTAGGCCTTCCAGGGCTATTCTCAATACTCACACATCACAGAAGCATTCCAGCAAATGATGATACGCAGGAGCGATGTTTACCATGGGAACAATTGCCTTTTGATCAAAATTCAATTTGGCTTGAGTTACTCACTGATCTCAATACCAATCGTCATTTGTTGTCACCATTTCTGACAAAACTTTTTGACGAATTAGAAATTCAGTGTGATTTGACCAAGATACCAACTGATTTCAATACTGATGGCATCGGCATTTCAAAATTCTGGTTGAACAGGATATACCAGAGAGAGCAGGCGCAGAAACAAAATGAGGACTTACGTAGGATTAGTCTCTTGCGAGGCCTTCTGATTTCTTCTGATCACTTGGCCTCAGCAGGTTTTAGATCCATTCCGCCTATACCCATCATTTCTGAATCCGTGGATTCAATATTGAAGGCCGAGCTTGGCAGTAAAGAAATCCTGCCTTTCCAAACAAGGTGCGGCCAAATGCAAAATAGTGGGATTGTCAAGGCGCCAACCGGATCTGGAAAAACGCTGGCAATACTTCTGTGGGTTGCCCGCAACCAGTCCAAAAATGGTCGATTTTACTACACACTCCCCTACACTGCAAGTCTCAACGCAATGTTCAATCGAATCAGGAAAATGTTTCCTGAAGAATCTGTTGGCATACTTCATCACAAGAACGCCGCATTCCTTTATAAATTGTATGAAGAGGATCATTCGGTCAACGCGGAAAAAAATGCAAAAAACCTTGCGGGTCTCGCGAGAGAATTATACTTCCCCATCAAAGTGTTGACGCCGCATCAAATCTTGAGAGTCGTACTGAGAGGGAAAGGTTGGGAATTAGGATTAGCTGAGTTTCCAAATGCTTGCTTTGTTTTTGACGAGATTCACGCCTACGAGCCGCTTATCGTCGGTTTAATAATAGCCTCAGCGAAATGGCTGCAATCGATGGGCGCGAAATTGCTATTTGCTTCTGCCACAATGCCACGGTTTCTTGAAAACTTACTAAAGGCGGAATTAGGAATACCTGAGACTAACGTGATCGCTCCGAATTCTGAAGATAGTAGAGACCGTACGGTACTTGACAAAAAAAGGCATAGAATCTCTGTTTGCGATGGCTCCTTATTATCACACTTGAATGATATTATCATTGAGATTAGAAATAATCCAACGACGAAGTTCTTGATTGTTTGCAATTATGTGGCAACCAGCCAAGAAGTATGTCGGCAATTGGAACAAGGAAACATAAAGGAATATATCCTTCTTCACGCCAGATTCAACAGTGAGGATCGATCTCGTATTGAGGAGGCTATAACAAGTAAAACCCCGCCACGTATTCTTGTCGCAACACAAGCCATTGAGGTTTCACTCGATATTGACTACGACTGCGGTTACATAGAACCAGCTCCAATTGACGCATTGGCGCAGCGTTTCGGGCGAGTAAACAGAAAAGGAGAAAGACCCCCCGCTTTGATAACTGTTTATGAAAAAGATTCCGTAGAAAGTAATAGACCCATTTACGATCCGACGCTTGTTTCGGCCACGATAGAGCTGCTAAAGTCTAAAAATGTTTTATCGGAGAATGATTTAGTTAAGATTTTGAATTCGGTTTATGAAAAGGGATATACGGGCGATTTGTTGACATGCTACGAACAAGGGTTGAATCATCCGTCGATAAAAGAATTTGACAAAAATCTAATTGCCGGAACATATCAAGATTGGATCGAGAGCGTCATCGAAAAGACAGACGGACAGATAGATGTGTTGCCGTTTAAAGGCATAGATGGTAACGGAAATGAAGTCAGCCTGAAAGACGAGTTCGTGAAGAGACAAAGAAATAATGAATATTTGAGGGCTAAACTATTACTCGTCCCGATTCGCGTTGTACAATTCCATATTGCCAAGAAAAAAGGGTTTATCAAATGGAACAAAGATTTTGACGAATGGGTTACGACATTAAAATACTCAAGCAAACTTGGGCTCGATCTCAAGAATCAGTTTGACACAGTTATTTAGATTGCCATGCCCTCTCCACCTACATCCCCGTCCTCCTCGACGACCTTGCCGCGACGAAGCCGCGCGTGCCGGACGTGCCGAAATGTTTGTACGATGACTACGGTCCGGAGCTGTCGTACGTCGTGGACTGGGAGCGCTCGCCTACGGAAGATGAGCAAGCTCTTCGGTATACCGAATGAAGCGTTTCTGCTGGTCGAGCTATTGGCGGAGGGCAACATAAAAAATCGTCGACGCGATTATCGACTTGTGGCAGGCGTTTCATTTTGCGCCGGACTTGCCGGACAATCTCCCCGCGCGCTTCGCCTACCGGGCGCTTGTGGGACAATGGGACGAAGACGTGCAATTCATCAGCGAAGGAACCATGCACATCGAATTTTGTTCGTACGAAACGGAGTCGTGCCCGTTTCCGAAAGAGTTTTGTAGGTGCAGGGATTCGTCGGAATAAGGAGATGGATTCCACGGTTTGGAGTGTGTGACGGCAGATGACCAGATGGAGGCGCATCCATGATCGAAAAGATTTTTAAGATATTGGACGAACTCGTCGAGAAAGACGTTATAAAAGACTACGCGGTCGGCGGAGCGACGGCGCTGATCTATTATTCGGCGCCGACGCTTACGGAGGATATCGATGTGTTTGTTCATATCGATCCCTCGTCGCAGGCATTGATTGATCTCTCTCCGATTTATGAATACCTTATCAAGGAAAAAGGCGCCCAGGCGGAAGGCCAATATCTGATGATCTATGGATTTCCGTTGCAGTTTCTCGTTCCCTACGATGATTTGAGCCGGGAAGCGTTCAGCCAGGCTGTTCCGGTTTCCTTCAAAACCGCAACGTTCAAAATTTTCCGCCTGGAACATCTCATGGCCATCATGATTCAACTCCGGAAAGACAAATATCGTGAACGTCTGCGGGTCTTGATCAAGGAAAAGTCCTATGACGAAGGGTATCTCGATACGATCCTTT
>JBBIJR010000008.1:47168-68626 GCA_037445875.1 Bacteroidota bacterium | reverse complement strand
AGGTGGCTGGGATCGACCATCGCGACCGTAAGCTCGTCGCCGATGCGGAAAAGGGGAAGCACCTTTCGGGTACGGATGAAGGACTCGGGCAGCAAAGAGACGATCATAGGATCGATTTCGAAGGTGGACAATTCGATCCACGGAATGCCCAGGTGGTCCGCCAGAATCTGAAGCAGGTCGAGTTCTTTGACCAGATGCTTTTCTGTCAGTATTTGGCCGAGCTTCTTACCGTTGTGTTTTTGCTCGCTGAGCAGGCTGGATAACTGGTCCTGGCTGACCAGTTGGGTGGACAATAGGACCTCTCCGAGTTTGGCTTGTGGTTTCATGATTGCGTCACCTTGCACATCCGGATGCTTCCGCAACACTCATCGAGGGAGCGTCGATTCGATCACGAGACCGCGGACGCAGTCTCCCTGAGTTCCAGGGCTGCGGGAACCATGTTCAGCAATTGATAAATCTTTTCCATAAGCACGCCGGCGTCGTACGGCTTGTAGATATAAGCGTCGGCGCCCATTTCAAATCCTGTTTTCCGGTCGATTTCGCGTGCACGCGACGTCAGCATAACAACGGGAATCCGGCGGAATCGCTCGTCGAATTTCAACAACCGGCAGATCTTGAAACCGTCCATTCGCGGGAGCAGAATGTCCAAAATGATCAAATCAGGCTTTTCCGTCCTCGCCATTTGTAAACCTTGCACACCGTCGTAACTCGCGAGCACTTCAAATCCGTGGGCCCGAAGACGAACGCTCAGCATGTCCACCATGTTGGGATAATCATCGATGACGAGGATGCGTTTGCTCATGATCACCGCGCTCGCTTTCTTTTGGGTAACTGAATGATGAACGTGCTGCCCTTGCCGTACTCGCTTTGGACACGGATGCGGCCCTGATGAAGCCTGATGATCTCCCTAACAATACTGAGACCCAGGCCGGTGCCCCGTTCACGGTGGATGCGATGCTCGGGATAGTCCAGCTGTGAAAACCGTTCGAACAACCGCGGGATGTCCGACTTTCGAATGCCGAAGCCGTTGTCACGGATGGCCATCTCGATCGAGCGCGTTCTGTTGACAGCGGAAATCTGGATGTTCGATCCTTCCGGACTGTACTTGATGGCATTGTCCGCGAGGTTGATCAGAACCTGACGCATGCGGTCAGGATCCGCGTACAGTTCCGTGAGGTCCGGGCGGACGTACAGATCGATACGGATGCGTTTGTGTTGGGCCTTATGTTCTATGGAATCGATGACTTCCCGCATCAGCTTCGAAAGATCGACCATTTCTCGCTTGATGCGTATCTTGCCGCTGTCCATTCGGCTGATTTCAAGAAGGTCGTTGACCAGACGGCTGAGGCGATTGATTTCCTCATGCGCAACAGAAAGACACTGTTTCTGAGTCGGGTTCAGCGGGCCGATGCTCTCTTCGAGCACGAGGCTAAGCCCCTCTTTAACGGGAGTGAGCGGGTTGAGGAGTTCATGGGCGATCATGGAGAGGAATTCGGATTTCTTGTGCGAATCGTTCCATGCTTGGGTTATGTCCCTGATTTCGCAAAGGGTCCCGATAAACAGGTTTTGACGATCGACCAGGGCCGTCACGACGATCTCGTATACGTTCGCCTTGTTGGGGCTTTGCACGACCTCCTTTACACTGCGGCTACGGGAACGCTTGGCCCGATCGACCAGGCTTTCCAGGCCGATTCGTGACGCTCCGTGGATGTCCATGAGGGGGATCTCGTGACCCGTCAGAACGGGCAGTTTGATTCCCAGTAACTTGCGCGCACGGCTGTTAATGAGGAGGATGTGATCGAGCAGATCGAAGAATACGACACCCTCACCGATTTTGTCGAGCATGCAGAGAAGATCGTAGTTCCAAAGACGATTGAAAGCGAATTCGGCGTTGGTCCGATCGAAGGTGCGCAGGTTATCGGTGGGCTGTTGCACGCCGTCGATTTCTGTACCGCCGTGGGGGCTGCTTGCGACAGGCTCCGGATGGGTCTTGATGAGTCTCAAAGTTGCCATGAACGCTTTTCCTCAATGAGCATGATGAAGCAGGTGCACGTACCACTGAATCAGAGGATATCCAATAAAGATCGACAGGAATACTCCAATGGACAGGAACGGAACCATCGGAATCGGGGTATTCTTGTCGATCCTTCGCAGGAGGATGCCCGTCCATCCAACCAACGCAATGAGGCAGAACGTGAGAAACAGGGAGATCAGGAGAAACTGCCATCCGAGGAGCAAACCCAGAAGGGCTGCAAGCTTGATGTCGCCTCCACCGATGGCATCGCGGCGGAACAGGAGGTGTCCCAGCCACCATATCATGAGTAAGGCGGCTCCTCCGAAGACGGCTCCCACTAGGCCGCTCACGAGGGGCTGCCAGCCCTGGAGGGCCTGGATGGCCAACGCGAACGGAAGGCTGAAAAGGATGAGACGATCGGGGACCATTCGATGACGACCGTCGATCCAACTCAAAACTATCAGAAGAAAACTGAGGAGCACGAACTTCAATCCTACCCAGGTCAAGCCGCACTGGACGAGCCAGAAGGTAACGGCGGCACCGCCGAGAAACTCAACGAGGGGATACTGAACAGGAATGGGGGCGGTGCAGTAGGCACAGCGTCCCCGCAGAAGAAGGTAGCTCACAATCGGGATGTTGTGGAACCACCTCAGGTCGCGGTGACAAGCCGGGCAATGGCTGGCTGGAAACACCAGGGATTCGCGTCGCGGTAGACGGTATATCATGACGTTCAGAAAACTGCCGAAAACGACACCGACGGCGAACGTCAGAATGTGGGCATAAGAAAACGTCATCGCCTCAAGCCGTCATGGCTGCGTACGTCTGAAGTTCCTGATCCTCGGACAGAATACGGTTGATGCCCATCGAGGCGTGGAAAACGGCAAGGTCCGGACTGTACTCCCGCTGAGAAAGAACGGTCAGCAGTAAACGCCGTCCTCCGGAATCCACCATGTGAGAGACGGCCTTGAGGTTCAGTTCGAAGCTCACCGGCTGTCCCTCGGAAGTGGTGTGCCCTGCTTTGGAAACGTAATCGAGCAGCATTCGGGAAAACACAGAGTGTTCCGAGGCATCGGCAGAATCAGGGTCCAGGTCCGAAGCCGCGGCCACAGGCGCGCCTCTTTCGTCGCTCAGGATGACGCCGAATATCCCGAACTTCTGCACCACGTGCTGCAAGAACTTGTTGAGGGCCTCCCGGCTGGTATTCGTACGGGCCGAACGGCGGTCGAAAACCGTGACGATGGACCGGATGTGTTCTTTGAGTTTGCGGCTCGCACAGGCGGGATTGGAATGAATACAGTAGTTGGCACGGCAGGCGATCAGGGGTTCTCCGCACATCTGACGCCGATGATAGTTGGCCGTCGGCTCCATGCGGGAAGTGATGAATTCACGGGTCAGCTTCTGTTGCAGCGTGTGTTCGGCGTAGCTCAGGGCTTCACTCCACAGGAAATTTTCAACTTGGAGTAACTGCCGTGGGGAGAGAGGCTCGATCAGTGCTTCAACCGTCTCCCAGTCCTGAATGTTTCGCCGGATACGCGTTTTCAGCTCCGAAGACAGATCCTGTTCCTCAGTGCGAGCGCACCGGTATCCGGAAACGTCTTCGGAATCGTTGACCTCATCACGGAGAAGTTCGAGAGAGGCGCTTAGTTCGTCGTCGGGGTCAAGTATCTTGAACATGGCGTGGCTCCAGGTTGCGGTGAAACAAGAGGCCTTCGGGCGGCCGAAGACCTCTTTGTTTTCATCGTTGGGCAGTTTACTATCGCGCGTGGCCCGTCTGGTCACAGGTGACCAATCCGGTATTGGCATCGTACGTGTACGTGCCGCCGGAGGGGCAGGTCGGCGCGGCGCCGCTGGCAAAGTAGGCGTTGGACGAAGACGCCAGGATGGCCGCCGAAGTCGGGAACGTCGCGGGACCACCGGCGAGGGCGCTCTGGGCGTAACCCACGGAAGCCGCCGCTTCGATGGCCCCCTGGTTGGACTTGCACGCACCGGCCTCCGCCTGATCCGTCAGGTCGAAGTACTTCGGAATGGCGACCGCTGCCAGGATACCAAGAATCACGATGACCGTGACCAGTTCCATCAGCGTGAAACCACTCTGATTTCGGATGGCTTTCATTTCTGTTCTCCTTTGGTGAGGTTGGGTTAATGTTATGAGCTATTCGCTCAGGTTCATGGTTATCCAACGCTGCTGCTTAAGACAATCTCCATGCCGAAGCCGCATCCCGTGGGCCGCGCTATGATATCAACGAGTTAGGGACGATCCGTTGCTGTAACCGCCAGTGCTCGGTCTGGAGAATTGCCATAGTTGGGGATTTTCCGACTGCAATGCTGACCATTGACAAATTGCGCTCGACTGACTATTTTTAGCCGTTTTTTTGAAACAGGAGGCTATTGCTAATGATTCGGATCGAAAACCTGACGAAGGATTACGGGGAAGTCCGGGCGCTGAGTGCGATCAACTTCGAGGTGAAGGACGGGGAAGTCCTCGGATTTCTGGGTCCCAACGGTGCAGGGAAATCCACCACGCTGAGGATCATCACGTCGTATCTTGCTCCAACGTCCGGCCGGGTCTTTGTCGACGATCAAGACGTGACGCGCTATTCCATGGAAGTGCGCTCGAAGATCGGGTATCTTCCAGAACAGAATCCGCTGTATCCGGAAATGACGGTCTACGATTTCCTCAGGTTCATTTCCGAAGCTCGCGCGCTCGACCGCGGCAGATTTGACGGCCGCCTCGAGGAAGTCGCAGACTTGTGCGGCCTTGAAGGCGTGATCCACAAGACGATCGGGGAGTTGTCCAAGGGTTACCGTCAGCGGGTGGGTCTGGCGCAAGCTATCTTCCACGATCCCCGCATTGTCATATTGGATGAACCGACCAGCGGGCTGGATCCAAACCAGATTATCGAGATTCGGGAGCTCATCAGAAACCTCGGGCGACGAAAGACACTGATCATGTCCACGCATATTCTGCAGGAAGTGCAGGCTACAGCGGATCGTATGATTATCATCAACAAAGGGCAGATCGTGGCACAGGGAACCACTCAGGAATTGATGACGGGTTTCAAAGGCAAGACCGTGCTCACAATGGAGTTGCTCAAGGCCACCGAAGAAACGATCAGGGCGCTACCCGCCCATGTGAGCCAGGTGACCGTTACCGAAAGCGTTTTGCAGGGCCAGGTCTGGTTGGTCAAGATGGAGTTTCCCAACACCATTGACCCTCGGCCGTCCTTGTTCGATTATGCCGTGAAAAGCGGCTGGTGTATCGTCGAGATGAGCCGCCACAAAGTGAGCCTCGAGGACGTTTTCCGTGTCCTCACCGTGGAAGGAGGTACCGGCCGTGCGTAAGGTCCTGTCGGTGCTCAAGCGCGAACTCGCTTCGTTCTTCAACAGTCCGGTCGCCTATATTGTTCTGACCGTTTTTTCCCTCATCACGGCATGGATGTTCACGAGCACTTTTTTTTTGATGAACCAGTCGGATTTGCGGGGTCTGTTTGAAGTTGCTCCGATCGTCTTCGTTTTCTTCATTCCAGCCATCACAATGGGGCTGATTGCCCGGGAACGACATGCCGGCACCATCGAACTGCTGTTCACCTTACCGGTGGAGGACCATCATATCGTCCTCGGTAAGTTCCTCGCCGCCATGACTCTCATCACGGCTGCATTGAGTTTGACGGCTGTTCACTTTATCACGCTGCTGCTGGTCGGTAACAAAGTGGATGTAGGAGCGCTGCTGTCCGGATACCTTGGACTTATACTGCTGGGAGGTCTGTACACGTCCGTCGGCGTGTGGGCCAGTTCCCTTACCTCCAATCAGATCAGCGCCTTTCTGATCGCGTTTGCCGTCGTGTTTGTTTTCTTCATTCTGGAAAAGGCCCTGGTCTTTTTTCCTGTGTTTATGAACGCATGGCTTCAGTACGCCAGCGTGGACTACCACTTCGATAACATGGCCCGGGGCGTAATCGATTCCCGGGACGTGATTTACTTCGTGTCGGGAGCGGCCACATTCCTCCTGCTCAGCGTTCGCGTCCTCGAAACCCGAAAATGGAGATGATCCCATGTTGAGAATCTCGAACCGCGGTCAATTGCTCAACTACATCGTTCTCCTATGCGGGATTGTCATACTGCTCAACGTTGTGGCTCGTACGCTGTTTGTGCGCATCGACGTCTCGGAAGGGCAGATGTACTCTCTGTCGGAATCCAGCAAGGACGTCATTGGCAAGCTGGACGATCAGCTGGTAGCACGCGTGTTCTTCTCTTCCGACATTCCGGGTACCTTGGCCAATTCGAGACGATATCTGCAGGATATGCTCGAGGAATACCAGGCGTACTCGGACGGTCGTTTCCGTTTCGAGTTCGTGAATCCTGACAAGGACGAGAAGGCGCAACAGCAGGCGCAAACGTACGATATCCCGCCCGTTCAAATGCAGGCCGTGGAGGACGACAAACTGGAGATCAAGACGGTCTATATGGGGATGGTCTTCCTGTACGAGGATAGACGGGAGTCTATTCCTGTCATCCAGTCCACGGAGGGACTCGAATACAACCTGACGGCGACAATCAAGAAGATCACGTCGACCAATCTCAAGACGATCGGAATCGTTTCATCCGAGGACCGGGACGTTTCTACCGACCGCCTGCGCCAGTTTCTGGAACAGATCTATACGGTGCGAACGGTTTCCCTTAAGAATGAGTTTCCTGAAGACATTCGGACCGTTCTCATGAACGGAGCCGTGGATTCACTAGATCAGGACGAGCTCTTCCATCTGGACCAGTTCCTGATGCGTGGAGGTCGCCTGTTCATTGGTCAAGGCCGCGTGAGGGACATGTTTCAGCAGGGTTTTGCATTTGATATCCGGTCGAATATCTTCTCTCTGCTCGAAAACTACGGCATCCGGATAGAGAACGGTCTGCTCACGGACCAGTCCTGCGGCCAGATTCAGATGCAGAGCCAACAGGGGTTCTTTGTCATCCGCAATGCCGTCGACTACCCGCTGTTTCCGGTCATTCAGAAATTCAACCGGGAGCATCCTCTTACAAAAGACATGAGCGCGCTGAGGCTGTTTTTTGTCAATGAAGTCCAGCCTGCTTCAACGGTCTCGGACCATTTTGTACCGCTGGCTTACACCTCCGATCGAACGGGAGTATTGCAGGGTCCGATGTACCAGATTCATCCGTCCCAGAATCCGATGATGAAGGTGTTTCCCTTTGGCACAAAGACCCTGGCGGCATTGATCGAAGGACCGATACACAGTTTCTTTAAAGACAGTGCCGTATATGCTCAGCGGGCCGGGTTTATGGCAGCCTCCGCTGAGGCTAAGATCGTCATCATCACGGATAATCAGTTCTTCAACGACCAACGCGCGGGCGGCATACCGGAGAACACTGACTTCATACTGAACGTCGTCGATTATCTGAGCGACGACGCGGAACTCATCGGTCTGAGGTCCCGAAAGATTACGGAACGACCGCTCGATCCCCTCTCCGAGGTGAGCCGCAGAACCGTCAAGTGGCTCAACATGGTGACGCCCGTCGCCGTTATCATCGGGGCCGGCCTGCTGCGTTGGCGGATGAACCGTATACGAAGAAGAAAACTGGAGCATCGATATGGCTGATGCGAAGAAAGGCTGGACGATTTACCTCGTCGTCTTCGGCGTTCTGGTTCTGTTGCTCGTCTACACGCAATTCCGTCAGAAGGAAGTGGAACTGAGCGTCGAGCCGATATTCGAGGTAGACGTTGATCGAGTCACGGAATTCACCGTCTCAGGCAAGAGTTCCTCGGTGACACTGATGAAGCGGGATACGACGTGGTTTTTCGCTCCGCCCGACACGGGAACAGCGGGCAAATCCCGGATAGCGGCGTTTTTCAAGGATGTCGTCGGAGGGGGGAGGGAAAGCCATGTGACCGAAGACACGGCAAAGTACGGTCGTTATAACGTCGCCGAGGGACAGGCCGTACGCTTGGAATTGAGAGCGGGGGAGGCGGTGCTGGGAGTAATATGGGTCGGGAGATCGTCGGACTACACACGGGAGTACCTCCGCTATCCGGACGACCCGCGGGTTTACCTGGTGCACCAACCGCTGCTGAGTCGGCTGGCGACGTCAGCCGCAGGCTGGAGATAGCTCATGACGCCTCTTTAAGGAGGTTCTCGTTCTCGGCCAGTTGGAGTTTTTCAATGATCTCGTCGAGCTTTCCCTCCAAGACGCTTTCCAGATCATACAAGGTGAGCCCGATACGGTGGTCGGTCAACCGATTTTGCGGGTAATTGTACGTGCGAATCTTTTCGCTCCTATCTCCGCTTCCGACCATCGATCGTCGCTGCCGTGCGATCTTGGATTCTTGTTCCTGCTTACGGAGTTCATACAGCCTCCCCTTGAGCACCTTCATGGCCTTTTCCCGGTTTTTCAACTGGGAGCGCTCTTCCTGACACTGGACCACGATCCCGGTCGGCAGATGGGTAATGCGGACGGCTGTTTCAACCTTATTGACGTTCTGACCGCCCTTTCCGCCCGAACGGTAGATGTCAATCCGGATCTCGTTGGGCTGCACCTCAATGTCCTTGTCCACTTCTTCGATCACGGGAAGGACGGCAACGGTGGCGGCAGACGTGTGGATGCGGCCCTGGGTCTCGGTCTTCGGTACGCGCTGCACCCGGTGGGTGCCGCTCTCAAACTTGAGCGTTCCATAGGCGTCCGGCCCCTCTACTTCGAAGATGATCTCCTTGAAGCCTCCCTGGTTGGCCTCGGTAAGTTCGATGACAGCCATGCGCCAGTTGCGACGTTCGATGTACGACCGGTACATGCCAAATAGATCGCCGGCAAAAATGCCGGCCTCGTCCCCGCCGGTGCCCGCGCGAATCTCCATGATACAGCCACCTCGGTCGTGTGGGTCCTTGGGAATAAGCAGAACTTTCAGCGCTTTCTCTGCGTCTCGGAGCTTCGTCTCGAGGCGGTCAACCTCCTCTCTGGCCATTTCCTTGAGGTCCGGGTCCGACGTCTGTCGAACGATCTCACGGGCCCCTTCCGCGTCCGACCGGAGTTTCCGGAACTGTTCGTACTTGGACACGATCTCCTCCAGGGCCGCACGTTCCTTGTAAAGCGCACGGAGACGATTCTGATCCGTCATCGTCTCCGGTCGGGAAAGGAGGTCTGTCACTTCATGAAACCGGGTCGTGAGGCGTTCCAGTTGATCGATCATGAGAAACAAGAACAAAAAAAGGAATGCGGTCCGATCGCTCGGTCACACATTCCTTCTGTGGAGGAAAGTTGTTAAGCTTGAGACTTGGATTCTTTGAACTTGGCGAATTTCTTGTTGTACTTTTCGACGCGACCGGCCGTATCAATCAGTTTCTGCGTGCCCGTGAAGAACGGGTGGCAGTTGGAGCAAATCTCCACTTTGATATCGCCGATCGTCGAACGCGTCTGGAACGTATTCCCGCATGAACAGGTTACCGTGGACATGGGATAATCGGGATGTACACCTTTTTTCATGATGACCCTTGCGTCAATTGGCTCTTGAGTGGCGGTTTGATCTCATCGGGCGTGAATTATACAAAACGGCCGCTCTAAACGCAACTACTATTTTTTCACCTTGCTTTTTAGGGTCTGTGGGAATATTTTAGCTGTGGATGGGTTGGCAACAAAGAATACACGATAGACCATAGGCAAGGAGGCATAGATGGCTCAGGACGTTCAAGAGGTGGAGCAGCAGGATATACGGCTGACGGAGAGCGCAAAGAAAGAAATCATTGCTATCCGGAAGGAGCAGAATATTCCCGATCATTATGTGTTGCGGGTCGGAATACAGGGCGGCGGGTGCTCCGGATTTTCCTACTCGTTGGCCTTTGACGAGCATGTCGGGGAAAGCGATCTGAGCTTCAAGTTTGGGGAGGTGAAAGTCGTTGTGGACTATAAGAGTATCCTGTATCTGAAGGGCGTGACCCTCGATTTCCACGATGGGCTGAACGGTCGGGGATTCGTATTCAATAACCCGAATGCCACCCGCACCTGCGGCTGCGGCAGTTCCTTCTCCGTATAAGTCTGAATCGTCGCGTTTTGTTTGGCTCAGGGCATCCCGTCGGGATGCCCTTTGTGTTGTTAGACCGGCGAGGCGCACTGCGGGCACCGTTTCTCCTTCAATCCATCGACATATCGGGAAGAGTAAACGCTCCTGCAGCGTGGGCAAATGATCTTGTGCTCAAAACACGTGACTTGACCGGTACCGGCGCAGACAAATGCGTGATCGGAACACAGCCGACGGCCGCAATCGATGCAGGCCTTGAGACAGGTACTGCAAAGAACCTCGCCCCCAACGTCGCAGGAACCGCTGTGCAGCGAACATACCTCGGCACCGCACTGCTCGCACCGTTCGCCGCAGTGGCCGCAGGAACGATCGCCGCATACCGCGCACAGGGAACCTCCCTGGGCTTCAGAATACACGGACCGGCACGTTTTACACCGAAAAACACAGCGATGGCATCCGATCCGGTCGTCGTCCGTCAGGACAATCTGTTCGAGAACACGGTGGCACGAAGGGCAGGATCCGTGGTCCAGTATACCCGTGTAGCAATCGAACAGCGATTGGTGGTCGAAACGAGGATGTCCCCTGCGGTGGAGAGCGTGCCAGGATACCTCGATTTCTGATCGTTCGACGATCTGATAACTTATCAGCTTGAGAATAATCCGGAGCTTGTGGTTGTCGATCTCTTCCCTCAGCTTGTGGTCGTACTCTCGCTCGATCGACAATCGCTTTTCCTCATACGTAGGCTGATTCCGGTGCAGTTCTTCGACTTGGGCGCCGTAGTAACCCTTGAGGCGCGAAACGTTTCGATGAAGACGCTTCAGGATGTCGTTGAGCAATTCCCGCCCGTGTACTCGTGCTTCTTCGGATACGAACCGCAGTGCCTCCCGGAATCGACCCTCCAGTTGACGCCGAGTCAGTTCTACTCTGCCCTTGCGCGGCAGGGACTCGAGATCGGCAAGGGTCTGGGGCGTATAATAGTCGCCGACGTCAAAAACCGTGCCCCGCTCATCCACTCCTACACCCACCAAGCGCTCCGACTTCTCGTCGGAGAGGAACGTACATTTGAAATTGAACAGGGCGTCGACAGTTTTCATTCTTCTCGTGGTGACTTCGCGGATCGTTCCGTTTTCCACGGTCAACTGCTCGAGTAAGGAATTGTTGTCCGGATGAAACCGCTCTTTGAGCAGGCTGACAACCTTGACGCCTCGATCCTGGAGAAACGAATGAATCGTACTTAATACGTAGCCACCGTGTGTGACGAGTTCCGCCGACTCATCCACATCTTCCGGACGAAATACCAGTCGCAGCGTATCCTGGCCGAATGCTTCACGCAGAACGTCAGGCAAGCTTACTTCAAGAAGGGAACCCTGCTCCCGTATTTGAGCATCATAGGTCTCGAAGAATGTTTCGATGAGGTTCTTCATGGTTAACAAAAGAGAAGACCGCTGAGCATTCTCGAGGACGACACCGGTTGGTGATTGGGCTATTTCCTGCAGCAATCCGGCAGGAGACGGTAGGCGGTCGAATCGGCCAGCCTGCTGTTGGCTGTGTAACCGGCACCGGCTATGGCGGTTTCAAGATCCGTCACCGTCGGACCGTTCGACATGAACTCGATCGTTGTCAGCTTTCGATCGAGATCCACGGCCACGAAGGTAACCCCTTTCAGTTTGAGCACGGCGTCCCGAATCGCTCCGGCACACTCACCGCAGCCGGCGGACGGTACCCGGATTACGGCCTTTTCGATTCGGGATTGATCTGCTTCTACACCGCAGCTCACTGAGACTGCCGAAAGAAGGCTGGCCAGCGACAGCAGGTAGGCGGTTATTCTGTTACGCCTCTGGGTTTTCAGTTTGCTTCTTTCGGTACAGGATGGCAGCCGGAATAAGAACGAGATATCCGATACAGAGTAGAATAGGGGACACGGTGAGCGATAGAGTTCCGTACACCTGGCCGGAACCCATGCACACATAGCCAATGACAATCACGGCTAGGCCTGCGAAAAAAAGGTAGTAGTTCTCCGCCGTAAACGGAAGGGCGGACTTCTTCGACTGGGGTTTTTTTAGAGGAGGTTTCTTCGGCTGCATGATGCTTCCTACAGGTTGAACATAAGCGACGCGAAAGTACAGAAACACTGAATCAATGTCAAGCCGCCTCCGGCCGAAGGTTTCGGCTTTCAGAAAGGAATCGCTTTACAGCTTCACTGCCCTCAAGCCCCAGATCAAGACTATATTCGTTGACGTACAGATCAATGTGCTGCCGAATAACGTCCTCTCCCAGTTCTTGGGCATGCGCATTCACGAAATCCCGGCTGTCTCCGGGTCGTTGAATAGCCCACTCGATGCTCTTCCGCAGTAGCAGCCCCACCTTGTCCCGAAGTTCCGGTCCCAGTTGCCTCCGGATGACGATTCCGCCCAGGGGAATAGGCAGCCCGGTCCGCTTCTCCCAGAAATGCCCCAGGTCTTGGATGCACAGGAGGCCTCGCCGTTGGTATGTGAAGCGGCTCTCATGAATGATGACGCCGGCGTCAATGCGTTCGTCTACAAGCGCGTCTTCAATCTCCGAGAACAGGAAACACACCGGATCCACTCGCCTGCTCAAATAAAGTTGGAGAAGCATGTTGGCTGTGGTGAAGTGACCGGGAACTCCGATGCGGTCGTCGGCGAGGCCCCGAACGTCGATCGCGTGCTTGGATATCAGCAGGGGACCGCAACCCCGCCCCACGGCCGATCCGCTGTGGAGCAAGCTGTATCGGCTGCGCAGATACGCAAAGGCGTGGTAACTAACCTTTGTGATATCAAGATCCCCGGAAAAGGCGCGGCGGTTGAGCTGCTCGATGTCTTCCATGACGACACGGAAAGACAGGCCCTCGGTATCAATGCGGTGGTGCACCATCGCGTCGAACATAAATGTGTCATTTGGGCACGAGGAGAAGCCGACGGTCAGCTCCATGATCGGTCCTTCAAGTGCAGAATAAGTGTTATTACATAGGACTGAATATTGCGGATAGCAAAGGCAACGTCCCATTTCGACGGGTCCCGCGGCTCCACGTAGTTGGAGACGGCCCGAAATTCCAGATAGGGAACATGCATCCGGAGGCAAGCCAGAGCTACACCGCCTCCTTCCATGGTTTCGAATCGAGGTTGAAAGCGGCGAAGAACAGCCTCGATCGAGGTTCCGCATCCGTGGACGGTCTGAACCGTGAGGCTCGGTCCGGACGTAACCTCTGTGAGGCCGTTTGTGAAGTCGGCAAGGCAGTTGGGATTCTTCAGGCGATTGTACACCGGCGCTCTCTCGGCAACGAATTGAGGGAACCCAAGGGTCTCAAGATCCAGGAAGCCCCCATCGGCATCTTCGGCCCCGAGGTCCGAGAATATTTCCTCCGTGATGTAAACGACTTCACCAATCGGTACCGTTCGGTCAAAGGACCCGCAGGTTCCTGCGTGAATGACGAGATCAACCGCTCCATCGCACAGTCGGCGTGTCGTCGCGAAGGCCGCGCTGACGGCGCCGATACCTGTTGTCAGGACGTGCACGATGTGGCGCGAAGCCCCGATGTTCTTGCACAACCGTTCGCTTAATCCGGCGCTTTCGAGCTCTGTTGGACAAACGACCAGTATCCTCATATTCGATCAGACCAGCGGATTCAGGACGGGGATGGATGCGCCGGACATCAGCCGGAACCCGTCTTCGGTCTCGGTAGTGTTGATGATGCGATAGAGCGCATCTCGTTCGACGGGGGTGCGCCCGGCATCCCGAATCAGCGTGACGAGTTCGGATGCCGTCATGCCGTGAAGGCTGTCGGTTCCCGCCATACTCATGATTCGTTCCTCCAGAATCGTTCCTTCGATTTCATTGGCGCCGTAACTGAGCGCCACTTGGGCAAGCCTCTTGCCGATCACCACCCAGTATGCTTTGATATTCGGGAAATTGTCCAATATCAGCCGCGAGACGGCCACGACTTTCAGATCCTCCTGTGCGCTGACCGGCGGCAACTTCTTGAGGCGGTTGTTCTCATGTTGATACTTCAATGGAATGAACGTATGAAACGACCCTGCTGCACCGCGGCTCCGGCTTTCATCCTGAAGGTCTCGAAGACGGACGAGGTGGTCGACACGTTCGTCGTACCGTTCGATATGACCGTAAAGCATGGTCGCGTTGGTCATCAGCCCCAACTCATGGGCTATCGCATGGACGTTCAACCATCCCTCTGCAGTTGATTTCTCATCGCAGAGCTTTTTCCTGACACGGTCGGCGAAGATCTCCGCACCGCCGCCGGGCATGGCTTCGAGACCGGCAGCCATGAAACGCTCCAGTACGTCCCGTACGCTCATGCCATAGTGGTGGGCGAAGTAGTCGATTTCGACGGCCGTGAAGGCCTTGATATGAAGTGCCGGCGCGATTCGCTTGATGGTACGGAGAATGTCTTCGTAATACGCGAACGGAACGGTGGGGTGTAGACCCGACACGATATGAATCTCGCGGATGCCCTGCTTGAGGCCTTCACGTGTCCTCACCTCGATTTCGTCAAGGCTCATCAGGTAGGCCCCGGCTTCGTCTTGTTTGCGTTGAAACGAGCAGAACATGCAGGAATACTCGCAGATATTCGTCGGGTTGAGCTGCCGGTTACGCACAAAATACGAACGGTCTCCGTGAAGTCTTTCGCGAACGCGATTGGCCAAGTGACCGACGGCCGTAAGATTCCGTGTTTCGAAAAGACGGAGTCCATCCTCTGACGTCAGACGCTCCTGTTCCATGACCTTTTCATATATGTCAAGGAGTCCTGAGGACCGAACCAGAGTTTTGAGGAACGCATGGTCGGTGACGACCGTCGGGGAGTTCATCAGATAAGTACTTTCAAAAAGTTCTGAAACTTCGTGACTGACGGCGAATGTAGAAAGACCCGTGTTGACAAACAAGAAAAATCAGGGCCGGCGAAACCCGATGCGTATGTTGAACGGCAATGCGCGATCCGCTATATTGCTCCACCACCACTCCGGAGATTACGATGACCCACGCAACGCTGATCGCATCGCTGGCACAAAAAACGGATTCCAAGATCGTCCTCCTCGTAATGGACGGCTTGGGGGGGATCCGCACCAGGGAAAGGCCAAAAACGGAACTTGAATTGGCCCGCATACCGAACATGAATGAACTGGCGCGCCGATCGTTGTGTGGGCGGATCATGCCGGTCTCATATGGGGTAACGCCGGGCAGCGGGCCTGCCCACTTTTCGCTGTTCGGGTACAATCCTACCGATGACGACATCCAGATCGGCAGGGGCGTGTTGGAGGCGCTCGGACTCGATATGAAACTGCAGGCGGGGGACGTGGCCACGCGATGTAACTTTGCGACGATGGACCCCATGGGAGTCCTTACGGATCGCAGGGCCGGTCGTATCCCCACGGAGGAATGTGCCCGACTGTGTGAGAAGCTCAAGACGATACGATATATCGGGGACGTTGAAGTGATCATCAAAGCAGGCGAACAGTATCGGTTTGTGGTGGTTTTCCGCGGCAGGGACCTGCACGGGGATATCAAAGATACCGATCCTCAAGTGACCGGCGTGCGACCGCTAAACGCCGCGCCGATGAGTGTCCGTGCGGAACGGACAGCTGCCGTGGCCGATGAATTCATTAAACAGGCCAATCTGCAGCTCAGGGACGAACCGCAGGCCAATACACTGCTGATGCGCGGTTTCTCGGCCCTTCCCCACGTCCAGAGTATGACCGATCGCTACAAACTGGACCCAGCCTGCATCGCAAGCTACCCGCTGTACCGGGGAGTCGCCAGTGTGGTGGGTATGAACGTTTTGAACACCGGCATGGAGATATCAGACGAATTTGCGACGCTTAAAGAGCAATGGGCCAGCTATGATTTTTTCTTTCTCCATGTCAAGAAAACGGATTCTTATGGCGAGGACGGCAACCCGGACGGCAAAATCAAGATCCTCGAGGAGGTCGACAAGCATATCCCGTCGGTGCTCGCCCTGAATCCCCAGGTGGTTATGATTACCGGCGACCACAGTACGCCGCCGCCGATGAAGAGCCATAGCTGGCACCCCGTGCCGTTCCTCCTGCATTCCAGCGTCTGCAGTTTTGACGATGCGTCGGCTTTCAATGAGACGGAGTGTTCGAAGGGGCAGTTGGGCAACTTTCCCTCATATCACATTATGGAACTGGCATTGGCCAATGCAGGCAAGTTGCGGAAGTTCGGAGCTTGACCATGGTTGTATACCTTCTTCGCCACGGTATCGCCGCCAATACCGGCGGAAAGATTAAGTCGGATGCCGCCCGACCCTTGAGCAGCGAAGGAATAGCTGCGTTGGCGGAAGAAACAGCCGGGATGAGAAAGCTGGGACTGGAAATCGACGCTGTCTGGACCAGCCCGCTGATCAGGGCCCGGCAAACGGCGCGGATAGTCGCTGATGCGTTTCAAATGAGCGGTAAGGTCGTGGAGATCGAAGCGCTGGGCATACCTGTATCGGCGACGGGCCTTCTCGAACACCTGCGCGGCCGCGATCTCACCTCGTCGATCATGCTCGTGGGCCATCAACCGGATATGGGCAGGCTGGCCGGTTTCCTTACGGGCATCGACAAGTTGTGGCTGCCGTTCAAGAAGGGAGGATTGTGCCGGATCGACGTGGAACGATTACAACCCGCTCCGGTCGGTGAACTGAAGTGGTTCCTGACTCCCAAGCAACTGA
Source organism: Bacteroidota bacterium (assembly GCA_037445875.1). Lineage (GTDB taxonomy): Bacteria > CLD3 > CLD3 > SB21 > SB21 > JBBIJR01. The sequence goes on along the minus strand of JBBIJR010000008.1, from coordinate 51,892 downwards.
AACTCATCGGCCAATCGTAGTTGCGGTGTGGAAGGCGTCATGCAAAGAAGAACATCGAACAACAAAAGCCCATACCTTGCCGCCATCGACATTGGAACGAATTCCTTCCACTTGGTAGTCGTGGAGATCCTCGATGGAGAGAAGTTCAGAATCATCGATCGGGCGAAGGAGAACGTCCGGCTCGGGAGTGGCGCGAAGGACATGAAATACATTGCTGCCGACGCGATAGACAGGGGGATCACTACCCTGCGTCGGTTCGGCGAGATCGCCCGAACCTACCGTGCCCCGGTACATGCTGTTGCCACAAGTGCCGTCCGTGAGGCGCTGAACCAGCAGGAGTTTGTGCGTAAAGCGAGGGAATCCTCGGGCATCCGAATTGACGTGGTTTCGGGTTTCGAAGAGGCTCGGCTGATCTATCTGGGTGTCCTGCAGGCGCTTCCTGTGTACCACCACCCCATACTGCTCATGGACATCGGTGGGGGAAGCGTCGAGTATTTGATCGGAAAAAAAGGGGATGTGCAGTACGCTAACAGCCTGAAACTCGGCTGCATACGATTGACACAGAGGTTCTTCGGCAACGGACGCCTCCAGGATTCGGAAATCCGGGCGTGCCGGGACCATGTGGAAGGCTTCCTCGCTCCCGTCGCACGGGATACTGATGGTTTTCCCTACGATTTCGCCATCGGGAGCTCAGGTACGATCCAGAATATCGCGTACATGATCCGCGCTATTCGCGGTGAGATTATGAGTCCGCAGGTCAACAACTTCTCCTTCTCCAGGGAGGAATTGAAACAGGTGGTCAAGGCGATAATCAAGGCCCGCACCGCCAAGCAGCGCCTCCGTATTGAAGGCCTGGATCCAAAGCGTGTGGACATCATCGTGGCCGGCGCGATTGTGCTGGAAGAGTCTTTCAAGGCATTGGGGATCAAGAGAATGACCGTTTCGGAATTCGCACTGCGTGAAGGTGTCATTTACGACTATCTACAGAAACGGGTCTTTCAGTCCGGCCGCAAGCACCACCTCGCCAATATTCGCTACCGCAGCGTGCTCAAGCTGGCGGAGACTTTTCACTACGATGAACGCCACTCGAGACAAACCGCCCGGCTGGCCCTGAAGATCTTCGACGAATCAAAGGAACTGCACGGCCTGGACGATACCGAGAGAGAATTCCTGGAATATGCGTCGTTGTTGCACGAAATCGGTTTCTTCGTGTCTCACGCTCAGCATCACCGCCACTCCTACTACCTGATTCGCAACGCGGAACTGCTCGGGTTCACGGACAATGAGATCGAAATCATAGCCAACGTGGCACGCTACCACCGAAAGAGCCACCCCAAGTCAAAACACGAAGGGTTCAGCAAACTGGGGCCGGCGGACCAAGGCATCGTTCGCAAACTGGCAGGAATTCTGAGACTGGCGGACGGACTCGATCGCAGCCACGAGGGCCATGTCCGGGACCTGACCTGCAAAATCCAGAACCGGCGTGTGGTTTTGAAGCTGAAAACAAAAAACAAAGTCGAACTGGAGCGCTGGGCCCTCAATATGAAAAAGGCGCTGTTCGAAGAGGTCTTTCGCCGGAAAGTGGAAGTGAAGTCGTAGCTAATCGTCCGACAAGTCGTCCGTCTCGCCGCCAGTCTCAGCGGGGTCGGTCTGAACATGAGCCCGAGCTTTCTTGAACCTTGCGTAGAATTCTTGCAGAAACTGGTTGGCCAGCTGCCGGTCCCGAATGACAAGAAAATTTTCGTCGTTTTCCTCGTTGGCGTTGTGACTGAAGTTGAACGATCCCGTAATGATGATCGGAACATCAGTGGTATCCGGATTCTCCGCGTCGATGAGGAGATACTTGTGATGAAGATGCCGGTCCTCGTACGCCAGATACGCATCGGCGATCTTCCTCCATGGGCGCTTGGACTTCGGCTGGCCCGTCATGGCCTGAAAAAGGCTCCAGCCCTGCTTGCCCAGGGATCGTTCAAACACGGCTTTTACCTCAAATCCGGCCAAGGACTCATACTTCTCCCGAATGGCGTCATCGATCTCTATGCCGGTGCTGAAGGAGAATGAACAGATCTTGATGTCGTGATCGGCTTCACGACTAATCAAGTCGGCGATGAGGTGTAGAAAATTCGGTTTCTTCTTTTCGAAGTCCATGGGTGCAAAGTGGACAGACACGGAACTATGCTCGCCCCATGAAACGGATGGCAGGGGCAGCGCCGTCTTTCGTTGATGGAATGCCGCCCGGGTGCTGTCCGGCATCGGGCCACTGCTGCCCCACATCTGCTCGAATTCCTGCGTGAACTGCAGGGCCACACGATGATCGCGGATCACAAGCAGGTTCTGCATGCTCACAAGTCCCGTGATTGTGAAGTTGTAGGAACCGGTTAGCACCACGTCGTCGGTGGAATCGGGAGACAGTTGGTCCACGATCACAAACTTGTGGTGCATTTGCGCTCGTGAACCGGGATAGAAATTATCCTTCACATGAACCCACGGCCAGCCGGCGTCACTCATGAAGGGGACCTTGTACCTTTTTTCGAGCAGATTTCGGGTTATCCTCCAGAGGTTCTCGTTGTTCCTTGGGGCACCGCGGTCGTCGACAATGATCCGGACTCGTACGCCGCGTTCGTGAGCCTTGCAGATTGCCACGACGATGTTCAGGCTGGTGAGTTCATAGGCACATACATCCACGCTGCTGCCAGCGGCATTGATCGCGTCTATGACCCGCTGTTCGAGATTGTCGAGCCCGTTTGCGAGGTTCCCGGGATCAGCCATTGCGCTGTCGACGGTTCCATTGAAAAACAAGATGGCTTTTCCATTCAGGGACAACGTTGGGGACGCTGTGTAGTGAATCTGCGAGTGAAGGCTTTTGCACGCGAGGGTCGTGAAAAGCGTAATGGCCAGTGGAATGCTCTTGGTAAACAAATCCTGATATCCTGATGTCGCTCGTGTCGTCAGAAAGGTAAGGTATTGCAGATGCCTATTCAAGGAAAATTAAGTGCTTGACACGCATGACATATTCGCACCATAATGGCATATAACATGTCAAAATGGCAACAGCCGGGTCATTTCGTGACAGCAGCGTCATGGTGTGAGCGGTAACACGCAAGGAAGTGGTTGATTATCATTGTGATGAGTCACGAGGCACGTGATTTGCGGTTAGGTGCTATTGCAATGGGCGATCAAGTCTATTAAGTGTAATAATATTAATGCTTTAAAATATTCATTGAAGCGACAGGAGGTCAGCATGGCAAAAGGCAAAGTAATTGGAATCGACTTGGGGACGACGAATTCCTGTGTGGCAATCATGGAGGGCGGCCAGCCAGTCGTCATTCCAAACTCTGAGGGCGGGCGCACTACTCCGTCGGTGGTCGCATTCACGAGGTCCGGGGAACGTATCGTAGGCGGTCCCGGAAAGAGACAAGCCATCACGAACCCCAAGAACACGATCTTCTCGATCAAGCGGTTCATGGGACGCCGATACGATGAAGTGTCGGAAGAACGTTCACGAGTTCCCTACGACGTGATCGCGGGAGATGGTGAGGTGGCCAGAGTCAAGATCGCCGATCAGATTTTCTCTCCTCCGGAGATTTCTGCAATGGTCCTTCAGAAGATGAAGCAGACGGCGGAGGATTATCTGGGCCAAAAGGTGACCGACGCCGTCGTGACCGTTCCCGCGTATTTCAACGATGCACAGCGCCAGGCGACCAAGGATGCCGGCAAGATCGCCGGACTCAACGTATTGAGGATCCTCAACGAGCCGACAGCCGCCGCGCTCGCTTACGGGCTGGACAAGAGGTCGAACGAGAAGATCGCGGTCTACGACCTGGGCGGCGGGACGTTCGACATCTCGATTCTGGAAATAGGAGACGGCGTATTCGAAGTGCTCGCCACCAACGGAGACACACACCTGGGCGGCGACGATCTGGATCAGCGAGTCATCAACTGGCTCGCGGACGAGTTCAAGAAGTTGGAAGGCATAGACCTCCGCAAGGATCCCATGGCCCTGCAGCGGCTCAAGGATGCGGCGGAAAAAGCTAAGATCGAATTGTCCAGCTCACAGCAGACTCAGATCAACCTTCCCTATATCACGGCCGTCGACAGCATTCCCAAGCATCTTGACCTTGTACTGACGCGTGCGAAGTTCGAGCAAATCTGCGATGACCTGATCCAGCGAACCGTCAAGCCCGTGGAGCAGGCCATGAAAGACGCGGGTCTCAATTATTCGCAGATCGACGAGGTCATCCTTGTTGGTGGTTCCACCCGCATCCCCAGGATACAAAAACTCGTCCAGGATCTTTTCTCCAAGGAGCCGCACAAAGGAGTGAATCCGGACGAAGTCGTCGCCGTGGGCGCGGCCATTCAGGGCGCCGTACTGGCCGGCGAGGTCAAAGATGTACTGCTACTGGATGTTACGCCGCTGTCCCTCGGTATTGAGACGCTCGGCGGCGTGTTCACGACGATGATCCCGCGCAACACAACCATCCCGACCAAGAAAACCGAGATCTTCTCGACCGCGGCAGACAACCAGACGGCCGTCACGATCCGCGTGGGCCAGGGGGAGCGGCAGATGTTCGCCGACAACCGCGAGATCGGCCGTTTCGAGCTGGTGGGTATTCCACCTGCCCCTCGCGGCGTGCCGCAGATCGAGGTAACGTTCGACATCGATGCAAACGGCATCCTGCATGTCACCGCCAAAGACAAAGCTACCGGAAAGGAACAGACGATCC
>JBBIJR010000008.1:4416-47119 GCA_037445875.1 Bacteroidota bacterium | reverse complement strand
GAGCGAATGGTGAAGCAGGCACAGGAGCACGCCGATGAGGACCGCAAGCGTCGGGAACGAATCGACACAAAGAACCAGTCTGAGAACCTCCTCTATCAGACGGAGAAGAACCTGAAGGAATTCGGCGACAAGATCGATGGGGACTCGAAGACCCGTCTGGAGGCCGAAGTCCAGAAGCTCCGGGATGCCGTTAACGCCGATAACCCCGACGAGATGAAAGCGGCTAGTGAGGCCCTTGGTCGCGTGGGGAACGAAGTGTCGACCAGAATGTATCAGCAGGGAGCCACCGCCGGTACCGCGGAACCTTCCGGCCAGACCTCGACCGGTCAGGGGCAAAAGGTCGAAGAAGCTGACTACGAAGTGGTCGACGATAAGGATAAGAAATAACTCGGAGGCTCCTATGCCAACGTATGAGTATAAATGTACCTCCGGTCACCTTTTTGAAGAGTTCCAGAGCATCAATACAGAGCCGGTGGCCATCTGCCCGCAGTGCGGAAACCCCGCATCGCGCGTTATCGGGTCCGGCGCTGCGCTGGTCTTCAAGGGTTCCGGATTCTACATAACCGACTACAAGAAGAGCGACGGTTCGGCGGACAACAAGGGCAAAGCGGCGTCGGACAAGTCGAAAAGATCAAAGGACACCGAATGAAAGGTCTGAATACGTTCAAGACTTTCTTTTTTCTTACTCTCCTGACGCTGCTGTTGGTTTTCATCGGCCACATGTTGGGTGGCCAGGCGGGAGCACTGGTTGCCCTGGTGTTGGCGGGGGCCATGAACCTCGCGAACTATTGGTGGAGCGAATGGATTGTCCTGCGAATGTACAGGGCCAGGGAAATTACATACCGGGACCATCCCGAGCTCCATTCGACGGTACAGCGCCTGGCGAGCAGGGCCGGATTGCCCATGCCGCGCGTCTACCTGATCCCTGAATCCGTTCCCAATGCATTTGCGACGGGCCGCGATCCTGAGCATGCGGCCGTGGCTGTGACGTCGGGGATACTCGAGTCATTGAACCCCTCGGAACTCGAAGGTGTGATCGGACATGAACTTGCTCATGTAAGGAACCGGGACATTTTGATCGGCAGCGTCGTGGCCACCATTGCCGGAGCGATTGCGTACATCGCAACCATGGCGCAGTGGGCGGCGATGTTCGGTGGTTTCGGGCGAAGCTCGGACGACGAAGAAAGCGGGGGAGGAAACATAATTACCTGGTTGGCTCTGGTGATCCTTGCACCGATCGCGGCAACGATGATTCAGCTGGCCGTATCCCGATCAAGGGAGTTCCTCGCCGACCGGGTGGGGGCTGAGATTTCGGGCCGCCCGCTCGAACTTGCTCGCGCCTTGACGAAACTGGAAAAGGGCAGCAGGTTGCTCCCAATGCACGGAAGCAACGCGACGGCCCATTTGTTCATTGTCAGTCCGTTACCGCGTGGAGGACTGGCCGCTCTTTTCCGCACGCATCCGACAACCGAAGAGCGAGTCCGTCGGCTGCACGAGTACGCAACGCAGGGTCTGGTCACGGCCTTCTGAGGTCGATTCCATGAAGGACTACTATCACATACTGGGCGTGGCAGATACGGCAGGCGAAGACGAAATCAGGCGGGCCTACAAGAAGTTGGCAAAGAGATTCCATCCGGACCGGAATCAGGGTAGCAAGGAGGCGGAGGAGAAGTTCAAGGAGATCTCTGAAGCATACGAAGTGCTTTCCAATGCGGAAAAGAGAAAGAAATACGATACGATACGCCGGTTTGGCTCCCATTCGGGGTTTTCTGGAAGCGCTCAATCCGAGTTCGATTTTTCTGAGTTCTTCAGAAATTTCGATCTTGGAAGCCATCGTGGATCCCGGAGCGGCCGCTCGTTTGCCGATATGCTGGATGAGATGTTTTTTGGAGAGTCCTCCTCGGGCCACCGTTCGGAACGTGGACACGACCTGGAGGCCGAAGTTACGATCTCCTTTGAAAAAGCGGTTCGCGGGGGCGATGTCGAATTCACGTTCCAAAACGGTACCAGGCGAACGCTGAAAGTCAAGATCCCTCCCGGAATCAACGATGGGGAACAGATACGACTTCGTGGACAGGGCCATCCGTCGGCAAGCCGCCCGGGTGATCTGATTCTGACCGTTCGTGTTACGCCCGACCCGCTGTTCTCAAGGAAGGAACTGGACATCTTCACCGATGTGACCGTGAATCTGGCGCAAGCCATCCTGGGGAGTACGGTGCGGGTCAAGACGGCGTACGGCGACCGTCTGGATGTGAAAATACCTCCCGCCACTCAGCCGGGGACCATGCTAAAACTGAACCGGCTTGGAATCAAAGGCCGAAGTGGAGTTGGAGATATGTATATAACGGTGAAGGTTGAATTACCGAAGTCCCTTGGGAGGCGTCAGAGGGAGCTATTTGAAGACTTCGCGCGTCAGGCAGGACTGGAGTGGTGACGAAAACGCTGGACAGTCGGCGAACCTTTGGTCCAAGCGATTCGTAAAACCAGATAAAGATGAAACAAATTGTTGAATCAACCCGGAGGTTAAGAATGTTTACGGCAAAAACATCGAGATGGTTTTTCGCGGCGATGTTGATATTCATTGGCATATTGGCGGGGGTGCTGCTCACGGCCAATCTGAATCTGATCCACAAGGGAAAAGCCGGATCGGAATCGGAAGTTCGTGCAAGACTGGAAGAAAGAATGGCGACCATGCTTGAATTCAGCGAGGGCTTCTCCGCCGTTGCTGAGTACGTTACACCGAGCGTCGTGACCGTGGAGACCGAAAGAAAAGTATATGTTAATACCACCTCTCCCTTTCCGTCCGATCCCTTCGGCGATTTTTTCGGCGGTGACGATTTCTTCCGGCGCTTCTTCGGGCCCCCGCGTAACCAGCCCCGGCAGGAACAAAGACTGCAGGGCCTGGGGTCGGGAGTCATCGTCAGTGAGGACGGTTATGTGTTGACGAACAACCATGTGATCGACAAGATGGACAATATCAAGGTCACGTTGTCTAACGGAAAATCGTACGATTCCAAGTTGATTGGCGCCGATCCACGAACGGACCTGGCCGTCCTGCGCATTGATGAAAAGGGATTGCCCGCGATCAAGATGGCCAATTCCGACCAGATTAAGGTAGGGCAGTGGGCGATCGCGGTCGGCAATCCCTTCAGCAAGTCGCTCAGCCAGACCGTGACCGCTGGCATCGTCAGCGGGCTCTCACGCTCTTCGGTGGGCCTCGACACGGACGTCGATTTTCTCCAGACGGATGCCGCCATCAATCCCGGTAATAGCGGAGGAGCCCTGGTCAATCTGAGTGGGCAACTGCTCGGTATCAACACGGCAATCCTGTCCCGCAGCGGCGGCTACGAAGGCATTGGATTTGCTATTCCCTCGAACACCGCCCGTTCGATTATGGAGCAGATCATCAAGAACGGAAAGGTCATACGTGGCTACGTCGGCATCCGCATGCAGGACGTCGATGAACAAATGGCAAGGGCGATGGGGCTTGGAAAAGCCCAAGGAGCCGTTATTGCGGACATTGTTAAGGATAGTCCCGCCGACAAAGCCGACTTGCATCAGGGCGACGTCATCATCAAGGTGGACGGCCAGGAAGTAGCCGATGGTTCCGCTATTCGCAAGGCTATTGTTCGCAGGGCACCCGGAACGAAAGTTGCTTTGACCATTCTCCGCGAGGGGACCGAGACGGTCGTGTACGTCACGTTGGCAGAGTTTCCCGATGAAGACGTTCAAATGAAGGAGGATTCCGCCGCACGCAAGAGCTCAGAGATTATAGGAATCAAAGTCTCCAACGCTTCGAGTGAATTGGCCGGCAAGTATGGGTTCGGAGCCGACGAAAAAGGAGTGGTCATCGTCGATATCGACCAATCGGGGCCTGCCTTCAGAGCGGGTCTTCGGGAGGGTGACCTGATCAAGCGTGTCGGAAAACGGGAAGTCAGAAATCTCAAGGACTACTCGGACGCCATGGCGGGCCTTAACAAAGGCGATACCGCGCTGTTCCTCGTGAATCGCCGAGGCACTTCCATGTTCATGGCGTTCACGGTGCCCAACCAATAGGCAAACGTATACGGGATCCCGGTCGGCGGCGGGTCTCTGGCGCCTCCCGCCCCGGATGCCGAGCAGGGTCCACGGAACAACTGTAAGGAAAAAATGAAAAAAACACAGCTTTCGGAAACACTACCCATCATTCCGCTTCGAAATACGGTGCTGTTTCCGCAGCAGATCATGCCGCTGTCGATCGGCCGGGATAAGACGCTTCGGCTGGTCAGCGACTACTCGGAAGTGAACCGTCTTGTGGGAGTGGTTGCACAAAAGGACAGTTCCGTGGAAAACCCCGCTCAGGAGGACATGTACGAGTACGGGGTCGCCGCGACCATCATGCGGGTGTTCGACATGCCGGACGGAAGTAAGAGCGTCATTGTGCAGGGCGTTCAACGCATTCGACTGCAGGAATTCGTGCAGGAAGACCCCTATTGGGTTGCACGAATCGATGAGTTGGGGGAGATCCCCGTGACGGTCGACGACATCGAGGTGGACGCGCTGGTCATCAATATCAAGAATATCTTTCAGAAAATGGCGGGTCTTGCCCCCTATATCACAGCTGAACAGAGTTCCATGATTCTGAACATTCAGCAGCCGGGACGCGTGGCAGATGCGTCGATCTCGGCTCTGAATATCGGAACAGACGAAAAACAGGCCGTGCTGGAGATTCTGGACGTCAAAAAACGTCTGGAACATGCGCACATGATTCTGAACCGTGTATTGCAGACTCTGGAACTCGGCAACAAGATCCAATCGGATGTGCAGGATGAGATAAGCCGAACTCAGCGGGAGTATTTCCTCAGGGAACAACTCAAAGCCATTCAGCGGGAGTTAGGCGAATCGGAATCGGCCAATCCCGAAGTGGCCGAGTTGCGGGAGCGTATTGAAAAAGCGCAAATGCCCAAGGAAGTCAATGAGGTCGCTCATAAGGAACTCGACAGGCTGGGACGCATGTCCCCCATGGCCGCGGAGTACACTGTCTCTCGCACATACCTGGATTGGCTCATCGACCTCCCCTGGAACGTCCAGACGGACGACAACATGGCGATCGAGGACGCACGAAAGCGTCTTGACGCCGACCACTACGGCCTTGAAAAAGTGAAGAATCGGATCCTCGAGTACCTGTCGGTTCGCAAACTCAAGAACGACATGCGCGGACCTATCCTCTGTTTTGTAGGGCCGCCCGGCGTCGGAAAGACTTCATTGGGGAGGTCGATTGCCAATGCGCTCGGGAGGAAGTTCGTGCGCATGTCGCTGGGAGGCATCCGCGACGAAGCGGAGATTCGGGGCCACCGTCGGACCTACATCGGGGCCCTGCCGGGACGGATCGTCCAGGGCGTGCGAAAAGCGGGCTCCACGAACCCGGTCTTCATGCTCGATGAGATCGACAAAGTGGGCATGGACTTCCGGGGAGATCCCTCAAGCGCTCTGTTGGAAGTGCTTGATCCTGAGCAAAACTTTTCGTTCAGCGATCACTATCTGGAGGTTTCTTTCGACCTGTCCAAAGTTCTCTTTATCGCCACGGCAAATCTTGCTGACCCCATCCTCCCTGCGTTGAAGGATCGAATGGAGGTCATCGAGATTCCCGGCTATACCGAGGAGGAAAAACTCCATATTGCCCAGCGCTTCATTATCCCCAAGCAGATTCGCGAGCACGGACTTCGGGAGCGCCAGGTCAAGTTTGCGAGGGAAGCTATCCGGACGATTATTCATGAATACACCCGTGAAGCCGGTTTGCGTAATCTGGAGCGTGAGGTGGCCGCGATCTGCCGCGGAGTTGCCCGGGAAGTGGCCGAAGGCAAAGCGGAACGTACCGTCATCGATCGCGCGTTAGTGTATAAATATCTGGGCAAGATCAAGTTCTTTTCGGACGCCCTGGAGCGAATCAACAAACCGGGCATCAGCACCGGTCTTGCCTGGACTGCAGCCGGAGGCGACATTCTATTCATAGAAGCCTCGAAGATGAAAGGAAAGGGCAATCTCACGCTGACCGGCCAGCTGGGCGATGTGATGAAAGAGTCGGCAATCGCCGCATTGAGCCAAATCCGGTCGCAGGCCGACGACCTGGGCATCCACGAGGACTTCGACAAGATAGATATACACATCCATGTTCCTGCAGGGGCGATCCCGAAGGACGGTCCATCGGCCGGCATCACGATGTATACCGCGATCTATTCACTGCTGACCAATCAGATTGTGCGTAACGACGTGGCCATGACCGGAGAAGTGACGCTGCGCGGTGCCGTTTTGCCGATCGGCGGGGTCAAGGAGAAAATACTGGCTGCACACAGGACCGGCATAAAGACGGTGATTCTGCCGGATAAGAACGAGAAGGATCTGGAAGAGGTGCCGAAGCAGATTCGCGACGAAATGAAGTTCGTCTTCGTGAAAGAGGTCTCACAGGTTGTCGCCAGTGCGCTGAGGGCGGAGTCCAGGCCGGCCGTAAGGCGCAACGGGCGCAAGGTGCGCGCACGTGATCGAAAGAAAACCGTCAAGTCCCGCCGGGTATCTGTATAACGAAGGAAGGAATCGTTCTCATGAATAAGAAGAACCTGCAGATACCCATCATCATCGGGATTCTGTTTCTGTTCATTCTGTTGAATCCTCTGCTGTTCTCCGGCGGACAGGACGTGGAAATCACGTATCGGGAGTTCCGCGACAGATTGGCTGCCGGTCAGATCGATGAAGTACAGATTGCCGGTGACAAAATAGTCGGCAAATTCAAACTGCCGGACAGCCTTGCGGTTCAACGAGCGACCCCCTCCGAACAACCGGAATCGATCACCGACCGCATCCGCTCCGGCCACCTCTTTGAGGATCGATTCAAGAAGGACCTGAGGGAGCCTTTCGTCGTGGTGACCCTGCCTGACGACAAGCTGGTAGAGGACCTGCAGAAAGCGGGTGTCAGCTACAAGGGAGTCATCGAGAGCAATTGGCTGGAGAATTTGCTCATCTACTGGATATTTCCGTTGTTGCTCCTTTTCATGCTCTGGGGCTTCATCTTTCGCCGGATGAGCGGCGGCAACGTGATGAGTATCGGCAAGAATAAGGCGAAGATTTATGCATCGGACTCCAAAACCCGTGTGACCTTTCAAGACGTTGCGGGTGTGGAAGAAGTAATCGAAGAAGTGCGCGAGCTGGTTGATTTTCTGAAGACCCCCAAGAAATACACAAAACTGGGCGCAAAACTCCCGAAAGGGGTCTTGCTGGTTGGACCCCCGGGTACCGGGAAGACGTTGCTTGCCAAAGCAATCGCCGGAGAGGCTAACGTTCCATTCTTTAGCCTGAGCGGATCGGACTTCGTGGAGATGTTCGTCGGAGTAGGGGCCTCACGAGTGCGCGACCTGTTTGCGGAGGCTAAATCGAAGGCCCCCTGCATCATCTTCATCGACGAGATCGATGCGATCGGTCGCAGCCGCGCAAAGGGGTTCGTTATGGGCGGGCATGACGAACGAGAAAACACGCTGAATCAATTGCTCGTAGAGATGGACGGATTCAACACGGACAAAGGAGTCATCATCGTTGGTGCAACGAACCGGCCCGACGTACTGGATATTGCCCTTCTTCGTCCCGGCCGTTTTGACCGTCAGATTGTGCTGGACCGGCCAGACCTGAACGCCCGCATGGAGATCTTCAAAGTTCATACGAAAGGCATGCCGCTGGCCGCGGACATAGATCTGAAATCACTGGCAGCGCAGACGCCGGGTTTCGCGGGTGCAGAAATCGCCAATGTGTGTAACGAAGCCTCTCTGTTGGCGTCTCGCAAGGAAAAAGACCGTATCGGTATGATGGACTTTCAGGAAGCCATCGAACGGGTCATCGGCGGACTGGAGAAAAAGAACAAGATCATCAGTCCCCGCGAAAAGACCATCGTAGCTTACCACGAGTCCGGTCATGCCGTGGTCGGCCATTATCTGAAGAATGCAGACCCCGTGCAGAAAGTGAGCATCGTACCGCGAGGAATTGGAGCTCTCGGCTATACGCTGCAAACACCCCTGGAAGACCGCTACCTCTTGTCCCGCGACGAGCTTTTGGAAAAGCTCTGCAGTTTACTCGGCGGACGGGCTGCCGAAGAGATTACCTTCGGTGAGATCTCGACCGGCGCCGCAAATGACCTCGAACGGGTTACCGAAATCGCGCGTCGAATGGTAACCACGTACGGCATGAGCGAGAAATTGGGCCATCTGTCGTACACGGAAAACGGCCGTGAGAGTTTTCTCGGTGCTGTCACCATGAGGCCCTATAGCGAGGAAACGGCACGCCTCATCGACAGCGAGGTCAAGAGTATCGTTGACGAGGCGTACCGGCGCACAACGGAACTGTTGCTGGAAAAACGTGACAAACTCGAGGCCGTCGCGAGGCGGCTGCTGGAGCAGGAGGTCCTGGACAAGAACCATATCGAAGAACTCCTCGGGGAGAAGCCTTCACAGAATAATATCCTCTTATCGCCCGACGGCGGGCACGAACCTGAACAGGTTCAGCCGGAGGAAACCCATCACCTCTAAAACAGGGTCCGTTCATGCGAATTCTGATCAGTGATGAGGTCTCGGCGGCCTGCGTTGAGACCCTCCAGGGGCATTTCACCGTCGATTACCGCGTGGGCCTGTCTGCCGAAGAGCTGGCGAAGACCATCCACGCTTACGACGGATGGGTGGTACGAAGCGCCACCAAAGTGACGGCCGAGTTGATCGATCGCGCAACGCTGATGAAAGTCATTGGGAGGGCCGGCGCGGGCGTCGACAATATCGATGTGGATGCCGCCACACGCCGCGGAATATTGGTCATGAACACGCCAGGTGGTAACACGCTCTCAACGGCCGAACACACGGTGGCAATGATCCTGAGCCTGTCCCGCAACATACCCCAGGCGGATCGGAGCCTCAAATCAGGAGAGTGGAAACGCTCCAGGTTCACAGGTACCGAACTATACGGCAAGACGTTGGGCGTCGTGGGAGTCGGAAGGGTCGGCAGGGAAGTTGCGATTCGCATGAAATCGTTTGGCATGCAGTTGATCGGCTATGACCCGATTCTCTCTCAGGACGAAGCGTCGCGCCTCGGAATGCAACTCGTGCCGTTCGATGAACTTGTGGCCGATTCCGACTATATTACACTTCACACACCGTTGACCAAGAACACCGAGGCTCTGATCAATCGCGACACCCTTTCTCGTTGCAGAAAGGGTGTTCGTATCATCAATTGCGCGCGCGGCGGTATCGTGGACGAGGTTGCCCTTGCAGAGGCCCTGCGTGCCGGACAAGTCGCGGGAGCAGCGCTGGACGTTTTTGCGATAGAACCCCCACCGAAAGATCATGTGTTGCTGAGTTTGCCCAACGTCATTGTCACGCCGCACCTGGGAGCGTCAACGGAAGAGGCACAGGAGAAAGTGGCCATACAGGTCGCGGAACAGATGGTGGATGTCTTGACAGGGAAAACAGTTCGTGGTGCCGTGAATCTTATGCCCATCGAGCGGGACGTTTTGATCAAGTATGGGCCTTACCTTGACCTGTGCAGCCGCCTGGGAAATTTCACAACTCAGATAGTTCGTGCTCCCATCCGTCGAATCGTATTCCAATACGTGGGAGAGATCAGCGAGTATCCGACTACTCTGTTGAGCCATACGGTACTGGCGGGCATGCTGGGAAACGTGGTCGAGCAGGTCAACATCGTGAACGCCCCGCTCGTTGCCAGGCAGCATGGGATTGAACTCGCGGAAACACGAACGGGTGAGCACCACGATTTCACCAACCTGATCCTGGTAGAACTCACACTGGGAGACGGCCGTATGACGCTGGGCGGAACCTTGTTCGGCAAGAACGATCCCCGGATCGTGATAGTGGACGATTACTTGTTCGATTCCCGCCTCGGCGGATTCATGGCTGTGCTCTCCAACGAGGACAAGCCCGGACAGATCGGACGGCTGGGCACCGTCTTGGGGAACCACAAGATCAACATCGCTCATATGTCATTGGGCCGGCAGAAGATAGGAGGCCGGGCCATGACGATCCTTAACCTCGACCAACCAATGGAAGAACCGGTGATCCAGGAATTGACGTCGGAGGGTTTCTACGGCGTCATGACAGCCGACCTGACGCAGGTCCGCCGTCCCTATTCGTTTGTTGCTTCGTCGTCCTGATTTCGGGTTTATGACCTTGATTTACTGATGGTGAAAGGCTATTTTGTCACCCGATTTAGTGAACGGTTCAAGCTGGCACCATGCTCCTTTCCGTTATTTCCGATATCCACGGCAATCTCGAAGCGCTGGAAAGGGCCCTGGAGATCTCCAAAGAACTGAAATGTGATCGTATTATGTGCCTGGGTGACATCGTGGGTTACGGACCCGATCCGGAAGCGTGCGTAAAACGCGTTCGCGAGGTGTCCGACGACGTTCTGATGGGCAACCATGATCAGGCGGTTGTCCAGCCGGACCGCATCGACCAGTTCAATGAAATGGCACGATCGGCCGTTTTTTGGACCCAGCGACAGTTATCGGCGGAAAGTATGAAGTACCTGCGGAACCTTCCGTACACGTCGACATGGATGGACCTGCTGTTTGTGCACGCCTCTCCCAAGAACCCGGAAGAGTGGAAGTACCTGTTTACTCCCGATGATGCAGCCGAACAACTAGACGCGATGATGTCCAATGTCTGTTTTGTGGGACACACCCACGTTCCCCAGTTCTTCACGACGGATCCGGCTGCCCGAGGATTCACATTGAAAACGGAACACAAGTACATCATAAACGTAGGCAGCGTGGGGCAGCCGAGGGATGGGGACGCACGGCTCAGTTTCGGACTCTTCGATACCGATCGCCGCATCTACCAGCCCGTTCGCGCCCAATACGATGCGAAACAGACGGCCAGGAAAATCCGCGCAACCGACCTGCCTTCGTTCCTGGCCGACCGCCTGTTGAGGGGACGATGAACGCATATCTTTTTGGAGTGAGGGAATGATCTCAACGGTACTACAAATGATTCTCGGGAACAAGCACGAGCGTGACGTGAAGAAGATCTGGCCGCTGGTGGACGAGATCAACCGCCATTTCGACTTGCTGCACGCGCTGTCGGATGAAGAGTTGAGAGCGAAAACCGAGGAATTCAAAGGGCGGATCGGCACCGCAACGGTTGAGGAAGTGGCCACTGTGCAAGGACTCCGAACCGCCATTCGGGAGAACAGTGACCACAATCAAGCCAAGGCGCTGATCGACGATTTGAAAACCGCTGAGAAGGCCCTTCGGGAGGCCGAGAACCGCGTGCTGGAAGAGATCCTGCCCGAAGCATTTGCCTGCGTCAAGCAGGCCTGCCACCGTTTGATGGGGTGCTCGTATCAGGTTTGCGGAAGGGATACCTCGTGGGACATGATTCCGTACGATGTCCAGCTAATCGGCGGTGTGGTGCTGCATCAGGGCAAGATCGCCGAGATGGCAACCGGCGAGGGAAAGACCCTTGTCGCCGTGGCTCCGATCTATCTTAATGCCCTCACCGGTCGCGGCGTCCATCTGGTCACCGTAAACGATTACCTCGCTCAGCGCGACCGCGAGTGGATGGGTAAAGTTTACGAATTCCTCGGACTCACCGTCGGCGTCATTCTGAATCCGATGAACTCGCACCAGAGAAGGGAGGCCTACGCGTGCGACATCACGTATGGAACCAATAACGAGTTTGGTTTCGACTACTTGAGGGACAACATGGCCGTTTCTCCCGATGATGTGGTTCAGGTTCGTGGTCACAACTATGCCATTGTCGACGAGGTCGACTCCGTCCTGATCGACGAGGCCAGAACGCCGCTGATTATCTCCGGCGCCGTGGACCTGCCGACGAATCAGAAATACGAAGAGATGAACCCCCAGGTTAAGCGCCTGGTAGACCAACAGACCCGCCTGGTTAACCAGTTGGTGGCCGATGCGGAGAAGCTGTTGCATGACGGCAAGGAAAGCGAAGCCGGGCGATTGCTGCTTACAGGTTCCCGTGGAGCACCCAAGAACAAGCGCCTTATGAAAGTCACCAAGGAGGAGGGGGTTGCCCGCCTGATACAGGAAACCGAAAACATGTACTTGAGGGACAAGAAGATCCATGAGATTGACGAGGAATTGTACTTTGTCATTGACGAAAAGAACCATTCGATTGACCTCACGGAGAAGGGAAGGCAGTTCCTGTCCCCCTCCAATCCCGAGACGTTCGTTATTCCCGACTTGTCGGATGAGATTATCAAGATAGACACAAACCCGGAATTTTCCGACAAGCACAAGGCGACTAAGAAGGACGAACTGGGCAAGGTCTTTGCCGAGCGAAGTGATCGTATTCACAGCATTGAAAAACTGCTGACGGCGTATTCGCTCTACGAAAAGGACGTCGAGTACGTCGTACAAGACGGCAAAGTCCAGATTGTGGACGAATTTACCGGGCGGATCCTGCACGGGCGCCGTTACAGCGATGGACTTCATCAGGCTATCGAAGCAAAGGAGGGCGTCAAGGTCGAGCGTGACACCCAGACGCTTGCCACGATAACGCTGCAGAACTACTTCCGACTGTATAACAAGCTCGCCGGCATGACCGGAACCGCTGTCACGGAGGCGACGGAGTTCTTTGAGATCTACAAGCTGGACGTCACGGTCATTCCGACCAACCGCCCGATAGTGCGCTCGGACTACGAAGACCAGATATATCGAACACGCCGTGAGAAATACAATGCAGTGATCGACCTGATTATTGCCAGTCACGAGGCCGGCAAGCCTACACTCGTCGGGACAACATCCGTGGAAGTGTCCGAAACGCTCAGTCGCATGCTATCTCGGAAAGGTGTACCTCACGAAGTATTGAACGCGAAACAGAACCAGCGGGAGGCGGAGATCATCGCGAAGGCCGGTCGCCAACACGCTGTCACGATTGCCACGAACATGGCCGGCCGTGGTACAGACATTAAGCTCGGGACCGGCGTGAAGGACCTCGGGGGGTTGCAAATCGTTGGCACGGAACGGCATGAATCGAGGCGAATCGACCTTCAGTTGCGGGGTAGGTCAGGACGCCAGGGTGATCCAGGTTCCTCCATCTTCTTCATCTCCTTGGAAGACGACCTTATGCGCCTGTTCGGCTCAGAGCGTATTGCCCGGATCATGGATCGTCTTGGGGCCGAGGAAGGGGAAGTCATTTCGCACCGGTGGATTACGAAGGCGGTCGAGCGTGCGCAAAAGAAGGTCGAGTTCCGTAACTTCAGCATTCGTAAGCGATTGCTGGAATACGACGATGTCATGAATCAGCAGCGGGAGATCATTTACAGTCGCCGGAAACGCGCCCTGATGAATGAAAGTATCAAGACCGAGTTCATGGAGGTCTTGGACGAATTCGTCGAAATGGTGCGGGACAAGTACACAAGGAATCAGCCGCACCCGGAGGACTGGGATCTGGATGCACTCGGCGACCTGCTAATTCGAACTTGTGGGATTCAGGTCCCTTCGGAAGAGTTCTACGCGTACTCACATGAGGACTTCGCTTCAAGGCTCCATTCGTTGCTGTTCAGGCGATACCAGGAACGGGAAGCCGTCTGGACACCTGAGAATATGCGTCGAATAGAACGAATCGCCATATTGAAAACTATCGATGAAAGGTGGAAGGAACATCTCCGCGAGATGGAGGAATTCAAAGAGGGAATCCACTTGCGTGGATATGGACAGAAAGATCCTCTGATTGAGTATAAGAAAGAGGGTTTCGAGATGTTCATGGAACTACTTGACCGTATCACGAGTGAGATAGTCGAGTTCGTCTTCAGAGCGGAGCCGGTCGCAGAGATGGAGCAGCAGATGATTAAAAGGGCACGTTCGATGAGGACTGTTCATGCCTCGACTGACGGACTGGGCTTTGCAGGGTCGACCGATGAAGGAGAGGGGACATCCCCTCAGAGATCACAGGCGCCCGCAAAGGCAGAGTTCAAAGTCGGACGGAACGACCCCTGCCCCTGCGGAAGTGGGAAGAAATTCAAGCACTGTCATGGGAAATAGGGCGTAGCTCTCATAATAATATCTGTTAAGCCAATACATGCAAACCGTATTCTATACACATCTCGAGGATTTGCTCCTCGTGCGTCGAGGAAAGGTCAGGGACATGTATGACGTCGGAGATGCCTATCTACTGGTGTCTACCGACAGGATATCAGCCTTCGATTCCGTTATGCCGAATCCGATTGAAGGAAAGGGCCGTCTACTGAACCTCATTTCAGCTTTCTGGTTTCGGCAAACCGAGGATCTTGTGCCAAATCATCTATTATCCATAAGTGTGGCAGAGTTCCCGCCTATCTGCTCCCGATACAAGGACGTATTACGTGAAAGGAGCATGCTGGTCAGGAAGACACGACCGCTACGTTTCGAATGCATTGTCAGGGGTTACCTTGCCGGTTCTGGCTGGGCGGAATACCAGATGACCGGTTCTGTATGTGGAAAAAGGCTGCGATCTGGATTGCGAGAGGCGGACAAGCTTGAGGAACCTGTTTTCACCCCTTCTACCAAGGCCGAGCATGGGCACGACGTGAACATCTCATTCGCTGACATGGAGGATGCCTTGGGGTCGGAAGTCGCACACAAAGTTAGGGATGTCTCCATCCAGATCTACGCCCGCGGAGCGGCGATTGCTCAAGAAAAGGGAATAATCATCGCTGATACGAAGATGGAGTTCGGGTTTGATGGAGATCAGCTCCTGCTGATTGACGAACTGATGACACCTGATTCCTCACGATTCTGGCCGGCAGATCGGTACGAGCCGGGACGTCCGCAGACAAGTTTCGACAAGCAGTTCTTGAGAGACTACCTCTTGTCCTCAGGGTGGGACAAGAACCCGCCCGCTCCCCACTTGCCTGATGAGATAGTACGCCGGACAAGCGAAAGGTACCAAGAAGCTTATAGCCGTCTCGTTAGTTGATGGTGTACCATGAAGAGACCAACGAACTACAGAGTAAGAACAACGGTTCTTGACGACGCGGACATCCCGCGAGTACTGCACAGAATGGCCCATGAAATCCTGGAAAGGAATCGCGGAACGGAAGGTTTGGCTCTCATCGGTATTAGAACACGCGGAGAGTTCCTTGCCCAACGTCTGCATGCAATCATAACCGAGTTGGCCGGTGCTGAGGTGCCTGTAGGGGTATTGGATGTCAGCTTCTATCGAGACGATACGAGGGCCAAGCTCCGTCAGCCGGTCGTCAAGAGCACAGAGATCCCCTTTGATCTCAACGACAGAAAGGTCGTCCTTGTAGACGATGTCCTCTTCACGGGTCGGAGTGTCCGGGCTGCGATGGACGAAATCATGGATTTTGGCCGTCCGGCCCAGATCCAGTTGGCAGTGCTCGTGGATCGAGGTCACCGGGAGCTCCCGATTCAACCGGACTACACAGGATCGTCGCTGGTAACGTCGCCCAACGAGCATGTTGAGGTAAGGATGACTGAATACGATGGTGAAGATCGCGTGTTGCTGCTGGAGAAGACGGATTAGCCCCTTTCAAATGAGAGGACGCAGTCCAGCAAGTCTTCGATCTCGTACGGTTTGGCCAGTGTTCTGGAGTTTTCGAAGTTCAGAGATTTCAGTACGTCGGCCCCTGACCCGGACATCAGGATTACAGGTATAAGACTCTTCTTGGCCTCCCGGATTTCTGTGACGAGTTCGCTGCCGCTCATGCCAGGCATCATCAAGTCGGTGATGATGAGATCGAAACAGCGACTCGCAAGGAATCGGATAGCAGACTGACCGCTCACTGCTTCGGAAACGTCATACCCTCTGAATCGCAACACCCTGCTGGTGACCGCCCGCACTAGCGGGTCATCATCAACCACGAGTATTCTGGATATCTTTCCCTTCGTGGCCGTATTGCGCTGAGTTTCTCTCAACATATCTCATCACCCTTTCCAACAGAATGCACAGCAACTGCAATGCCAACTGCGACGCCAACGCAAATCATTCAGCAAGGTGTTCTTTCGCACGTGAAATCGGTGATGAAGAGCACAAGTATGGAGTTACGAGGCCACGCGAAGCGTACGGTTGTCTCGTTTTCGAACAGGTGGGTCAGGGCTTCGAGGCGGCTTTCCCGTCAGTGGAGTGTCGCTGACGAGAGCTCATTCGACAAGATGGGGCGCATTCCAATGAAACTCTGTAAGCCCACGGTCGGTACCGAACCACACATAGTCCCCATCGGGCAATACTGTGTGTATTCGGTCGGTTGGGAGTCCGTCCTTTGTGCTATAGTAGATCCACTTCTTCTTCTTCTTGATGTACCTCAGCACACCAGTGTTCGTTGCAACCCACACGTTGATAGGATCGGCAACCACATCGTTGACACCACTGCTTAGGAAATCGACGTCCAGGGCAAGGGATTCCCAAATACTAGAAGCAGGGTCAAGGACCACAACCCCAGAACGCGACCCGAAATACACGCGTGTTCCGTCCGTGCCCAGGCCGCCGATGTCTTGATTAGTGAATAAACCAAGGGCGATGGGGTAGCCAAATGCGTCGAAATGAAACCACCGATCATTGTGGATGTCCCAGGCAAAGATGCCATTGCTCGTCGCCAGGAACAACTTTCCGCCAGCCCATAGTAGCTTGAACACAGCCGTGTTCTTGAGCTCGGGGACGTCGACTTTGAAGATCTCAAAGTCGTCTTTAACGCGCCGGGCATAATTCAGACCGGATTCGGTTCCGATATAGAGAGTCTGGCGGTCCGAAGTGAGGCAGTAAACCCGAGGGTGAAACAACTCGGATGTACGATAAGATATCCAGGAACCGCCCTTGCGGTCGAAGCGAAACAAGCCGTTTTCGCCACCCCACCAAATCTGATGGGAGTCCAGATGAACGCACGTCACGCGGTCTGCCCGAACCCCCAGGCGTTGACCACTTATGAAGTACTGAAAGGAATCCTCTTCCTGGTCCCATGCGGTGAGTCCCGTGGTCTCCAGTGCCGTGAAACCCTGGCTGAAGCGCACATTGCCGCCCATCCACATCGTGGAACCGTCAAAGGCAACCGCCGACACATCTTCCATGGCCAGACCGTACGACAGCGGTTCCGCCAGGTTTGAGACGCTTCGTGCAAACCAAATACCCGCTCCGCTCGTCCCGATCCAGGTGTTGCCCAGAGGATCCTTCGCATACTGGGTGACCGGGAATTGAGTGAAATCCCGGTTCACGAAAGCTCTCGCCGATAGGTCAAATTCATATCCGATACTCGTGTTTGTGAAGATCGTCGGAAAATCCAGTTTCGACAGGGCGAGCTTGCCAAACCAAATAACATCCTCCGGCGGCGCATCGGCCAGAGATAACTGGCGGAGGCCGAGGCCTGAAAAGAATCCCTCGGATGTGTGCAGCCAGAGGGTGTTGCCCTTGAAGCCTATGCTGAAGATTCTCGTGTCGGTTCTGAGCCCCAATTGAGAAAGCGTCGCTGACGTAACCCACTGCGATGAGGGGTCGTAGTATTGCAGTCCCGTCGTGGAGGCAATCCAGACGTAGCCGGTGGAGTGGTCATACGCAACGCCGGTGATCTGATTGTCGAGCAGACCGTTGCTCGTTGTCAGCGCGAAGTCGAACGCTCGTGATGTCATGTCAATGCGCATCACTCCACCCGTGGTGCCGACGTAAACCGTGTTGAATCCGATCGCGATGGACGTTACGTAGCGTGTGGACGGGTAGGTGATCCAGTCCCCGGGTTTGTAGTAGAGCTGGAAGTGGACCTTCCCAAGATCTTGTTTAGTCTGACCGGTCGCGCCAGCCCCTAGGATCGCGACTACGACAAGCGACAAGAGGCTTCGAGGGCCCGGAGTCCCGGGTCGAGTGCTACGAACCCGACCACTAGTCCCGCAGGCCGTCCGTACCGATGGAGGCGCTCCGGGCTTTGATTCACGAAAGACGTTCAATGGCTTCACCAACGCGAAAACACATAGATTCGTCAAAAAAATCCGCCATGACCTGAATCCCGATCGGCAAACCACGATGATCTTGGCCGCACGGCACGGTGAGTGAAGGAATGCCGGCAATGTTCACATTGACCGTGTAGACATCGGAAAGATACATGGTCAGAGGGTCGGAGATACGCTCACCCAGTTGGAAAGCCACTGTCGGAGAGGTGGGCGCTACAAGGCAGTCCAGGCCCGATGCAAAGAGGTTCACGAAGTCACGCTTGATCAGGCTTCGGACTTTTTGGGCTTTTCGATAGAAAGCGTCGTAGTACCCCGCGCTGAGAACATACGTTCCGAGCATAATCCGTCTCTTGACCTCAGATCCAAATCCGGCGCTTCGGCTGTCTGTGTATACGGCCCCAATCGTCGGCGTCCCGGGCGAACGGTCCGTGTAGCGAATGCCGTCGTAGCGGGCCAGATTAGAAGAGGCTTCGGCCGTTACGAGGATGTAGTACGTAGCGATGCCATACTCGGTGTGAGGCAGGGAAACATCAACAATCTCGGCCCCCTCCCTAGCCAGTCCGTCTATGGTTTTCATGACTGCTGCTCGCACCGTCCTATCCAGTCCCTCGCCGAAGTATTCCCGCGGAACGCCGATGCGCAATCCCTGTGCGCCTCGAAGTCGATCAATCGAGAAGTCGGGTACAGCCATCGGAGCTGCGGTCGAATCCAGCTCATCGAATCCCGCAATGCATTGGGTCAACAGGGCTGTGTCTGCCACGTTGTTGGCAATCGGACCGATCTGATCGAACGAAGAGGCAAAGGCCGTCAAGCCGTATCTCGAGATCCTGCCGTACGTAGGCTTGAGCCCTGTTACGCCGCAGAAGCTCGCAGGTAATCTCACCGATCCGCCGGTTTCCGAACCCAGCGCGGTGGTAGCCATTCCGGCCGCCACGGCGACCACGCTGCCTCCGCTGGAGCCGCCGGGAACACGGGATTCGTCGACAGGATTCAGCACGGGACCGAAAGCCGAATTCTCATTGGAAGAGCCCATAGCAAACTCGTCCATATTGGCCTTTCCAATGATGATCGCATCCTCTCGTTCCATGCGCTCGACCACGGTGGCGTCATAAGGAGACACATACTGTTGCAGGATGCGGGATCCGGCCGTATGCCGCACGTCCTTGATCGCGATGGCGTCCTTCACCGCAACCACCATTCCGGCCAACCGTCCGGCGCGACCTTCCTGCAATCTCCGATCGATCTGACGCGCTCGTTCTACGACGTTGTCGCGATCGCATAGGGTGATGAAAACATTCAGATCCCTCTGGCGATCGATGCGGTCGAAGTACGACTGTACGATGTCCACGCATGTTGCCTCTCCGCGTTCCAATTCAGCAGCGATCTGTGAGTAAACCTTGTTCACACGATTCCTCCGGGAAGGGTGGGGTGGGGGACAAAAAAAATCCCGACGACATCGGGATTAATACACAAACCGTTCACACCGCGGAGCGGAAAGCCGCAGGCTATGCCTTCTTGTCCGGACTCTCGCTGATACCTTTCTTGATCTCGTCTTCCGTGGCATTCATGGCTCGTTTGAATTCACGAATTCCTTTGCCAAGTCCCTGGGCAAACTCGGGGATCTTCTTAGCCCCGAAAAGCACCAGTACCGCAATGCAGATGACTATGATCTCAGGCATTCCTAAATTCATCGTAAACCTCCCAATGACATTGTTTTGCAACGCCGTCAAGGTAACCAAGTTGATGACAAAAAGCAAGAAAAGAACACCTCCATGCCTTATGCGCTGATCGCGCGATTGAGCCATGAATCATGGAGGAAGAGCCGACGGAAATGCAGGACTCAGAGAATCAACTGATTTCAAATGATTTAAGGGCAATGCGTCCAAACTTGACTAATCTCATTTTTTTGAGACCCTTTAGGCCGTAATTTGATCTGGAGCGGCATTCATTGGCGGAGGGGAACGACGCATGGCCAGGGTGAAAGACAAGATAGTGCAACTTCGACAGAAGAAAGCACTGATTGAATTGGGCGGTGGCCAAGAGCGGATAGACGCTCAGCATGAACAAGGCAAGATGACGGCCAGGGAAAGGCTGCACCTCCTTTTCGACAACGCTTTCTTTGACGAACTGTACAGTTTTTCCACTCATCGAGCTACCTCCTTTGGCATGACCGGCAAGTCACTGCCGGCCGACGGTGTCGTAACGGCCATCGGTGCCGTCCGCGGTCGGTTGGTCTACGCTTCTTCACAGGACTTCACCGTGATGGGAGGAAGTGTCGGCGCCGTACATGCCTCAAAGGTCGTGGATGTGATGGAGATGGCCCTGAAGGCGGGAGTGCCGTACGTGGGTATCAATGACAGTGGCGGGGCCCGCATACAAGAGGGTGTGGATTCCCTGGACGGCTACGGACGCATTTTCTATTACAACACCCTGCTGTCGGGTGTCGTGCCGCAGGTTTCCATCATAGCGGGCCCGTGCGCCGGTGGAGCCGCGTATTCACCAGCCCTGACCGATTTCATCATCATGGTGGAGGGTACCGGGCAGATGTTCATTGCCGGACCCGAGGTCATCAAGGAGGCAACCGGAGAAGTCATTTCTGCCGAGGAGTTGGGAGGAGCGTACGCACAGGCAACGCACAGCGGGAATGTCCATTTCATCGCTCGCGATGACGCGGAGGCAATCACGTTGGTCCAGACTCTGCTGAGCTATCTACCTTCCAACAATACGGAGGACCCGCCAGCCGTCCCGGCGGGAGGGGAACTTGTCATGATCGAAGACGAGAACCTCAACAGCATAGTGCCGGACGATCCGCGTGCACCGTACGACATGTTTGATATTCTCCACCGCGTCTTCGACGCCGGTACTATGTTTGAGATCCACAGTCATTACGCAAGGAACATGATCTGCTGCTTTGCGCGGCTCAATGGTCGCGTGGTCGGAGTCGTGGCCAACCAGCCCATGGAGCGCTTTGGTTCCATCGATATCGATGCGTCCGACAAAGCTTCCCGGTTCATCCGATTCTGCAATGCATTCAACATTCCGCTCGTTTCATTTGTTGACGTGCCGGGATTCATGCCGGGTATTGAGCAGGAATTCGGAGGCATCATACGGCATGGAGCGAAGATGCTCTTCTCGTTTTCTGCCGCTACCGTTCCCAAGGTGAGCATTGTCGTTAGGAAGGCCTATGGCGGCGCGTACCTGGCCATGTGTGCGAAGAGCCTGGGGGCGGATCGTGTTGCTGCATGGCCAACGGCCGAGATCGCCGTGATGGGAG
Source organism: Bacteroidota bacterium (assembly GCA_037445875.1). Classification (GTDB taxonomy): domain Bacteria; phylum CLD3; class CLD3; order SB21; family SB21; genus JBBIJR01. The sequence continues at coordinate 25,922 of JBBIJR010000008.1, read as the reverse complement.
CAGAGGGGGCCGTGAGCGTTTTGTTCCGGAACGAAATAAAACCTGCAGCGGATCCTAATGAAAAACGCAAGGAACTGATTGAGCAGTACCGGGATGAATTCGAAACGCCCTACGTGGCGGCGGCACGGGGTTTGGTCGATGCCGTGATCGAACCTAAAGACACACGAATGTACCTCAGTATTGCTCTGGAGTCGCTGAGAAGTAAGCGTGATATCCGCCCGCAAAAAAAACACGGTCTGATACCGTTATAAAGGAGTTGGGTACTTTGGCCGATCGGCTGATAGAAGCGCTAATGTTGCTTCCAGTGGGTTTGGGCGGTGTTTTCGCTGCACTGGTATTGCTGGCAGGAACCATTTGGTTGCTCCGGAGCGCGGACGAACGGATCAACGCCTGGAGAATCCGAAGATACGCGAGACGGCTCGAAACCGGCACCACCGATCCTCAGTTCAATGACGAATTGGTCGCTGTACTGGCGGCGGCGGCCACGCTGGCCATCCGGAAGCCGATTGTGATTCGACGCATAAAGTTCCTGGCGACGAACGCCACTCCTTCCTGGGCCGTGACGGGACGCATCAACATCATGGCATCGCATTCAGTCTCTAAGAGGTAGTCCGATGAAGAAACTGCTCATTACGGTCAACGGAAAACGATACGAAGTGGATGTCGAGGTAGTACTGGACGACGATGCGATCGAGGTTCAGCAGGCTGTCAGGCCGGTCCAGCCGACTGCCACCCAGGTCATCCCCGTAAAACCGGCGGGTAAGGCACCTAAGCCGAAGGTAAAGGCGGGGGATAGCAAAACGCTCACGTCCCCGATCAACGGCGTTGTGCTCGACATACCGATTCAGGAGGGACAGGAAGTCGGGGAAAACGACATCTTGTTCGTGTTGGAAGCCATGAAGATGAAAACCAACATCTCAGCCCCTCATGCCGGAAAGATCAAGTCCATCCACGTGAAGCTGTCTGAAAGCATCGAGGCCGGCCGGGCTCTCCTAACGTTTGAATAAGCGTGCTTCAGCATATTGAGAAATTTCTTCTCGGCATGGGATTCTGGGCACTGACGTGGGGCCAGGTTTCTATGCTGGTGGTTGCAGTCCTCCTAATCTACCTTGCCGTGAAGCGTGGCTTTGAGCCGCTGCTGCTGCTTCCGATCGGGTTGGGTGCGTTTCTTGTCAACCTGCCCGGTAACGGCCTGTTGACAGCGCCCCACGACGGGGAGATCGGCGGCCTCTACTACTATCTCTCCCAGGGCATCGAGTTGGAAATATTTCCGCCGCTGATTTTTCTGGGGATCGGTGCCATGACGGATTTTGGCCCGTTGTTATCCAACCCGAAGACGTTCTTGCTCGGCGCCGCGGCCCAGTTCGGCGTTTTCATCGCCTTGATAACTGCCGTGGCCCTCGGTTTCGACTTGAGCGAAGCGGCGGCCATTGGGATCATTGGCGGGGCCGACGGACCGACGGCCATCTACCTGACCCTCAAGCTGGCGCCGCACTTGCTCGGACCCATTGCGGTCGCTGCCTACTCGTACATGGCGCTGGTTCCCTTGATCCAGCCCCCGCTGATGCGATGGATGACAACGGATGAGGAACGCCAGGTCGTCATGGAGATGCCAAAACCCGTGTCCAAGAAGATCAAGATCATGTTTCCGATCTTTGTAACCGCCATCGGGGTGTTGATCGTGCCGCCCGCAGCGCCCCTTCTCGCCATGCTCATGGGCGGCAACCTCCTGCGCGAAAGTGGGGTCGTCGAGCGCTTGTCCCATATGGCACAGAACGAACTGATCAATATCGTCACGTTCTTCCTGGGCACGTGTGTCGGCACGACCATGAGCGCCGAAGTCTTCCTCCGGATCGAGACCCTTAAGATCCTCTGTCTCGGCGTTGTCGCATTCGGATTCTCTACGGTCGGGGGCTTGCTCTTCGGTAAACTTCTGTTCCGGCTGACAGGGGGAAAGGTGAATCCACTGATCGGCTCCGCCGGGGTGTCGGCGGTCCCAATGGCCGCGCGCGTTTCCCATAACGTAGGACAGGAGTACAATTCGAGGAACTACCTTCTCATGCATGCAATGGGACCGAACGTCGCAGGGGTTATTGGAACGGCAATAGCGGCAGGCATACTTCTGGCCACGCTTGGGAAATGAGGAGAGAGGTCCAACGGCGAATCGCGTACAAAAAAAAGCCATGTGTTCTCCACATGGCGTCGGCTGCTGGAATGCAGGGATTCGAACCCCGATTAATGGATCCAGAGTCCACTGTCCTACCGTTGGACGACATTCCAGTTCACGTTGGGAATATATCCGGGCGTTAAAGAAAAATCAACAAGAATCTCACCTCAGAAGGAGCATTTTTCTTGAACGCACGGTCTGACCGTCCGACAGGACGCTCAGGTAAACGCCCGAGGATACCGTCCTGCCAGCACCGTCGCGGCCGTCCCACTCGACGCGGTGCGAGCCAGCCGATTGGCGGCCGTTCACCAGCACTCGGACTTCCTGCCCCAGCACATTGTAAACGCGCAGCGATACGGTACGCGGCGTCGCGAGCCGGTACTCGATAGCGGTCCAAGGATTGAATGGATTCGGGAAGTTCTGCTCGAGTACGAACGTTTTTGCGCCGCCGACGGCGGGATGGGTCACGTCAACTACACCGAAATAGGCTCGTCCAACCAGGGTGGTATCGAGCACAAACGGGTTCCTCTTTCCACCCTGGGACACGGCGATGGAATCGGTCCGGGACATCTCCGTGGAATCGACCGGATCCAATGTGTTCCACATCCAGAGCACGTTCTTCTGTAAGTGGAAGAAATTTGGATCTGCGGCATCGCATTCCGCCCGGTACATCGTGTATAGGTAGAACATGGCGCGTGCCACGTTTCCTTTGTGACCTTCCCGAGGCTCAAATCGAATACCCATGTCCTCCTCGCTATACTCGTCTATATCGGACGTCGGTATAGACTGGACGAAGGACACACCTCTCCACCACCGATCGGTAATGTTATCGGGAATCTCGTCGAACGGGAGGTTACCCCTGGCGGCGTTGGCGTCCTCATTGGTGGGGAAAAGGTGGTGCAGGTCGGCTCTCGGCTGAGGGGCGTCTCCGAACAGGCTGCGCGGATACGTGTGTTCGGCGTTCATAATGGGATCGGCCGCGTTGGTGTAGTCACGCGGATTCGGGGCATTGTAAGGTACGAAGACCTTGTAGCCTGTATACACACAGGTTACCGTGTCGCCAACGTTATCGAGTATGGCGTACATACGATCCCGCGCGCCATTATAGGATAACAGTTCCGTCGACATTGGTTTATACCTCGACACAAGGCTGTCCAGCAATTGCTGACCATACAAACCGGGGAAGATAATCTCCGTGGGGATTTCGCCGGGCACGCCCTCGACGTTCTGAGTCCAAACGGGTGATGACAAGACAACGAGGCTAACAAAGATAGAGGGGACCCATCGAATCCGGAGCCCGGTCCGGCGCTTGTAACGGCAACCCTGTCGCTCGTCGTTCATAACCCGCTGATCACACGTGTAATCCACACCCAACTTACGCGCGACTCGTTACAATCTCAAGATCTTTTGCGCGCTTTGCATTTGAGCCGCGCTTCCGCTACATTTTCGTCAACGGAAACCGAACCTCACCGCGAACGGGTATTCGAATGAACATACCTGCGATTGATCGGTTGATTGGTTTGAGCAGTCAAAGGCTCGACGAGTTTTTTCAAAATACGCCCTCCGCCCTGCGTGAATTTGAGCTATTGAAGAATGAACGCAATGTCCGAAATTCGAGCGTTTTTCTCATAGTAGTGATTGCCAGCCAGCTTTTCGTGGCGGTGGGAAGAATTCTCGGCGAATTGGGCTTTCCCTTCTACAATGTATTCCTCGTGCTTGCGTGCTCCGGGCTCCTCTATGCGTTGCGCTTGCACGGGTTCAAAACGCGCGTGAGACCTGTCGCCCTTTCGTTGTTCACGGGTTGGGCGCTGACGTTTCCTTTCTTTGTCATTCGCCTTGGCGGATATGAGTCACCGACGTATCCCATTTACATCATCATGATCTTCTACGTACTCATCTTCTTCCACTTCGGGTTCGCGGAATATGTATACCTGTTTACGCTTATCCTCGCGTCGAATATCGGGATTGTCTTTCTTACGGCCCAAATCGATCTGGAGGACTTCATCTATCGGCAGGTAGTGATGTTGTTGGTCTGCAGCGTGGCCATCATCGGTTCGTACATCAACGTACAGGTTCGCAGGAATGAATTCTATCAGCAGTTCGTACTTGAAAAGCAGAGAAAACAAACCGAAGAGGCCTATCGCCGCCTGAAAGAAGCGGAACTGCAGGTCGTCCAGTCGGAAAAACTGGCCTCGCTGGGACGAATGACCGCCGGACTGGCTCATGAGATCAACAATCCACTGGGTTTTATACGTGGGAACCTGGCGAATCTGAGGGGATACGTGCAGGATCTCACCCGCCTTCTAAGACTGTACGAGGATCATGCAGACGGACAGGAGATTGAAGCCCAAAAGCAGCTCATCGACTACAGTTTCGTGATCGGCGATGTAGAGAAAACGATAGCTTCCTGCGATCGTGGCGCTGAGCGCATAGCCGACCTCATTGCGAAATTGCGGTCCTTTACCCATCTGGACGAGGCGGAATTGCAGACGGTTGATCTATGCAAGGAGATCGACGGCGCGCTCACCATACTGTCTCCCAGGGCACCCGCAACAGCTGTTGTGCGCAACTACGGGATGCTGCCTCCGCTTGAATGTCAGGCTGCTCTGGTAAACCAGGCGCTTTTTTCCGTCTTGGAGAACGCGTTCGATGCCGCCGGGTCATCCCCCACCGGGGGTAGCGTGACGATCACGACAACCTGTGCCGAGAGCACGATCGTCGTGGAGATCTCCGACAACGGGAAAGGAATTCCTGAGGAGATCCGGCACCGCATTTTTGACCCATTCTTTACAACCAAGGATGTCGGCCAGGGAGTCGGCCTTGGGCTGGCTGTGGCGTACGGTATTGTCCGGAGGCACGGTGGCCGCATTTCATTCACCAGCACAGCCGGCACCGGTACCTCTTTCCTCATCGAGCTCCCAGCCCGTGCGCGTCGATCGGCACCGAACGGTGATAGCGTTTGATTTATTGCGTTTTTTGGCTATATTTTTTGCGCACCACGGGAGCCAGACATGCCAGTATTGACTTCACAGGAAGTTCGCACGCAGTTCATTCGATTTTTCGAAGAACGCAACCATCGCTTTGTTCCATCTAGTCCTGTCGTGCCGATCGACGATCCTACTCTGTTGTTCACTAACGCAGGAATGAACCAGTTCAAGCCCATTTTCCTCGGCACGGAACGCCCGGAACATGTACGTGTGACCAACAGCCAGAAATGCATACGCGTCAGCGGCAAACACAACGACCTGGAGGAAGTGGGACACGACACGTACCACCACACATTCTTCGAAATGATGGGCAACTGGTCCTTCGGGGACTATTACAAAAAGGAAGCCATTGAATGGGCGTGGGAATTGCTGACTCGCGAATGGTGCCTTCCGAAGGATAGACTGTATGCGACGGTATACAAGGACGACTCCGAAGCGGAGTCGTTGTGGAAGAAAGTGACGGATATCGATGCCTCGCATGTTCTGCGGTTTGGTGAGCAGGACAACTTTTGGGAGATGGGGGACACGGGTCCGTGCGGACCGTGCTCGGAAATCCACATCGACCTGACGGCCGGCGGGGACGGAGCCAAGCTCGTAAACGCAGGAACCCCGGACGTCATCGAATTATGGAACCTTGTATTTATCCAGTTCAATCGGCATGCCGACAGGAGCCTGGCCGCACTCCCAGCGAAGCATGTCGACACCGGCGCCGGTTTTGAGCGTCTGACCCGTGTTCTCCAGGGCAAGGCTTCGAACTATGATATCGATATTTTCCAGACGATCATCCGCGGTGTGGAGCAAAGGACCGGAAGGTCATACGGGGAGGCGGCCCTGCAGCCCGCCTTCCGGGTCATTGCGGATCATCTGCGCATGTTGACGTTCTCCATTACGGACGGGGCCGTACCGGGCAATGAGGGGCGCGGTTACGTCCTCCGCCGCATTCTCAGACGCGCAACTATGTACGGCCGAAAACTCCAAATGCATGAGCCGTTCGTTTGCGACCTGGTCGGCCACGTCGTGAACACAATGGGTGATGCGTTCCCCGAGATCCGCCAACGCCAGGCCTATGTGGAAAAGACGATTCGGACCGAAGAAGAGCATTTCAATCGCACGTTGGACCGCGGTCTGGAAGTGTTTGAAGATCTTGTCCGGGCGCTGAACAAACGAGGCCGCCGGAAAATTTCGGGAGATGACGTTTTCAAATTGTATGATACGTTCGGATTCCCCATGGACTTGACGAGAGTTTTGGCGGCAGAAAGAAGCCTCACGGTGGACGAGGATGGATTCTCGGATCTGATGGCCGCTCAACGCCAGCGCTCCCGCGAAGAGGGCAAGAAGAAATTCATTTCCCGGTCGGTGGACTGGATTCTGGTTGGTGACCAGCAGAAATCGAAGTTCCTTGGTTACGACACTCTTGAATCCGAAGCGGCGATGGTCAAGTATGTTCGGGAGGGCAACCAGGTTCAATTGGTCTTCGATAGAACGCCTTTTTACCCTGAGTCCGGCGGCCAGCTGGGGGACAGGGGCGGGATCCGGGTCGACGGCTTCCAACTGGAGGTCTGGGATACCCAGCGCGTCGGCGATGACATCGTCCATTTTGTTGACGCACCGGAAGACATGGATCTCGGGCGGGTGTCCCGCGCTCATCTTGGAGTGAGCCGCGAGTGGAGAAACCAGATCATCAGGAATCATTCTGCGACGCATCTGCTCCACGCGGCGCTGCGCAGAGTCCTCGGAACGCACGTTCAGCAGGCGGGATCCGTGGTTGAACCCGGCCGACTGCGCTTCGATTTTACGCATTTCGAAAAGGTGAGCGAAAGCCAGATTGCCGAAATCGAGGATATCGTAAACGCACAGATTCGGGAGAACATCCCTCTCAAGCACCATCGCGATATTCCATTTGCGGAGGCGCAGGGTATGGGTGCTCTCTCCTTTTTTGGCGACAAATACGGTGAGCGTGTCAATGTGGTGCAGTTCGGCGAGTTCTCCAAGGAATTCTGCGGTGGAACGCACGTGCCGGCGACGGGTTACATCGGCATGTTTCGCATTGTGGGCGAGTCCGGCGTTGCCGCTGGGGTGCGAAGGATCGAAGCTATTACCGGATCGGTTGCGCAGCGTACGGTTCGGGACGAACGCCGCCTCGTCCAGCGACTTGCGACCACTCTGCATACGCATCCGGACGGTGTTTTTCGGCGGGTCGAAGAACTGGTCGACGAAAACCGTGAACTTCGAAAAGCGGTGGCCGCCCTGCAGGTCGCCTCGCTCGCGGAGCAGCTGGCAGTATTCGTCGAGGAGGCTCCGGTCGTCCGTCGTTTCAAACTGGTCGCCAGACGGGTGACCGTGCCTGCCGGCGTGGACCTCAAAGAACTGGGCGATATTCTGCGCACCAAGCTGGTGTCAGGGGTAGGAGTTTTGGCGGCTGTCAACGGAGATTCGGGGACATTACTGTGTGTCGTGACGGATGATCTGATCACGGAAGAAAAACTCCACGCCGGAAACCTGATAAAGGAAATCGCAAAGGTCGTGGGAGGAAGCGGTGGTGGAAGGGCCAATCTGGCGACAGCGGGAATCAAAGATCTTGCCCATATCGACCGCGCGCTGTCGCATGTTAACAAACTGCTGAAGTAAGCACGATGAAGCGAAGGAACAGACAAACAAGACACAAGGAAAAAATGGATGCTTCACGGTCAGACGTCGTGAAAGTGTCATCCCGCGGCAATCTGCGAAAGATGCTGGAAGGTCGTGTGGCCGGTGTGCAGCACAGGTATTCGCACCGTGAACAAATACCTCCGCCGGCTACTCCACCCCACACTGGACTGATGATCAGTATCTCCGGCATTCGCGGCGTGATCGGTTCTACGTTGACACCGGACCGCATCGCACGATATTCCGCCGCATTCGGCACCTGGGCCAACGGCGGTACCGTTGTCGTCGGGCGAGATTCCCGTGTCAGCGGCGACATGGTGAAAACGGCTGTTTTCTCCGGTCTGGAAGCTACCGGATGCCGGATCGTGGATGTTGGTATCGTACCGACGCCTACCGTCGAAATAGCCGTCAAAAATCTGAAAGCACACGGCGGAATTGCCATTACAGCCAGCCATAATCCGATCGAATGGAACGCCCTCAAGCTGATTGGGCCAAAGGGCCTCTTCCTCAACCAGGACCGCCTTAACGAGGTCCTGGAGATTGCGGATCATGACAGTTGTTCATATGTCTCCTGGGATCGGCTCGGCCGAGTCGAATTCTATGACTATGCCGTTCAAAACCACATCGACCTCGTCACGGAACTCGAATACCTCAATGTCGAAGAGTTGCAGCGGCGCAGATTTCGTGTGGTCGTAGATTGCGTCAACGGGACCGGCGGAACGATCATCCCTAAATTGCTGCAGCTCCTGGGATGCGAGGTGACGGTGTTGAATGAAGAGGCCCACGGCATCTTCCCTCGGAATCCGGAACCTGCGGCGGAGAACCTGTCGCTGTTGGAAGAAGCGGTTGCGCATACGGGGGCGGATGTAGGCTTTGCCCTTGATCCCGACGCGGACAGGTTGGCTGTGGTTTCTGAGCAGGGGAAGGCGATTGGTGAGGAGCTGACACTGGCCTTGGCCACATACTTTGTGCTCTCCAAGAAACGAGGACCTGTTGTGGTCAATGCCTCGACGACCCGCGCAATGGACGATCTGGCCGCGCGGTACGAGGTTCCTTGCCACCGTACGCGCATTGGTGAAATCCATGTGTCCGGCCGAATGGCGGAAGTTCACGCCGTCATCGGCGGCGAAGGCAACGGCGGCGTCATCCTGCCCGATGTTCACCTCGGACGTGACGCGTGTACCGGAGTGGCCCTGCTGCTGCAATTGATGTGCTCAACCGGCAAGACCGTGACCCAACTCGTAAGCGAGATTCCGCACTACGTCATGAGAAAGGACAAAGTCCATGTTGAGCAGGGCCAGGGAGGCGCCATAATCGAGAAGATCATCCAGAAGTACCGGTCACGTCGGCTGGACCTCACGGACGGTGTCAAGATCCTTATGGACGGCAGTTGGGTCCACATGCGTACGTCGAATACGGAACCGGTCGTGCGCATTATTGCCGAAGCGCCCGATGGAGTGACCGTGAACCGGTTGCTGAAGGAATTTACCTCGTATTTTCATAAAGGATGAACATAACTCACTAGAACGGTTCGTCTACTTCAAAGGGAGTCAAGTATGAGATATCGTTTGTTGCTGTTGATCGCCATCGTGCTGAGTGGATCGCCGGCCCTTGGCCAGAAGCCCGCTTGGGTCGACAATCCTGGAACATATGCGGGAGAGAACTTTGTCGCAGTGGGCATTGCCAAGCATAGCCGTGTCGATCAGGCAAGGACCTCCGCCGAGAAAAAGGCTCGGAAGGCCATCGATAAACTGCTGAAGAGCAAGTACGAGGGCAAAGATATCAAGACCGCCATGGCCAGTCTTCGAATGGAAGCCTATTGGCAGGATCCGGCCACGAAGTACTACTATGTGCTTGCATTGATGCCGTTCGAAGCGATCGACAAGGAGTATGGCGCCATGAAGAAGGCCGAGAAAGCCAAGTCCAGCGCCATGGGGGCGATTCAGATGATGCAGTCCATGCTCAAGGACCCTGACGTGATCGTGGTTTCGGTTGATGAGGAGGAAGGAGCGGTGGATGAAGCCGGCGAGGCGGAGACTCTCACCACGATGGAGGAGACTTCGGATGAAACAAAGCCGGTTGTTTCAGTCAAGAAGGAGGCGGTTGGCGAGGAAGCGAAGCTGATTGACACGCGGGCCTCGGCGACGGATTTCAAGAACAAGTCTCTTGGCGGCTTCAAGTGGATCGACCAGGACGGCAATTCGAAGTACTCTTTCCTTGGCGACAATCTGACGGTAACCATGGCGGCTTCGGAATCGTTCAAGCCCGAGGAGGGAAACAAGAAGGCTCCCCGGCTCGAAATGCCGGACGTCCAGGGAGATTTCGTTGTGGAGGCCAAGTTCCGCTTGGATTGGGAGAAATACTACTATAGCGGTGTCGGCCTTTATGCGCTGGAGGGAAAACAGAATGTCTTCTCTTACGTCAAGTATAACGGTGGTTATTTGTACCTGGAAGGTTATGCCAATGACATTGCCCTTCCCAGAACGGAGACGAATATTGAGCGGCTAAAGGGATACGTCTTTTTCAAACTGGTCCGGAAAGGATATACGTTTACGTCGTACTACAGCACCGTCGATGGCGATTGGATCGAGATCGGCAGTGTGGAAACGGAGTTCCCTGCAACGTGTTCCGTGGGTATCGCGTTCACCAACGAAGAAAGCTCCTCCTCCCAGTGCAAGGTGGATTATGCGAAGTTGTTGCGTTGATGGCGAACGCGGCGAGAAATCGTGAGGCCGGCTTCGGGTGAAGCCGGCCTTTTTGTTGGGAGGACTTGACACCCATAAATTTTTATGGTATCTTAACACGAGAGTTGTTGGGAACACCAAGCTCAATGTCACACAAACGGCATTGAGCTTTTTTATTGCCATGTTTACCCACTTGCACGTCTACTCCAATCATTCGGTTGGACACGGAGCGTCCACGGTTGAGCGCCTTGTGTACAGGGCCCGTGAACTCGGTTTTGTGGCCATGGCCTTGACGGATCGCAATACCATGGCCGGTGCAGTCGAGTTTTATTCGATCGCCAGAGAGGCGGGGCTGAATGCCATCATCGGGGCATGGGTGGACGATCCGCGGCACAGCGGCCGGAGTGCTGTTTTGCTGTGCCGGAACGTAGGCGGTTACCATCGCCTCTGTGAAATCATTTCCGGACGACAGCTTGATCCGTCCTTTGATTTGATCCGTGCCCTGTGCGAAGAAAATCGCGGGTTGTTTGTTCTGTCCTGTTCTCTTGAACTATTGACCGGGGTAAGCCGGGCCACCGACCAACTCTACGGGGAACTCGTACTCCTATCGGGCCGCCGCCAGCACAATCGCCTCGTCCATCGTCTGTGTCAGGAACGTCGTATTCCCATGATCTTGACCAACGAAGTGTGTTTTGCGAATCGGGAGGATTTTGAGATGCACCGTGTGCTGCGCGCCGTTGCAGAACTACGCACCGTGTGCGATGAGCAACTCATCACCGCAGATCCCGAACAGTACCTGAAATCTCCGGAGGCCATGGTCGTTCTGGGACGGGCGATCCCTGATGCAAATGACCGCACACGACAGATCGCCTCGTTGTGTCAGTTCGAATTTACCTTCAAACGATACCACTGTGCCCGGTTTATCACCCCGGAAGGAGAAAAATGCTCCTCCAGCAGCGATTTTCTCAGAACGCTGGTGTATGAGGGGTTGGAACGGAGGTATGTTCACAAATGCCACGGTCTAACCCTGCACGTTCAGGGTAGGTCGGCGGCGGATCCGTCGGCGTCCTGGAAGAGAAACAACCAATTTCTCATCGACCGGGTAGAATACGAGCTCGAAGTCATCACTAACCTTAACTTTGCCGATTACTTTCTTATTTGCTGGGACATTGTCAACTTCGCACGCCGAAACGGTTTTTGGCATGTGGGGCGGGGTTCAGCCGCCAACAGTATTGTCAGTTATTGTCTCGGCCTTACGGAGGTAGATCCAATACGCTATAACCTTTATTTTGAGCGCTTTCTGAACTACGCGCGCGGATCGCCGCCGGATATTGATCTGGACTTTTCGTGGCGCCACCGGGATCGGGTACTGCGATACGTGTATGAACGGTACGGCAGTCAGCATGTGGCCATGCTGGCTTCGATTCATACCCTCCACGCACGCGGAGCGTTGAGGGAAGTCGCCAAGGCCCACGGGATCAGTGAAAGGGAGCTCAACACATTTCGAAAACTCATTCCTCATACCGCCGCAAATCATCTGCCGCATCTGAAGGAGAAGTACCCGGAAGCGCGCGAACTGAAGCTGGACGATACCCTCTTTAATAAGATCCTGCGGTTGGCGACCGGATTGGATGGTTATCCCCACTACAGCGGGATCCACTCCAGCGGCATCGTGATTACGGAACAACCCATAACTCACTTCTCGGCTCTGGAGCGTAGCGCGAATGGATTTGTCAAAACACAACTCGACATGTACTCAGGCGAAGACATCGGATTGGCCAAAATTGATGTACTGGCCGTCCGGGGCCTGGGTACCATCGAGGACACCGTTCGAAACATCAAATCGGCCAGGGGAGGTATGCTGGACATCCGTAATTGGGACAAATTGTTTCATGACGAAAAAACCAAGGCACTATTGCGGTCCGGACGCTCCATTGGTGTGGTTCATGCGGAGAGCCCCTTTATTCGCAATGCCATGCGCGTTACCGGAGCAGATTCATTCGAGCTGGTGTACATCATTTCAGGTATGGTTCGCACCGGATGCGTAGAGTCCGGTATGATGTATATGTTTATTGATCGTTTATTAAACTCTGATAAAAGGAATGAAGCTCATCCTGCTTTAATGGAAATCCTGCCGGAAACATTTGGCGTGATGATCTTTGAGGAAGATGTGATCAAGGTCCTTCATTATGTGGGCGGTCTTGCACTTGACGAGGCCGATACTGTCCGAAGGTACATGTCAGGAAAGAGAATTAACCCATTGATGATTAAAGACTTAAAGAAGAAGTTCTTCAGAAACAGTATGCGGAAGTTCAAAAGCCTGAGTGCTGTGGAAACTTTGTGGACTCAAATCCAGAGTTTTAGTGGATTTTCGTTCTGCAAGGCCCACAGTGCCAGTTACGCGCTGATGTCGTTCCAGGGAGCATACTTAAAAGCGCACTATCCGGCATATTATATGGCGGCAGTCTTGTCAAACGAGGGCGGCTTTTATACCCCGGCTGCCTATGTGTCCGAATGCCGGCGTTTGGGACTGAAAATCCTTCCTCCGGACATCAATAAGAGCGATCGGGATTACAGAGCAGAAGGCGAATCGGCCATCCGGATCGGCCTCCGTTTTATTGCAAATGTGTCCGCGGCATCCTTGGATATCGTCATGAAAGCCCGGGAGTACAGGCCCTTCGATTCCTTGCAGGATTTCTTGCAGCGAGCATCGATCAGCCATGAAGAAATCCTTACGCTGATCAAGATCGGCTGCTTTGATTTTACAGGCAAAAAGCGCACGGTGCTGATCGCTATGCTGGATGTATTAACCCAGCTTCAAACGTATCATACGGGGGTCGACCTTTTTCACGTTGATCTGACGCGTCACGAGCACTCCCTAAAGGGAGTTGACGATCTGTTGCCGGAAGAGCGGTTGGCCCTGGAAGTGGAATTGCTCGGCTACTATGTGGACAAGCATCCGTTGGAATATTTTCCCAGGCAGGTTCACCATCGGAGCATCGTTCAGGCAAAAGATCTTACAAGATACAAAGGGCAAAAAGTGAAAATGATCGGGTGGCTGGTCTCGGCCAAGCGGATCAAAACACGCAGCAAAGTAAATTCGGAGGGCGAAGTGGTGCAGGAGGGGCGATACATGAAGTTCATGACCCTGGAAGATCTGACGGGAATTTACGACACGGTTCTTTTTCCGGACATCTACGAAAGGGTGGCTTCACAGACCCTGTCGGTGGGACCGTTCTGTCTTGAAGGGGTGGTTGACGGTCGCTACAATACCGTCAACGTATCGCGCATCGAACTCATCCATGCCGTCCATCCACAGTATGACGTGCAGGCCCGAATGATCATCGAGAAGCAGGAAGCATATGCCAAACAAAAAACAACCGGCTATTTCTACGAGCCCGAGTTCATGGTACCCCTGGATGTCGATCAGCGGGAACGAGCAATCCGAGTGTCGTGAGGAACACAGCAGAAAAACACATATTTGACGGAGGCCGAAGTCCCACCGCACAGAACTGCTGCCTTCCCCGACTGTGTCGGGCCGCATGGCCCTCTCAAACGAAAAACCTCCGACAAATGTCGAAGGTTCGAGTGGAGACAAGGGGGGTCGAACCCCTGACCTCAAGACTGCCAGCCTTGCGCTCTCCCAACTGAGCTATGTCCCCAAAAAGCACAAAACTCAAAAAAACAACCACCCTAACCTGTTCTGGTTGGCAAATGTAACCAAACCTCTGAAAAAAAGCAAGAAGAAATCTCCCACGAACCACACATTTTCCTTGCAAAAATGATCTCCGTTGCCTAAATTATAAAGCTTTTGTGTCTCTTTACCTATTACGGAGTGGGTTCGCAAGACCCACTTTTTTGTTTTACAGTTTTCAAAGGCCGTGATCGCAAGTAACCGCATGGAAGTGAACAAAGAACCCCTTCAACGGATTATTGAGGATCTCGTACGCGGAACCGAGTTCCGATTGATTGAGTTGCAGGTCAAGCCGATTCAACGCCGAACCCTCGTGCGGGTTTTCCTCGACAGCGAAGCCGGAATTACCATCGATCAGTGCCAGGCCTTCAGCCACCGTATAGCTCAACAACTGAACGACCTCGAGACAATCGAGAACTACGTGCTGGAAGTATCATCACCGGGCACAGATCGGCCCTTCAAAGATGAATGGCAGTTCCGTAAGAATGTCGGTCGAACAGTAGCCGTCACGTACGAAACACCCGACGGAAGACAAGAACACGTATCCGGAACGGTTGAACGAGTCGACAACGGCATCGTAACACTGTCCGTCAAGGGCAAGCGCAAAACGGAAAGCGGTGAGCACTTGATATACGTCGATCGAGTAGTCGAGGCGCGCGTTCAACTTAAATGGTAAATTTGATTTGTCATCATAAGGAACACAGGAATTTCCGGAGGTATCATGGAGCATCATAGCGAGATTGTCGAGGCGTTTTCTCAGATAGCCAAGGAGAAGAACATTGCCAAAGACGAGCTCAACTTGATCATCGAAGACATTTTCAAGATGATGATCAAGAAGAAGTATGGAACGTCGGATAACTTCGATGTGATTGTCAACCTGGACAAGGCCACGATCGAGATTTATCAGACCAAGGCCGTCGTTGACGAAGTCGAAGATCCCGTCACGCAGATTTCGGTGGAATCGGCACGAGCGACGGAGCCCGAACTGGAATCCGGAGACGAGTTCATCGATATCATCAGCCCGACGAGTTTTGGGCGGCGCCTCATCATCAGCGCACGACAGGCTCTCAATCAGAAGATTCGCGACATCGAGCGAAAAATGATCCTCGAGGAGTTCTCCAACCGAATGGGTGAAGTCGTTGTAGGGGAAATCCGCCAGATCAACCGGAACGAAATCATCGTGGCTTTCGAGCGGGCGGAACTGATCATGCCCAAGCACGAGCAGATCGCGAATGAGCGATACAAGCGCGGAGAGACGGTGCGCGCCATCATCAAAGAAGTGTCGGACGACCCCCGCGGTCCCCGTATTATCGTATCCCGTTCCGATCCGCAATTCCTCGTGCGTCTCTTCGAGAATGAAGTACCGGAAATATACGACGGGATCATCGAGATCAAAGCTATTGCCCGCGATCCCGGTGAGCGTACCAAGATCGCCGTGTATTCCAACGACAAGCGTATCGATGCGGTGGGCGCGTGTGTGGGTATGAAAGGAGTGCGGATCCAGGCGATCGTGAAGGAGTTGAATAACGAGAAGATCGATATCATCAGCTGGAGTTCCGATCCGGAAATCCTGATTTCGCGTGCGCTCAGTCCGGCCAAGCCGCTCAGGATAGAGGTGGATACGAGTGCTCGAAAAGCTCTGGCGGTCATTAACGACGATGAAATGTCGGTCGCCGTCGGCCGCTACGGGCAGAACATCAGTCTGGCCTCTCGTCTGACGGGCTATGAAATCCAGACCATCAAATACTCGGAGTTGACCGGGCAGAGCCCGACGATGGAGGAGATGGTCAGCGAGGAGCTGGAAAGGCAGGAGGAAATCGCCCTGCGTGACGAGCAAGCCCGATTGGCCGTGGAAGCGGCCGCCGATGAATCACCGGAAGATGAAAGCCCCAACGGCGAGTCCGAGGAGGAAACCCCGTCGTCCGTCATAGACGACAGCGCTCCAATCATCCAGGCAACCGAGGAGGAAGGCATGGCGGTTCTAAACGAGGAGACCTTGATTCTGGGGCTCAAGGGTGTCTCGAAAGGATCCGCCGAAAAACTGGCCGCCCAGGGATTCGAACGCCTGAAAGACATCACGAACGTGGACGACATCAGGGGCATCAAAGGAGTGACAGAGAGGTCGCTGAACACACTGATCGGCATACTGGAAAAACTCCAGGTAAAAGATTAACTTTATATTAACTCAAAGCGGATTCCACAGGTCTTTATGGCAAAAGCGGGTAAGAAAGTATTCCAGGTTGCAAAAGAGCTCCTGGTGAGTCACGACGAGATTATTGCCTTCTTGCAGAAGAGCGGCTACAAGAGCGTCAAGACTCACATGAGCTTGGTAAATGACGACATGCTTGAGAAGATTCTGGCACGCTTCAGCAAGGAAAAGAAGTATGCCGAGAGCTACATCAAGCAGAAAGTGAAGAAAGGCAAAGCGGGAGAACCGGTGCTTGAGCAGCCTGCCCCTGAGGAGCCCGTTCAAGCCGAAGCCATGCCTGAGCCGGTCACGGTCTCGGAGCCGACCATACATGAAGCCCTGGCAGAGGTAGCCGTGACCGAGGCCGACGCCCTGGTTGAGGAAAAACACAAAGAGCCAAAGAAAGAAGCCAAGGCGGGCAAGCAAGAGGATGGCGACGTAACTTCAAAGTCGAAACTGCGGGACACCGATCTCCGTATCGAAGACAAACCGATCGTCGAAGCCGGCGAGAAGAAAGTCGTCGATCTACTGGAAAACCTCAAATCCTCGCAAAAGACCATCGAGGAGTTCAAGCTGGCGTTCGAAAAGGCCCGGCAGCAGCTTGAAAAGCAGGCCCTTAAAGATGAACAATACGAAATCGTAGGCGGGCGCCGGGTGCGAAAGAAAAAGGAGCGCACCGATGAGACCCCTCCCGCGGTGCCGGCGCCTGTTGAAGATAAGGGCGCAAAAGGAAAGAAGAAGAAGAAAAAGAAGAGCAAGGTAAACGAGAAGGATGTGGAGGCAGCGATACGCGAAACGCTAGCCAAGATGGACGATGCTCGCACGGCGGGTGAGGAAAGACAGAGGCGCAAGAGACGAAAACGCGCGGAGCGCGAAGCCGAAGCGATGGAAGCCTCACTCGAGGACGAGAATACCATGCTGCGTGTGCCGGAGTATATTTCTGTTCATGAACTTGCCGACCTGATGGAGGTCGAGGTTCCTGAAGTCATCAAGACCTGCATGTCCCTTGGATTGATCGTCTCCATCAATCAACGGTTGGACATGGATACGATTACTCTTGTGGCGTCCGAATTCGGCTTTGATGTCGAGCGATCCGAAGAGTACGACGTCCGCGAGGAAACTCTCGAGGAGAACGAGGAGGCCTTCGAGCGCAAAGCGCGTGCTCCCATCGTCACCATCATGGGGCACGTGGACCACGGAAAAACTTCGCTGCTGGATTATGTTCGACGGACGAACGTTGTCGCCGGCGAAGCAGGCGGGATCACCCAGCACATCGGCGCCTATGAGGTGGAGCTGCCCGATGGCCGGCGAATCACCTTCCTCGACACACCGGGTCACGAGGCATTCACGGCCATGCGTGCCCGCGGTGCCCAGGTCACGGACATCGTCGTGATCGTCGTGGCCGCCGACGACAGTGTCATGCCGCAAACGATCGAAGCAATCAATCATGCGCAAGCTGCCAGCGTACCCATCATCATCGCAATAAACAAGATTGACAAACCCGAGGCCAATCCCTTGCGGATCAAGACGCAGCTATCGGAAAAGGGAGTTCTTATCGAGGAATGGGGAGGCAAGTACCAGTGTGTCGAGTTGTCGGCCAAGAAGGGTATCAACGTCGACCAATTACTCGAGAAAATCGTGCTGGAAGCCGAGCTCATGGAACTGAAATCAAGGACCGAGGGTCGCAGTCTGGGCACGGTCATTGAGTCCAGGCTCGACAAGGGAAGGGGCGCAACGGCGACGGTCCTCATTTCCGATGGCACATTAAGGATAGGAGACCCCTTTATTTGCGGCATTTATGCCGGTCGAGTTAAGGCGATGTTTGATGAAAGAGGACGTTCTCTGGCAGAAGCGTACCCTTCCACACCGGCACAGGTCATTGGATTCGATGGCATGCCTCAAGCTGGCGACAAGTTCATCGTCACACCGAGTGAACGCGTCGCGCGCGACCTTGCCATCCGAAGGCAGCAGCTCAAGCGCGAGCAGGACCACCGGCGCGTCCGGTTCCTGACGCTGGATGAGATTTCCAAGCAGGTGCGGCTGGGAAAAGTCCAGAACCTACCCATTGTATTGAAGGGGGACGTGGACGGATCCGTCGAGGCGTTGAGCGATTCCATACAGCGCCTGAGTTCCGCCGAGGTGAAAGTCGACATTATCCACCGGGGCGTGGGCGTAATCACCGAGTCGGACGTCTTGCTGGCAACAGCCTCAGGTGCCATCATTATCGGTTTCCATGTCCGCCCGAACCTGAATGCACGAAAGCTGGCAGAAAAGGAAAACATCGATATTCGATACTACAATATTATTTACGACTGTATCGAGGACATACGCAAGGCCTTGGAGGGACTCTTAGAACCCGAGTTTGAGGACAAGATAACGGGAACCGTGGAAATACGTGAGATCTTCAAGATTTCAAGGGTGGGTACCGTCGCCGGCTGTCACGTCATCGATGGCAAGATCAATCGGACCCAACCGATCCGGCTGCTCAGGAACGGCGAAGTGGTTCACGAGGGTAAACTGGCCTCGCTGAAGCGATTCAAAGACGATGTGCGAGAAGTTGCCATGGGCTTCGAGTGCGGACTGACGCTCGACGGCTTCAACGACATCAAGACCGGCGATGTGATCGAGTGTTACGAGCGGCTCGAGGTCAAACGCACGCTCTCGGTCTGAGATGTTCGTCGGCGTGTGCGAACTGGATGTGTTCATCCACGCGAGCGGATCTCTCAAAGAGAAGAGGTTCGTGGTCAAGAGCATCAAAGACCGGGTAATTCACAAATTCAACGTTTCCATTGCTGAAACGGATCACCTGGACAAGTGGCAAAGGGCCGGGCTAGCCGTGGCAGTGGTCACGAACGAGCAAAGTGTAATCGAACGGACGTTCTCCGAGATCATCAAATTGATTGAAGCTCATGGAGAAGCGGAAGTTGTCCGCCACAGCGTACAGATATACTGATCAATGAAACAGCGCCCGCATCGATTGGCCGAACTGATTCATCGGGAATTGGGAGCAATTTTCCGCTATGAAAGCCGGGATGAACGGTTCAAAGACCTTACGATTACGGGAGTTCGGATGACCGATGACCTTGGCCTCGCCAAGGTTTACTTCACCGCAGCAGGCAATCAGCAGGCCGTTCAGGTGCTGACATCCGCGTTAAACCGCGCCCAGGGGTTCTTTCGTTCCAAATTGAGCGAGCGCATCACGCTTAAGTACATGCCGGAGCTCAGGTTCTACCATGACGAACACCTCGTGAACGCCGATCGTATCGAACAGCTTTTCAAAGAAATACGGAATGCCAAGGAAAGCTGAAGAGTTCCCCCTCCTGTCCCTGTCCATCATTCAGGATGATCGTTGGAGCTTTGGGAAGAAGCCGAAGGATTTGTTCGAGGACGGATGCGTCTTTCTCGTAGACAAGCCCGCCGGCTGGACGTCTTTTGATGTCGTTCACAAACTCAGGAATGCGACCCACGTGCGGAGGATAGGCCATTGCGGCACCCTCGACCCATTCGCGACCGGCCTGCTCGTCGTGTGTTCCGGTCGGGCCACAAGATGCGCACAAGAACTCTCGAACCTGGAAAAAGAATATGTCGGAGCATTTCAGTTGGGTACGCAGACCGATACGGACGACGTGGAAGGGCACGTCATCGCCCAGAAGCCTTTGCCGGACATCACGCACGAGGGCATAGCACGGATTTGTCTATCATTTGTTGGTGAGATCGAACAGACTCCGCCCGCTTATTCTGCCGTAAAGGTGAATGGAGTACGGGCATACAAAAAGGCGCGGGCTGGTCTGCAACCGGATCTGAAGCCGCGAACCGTGACTGTACATCGGTTTGAGGTCATGGATTATCGTCACGGAATCGTCGACTTCCGAATCGTCTGCTCAAAAGGCACGTACATCCGTTCCATTGCCCGCGACCTCGGCAACCAGCTGGGGTCTGGAGCATTGGTTCGATCGTTGCGGCGGACCCGCGTCGGGCTTTACAGGGTGGAAGATGCCGTCGAACCTGTAACCGTTTCTGTATGGCTCCAACGGTTTTGATACCATGATCATTCAGAACACGCTTGAAGCCGTTGGGTACCGGACGGACACGATTCTCACGATAGGAACGTTCGACGGCGTGCACTTGGGCCACCAAGCGATTCTTCGCAGGGTTGTCGAGCAGGCTCAAGGCCGGCGGCAGCGGAGCGTGGTTGTCACATTCGAACCCCACCCTCAGACCGTTATCCGTCAAACTCCTCGATCTGAAGTCCGCATATTAACGGAAACTCCGGAAAAAGCGGAGATCCTGAACGAGTTGGGTGTCGATGCGATGGTTGTGATCAACTTCAATCATCGCATTGCCGCGATGACAGGACAACAGTTCGTCGAGGAAGTTTTACTTCGGCGCATAGGGATGACACGCTGCATATTAGGCTATGACCACACATTCGGAAGGGGCCGCAGCGGAAACATTCAGACCATGCGGGATATGGGCGCGCAATGGGGTTTCGAAGTAGAAGAAGTAGAACCATTCATGTTCGATGGTGTGCCGGTAAAGAGCAGCACGATCCGGGAGTACTTGAGGACCGGCGAGCTATCAAGAGCCAACACTCTCCTGGGTCGTCCGTACCGCATGAGAGGAACCGTGGTTCGTGGGGACGGACGCGGCCGGAGCATAGGTATTCCGACGGCAAACATCCAACCGTTTTCTGCCCACAAGTCGCTCCCAAACAGGGGCGTGTATGCGACTCGTTTTGAATGGGCAGGACAGAGGTACCCCAGCGTCACAAACATCGGTAGTCGACCCACCTTCAGCGCAGGATCTGAACTGCTGGTAGAGACCCACGTTTTGGATCTGAACACCGAGTTCTACGGCCAGGACGTCACTTTGGAATTCTTGGTGCGCTTGCGGGATGAACAGCACTTTGCGTCATCGGACGAGCTGGTCGAGCGGATTCGGGAGGACATCCACTATTCCAGAACTCAAGTATTTTCAAATTATTAGCGTAAAAAGAAAACGATTGATTCAGAAGTTCGCATTTGATATATTCCCCCGATTCAGAATTGCAGAAACCTCTTTGTTAGGAGTACAGACTACCTATGGCACTGACCAAAGCGGCCAAAGTTGACTTGATCAAGAAGTACGGCGGTAATGACAA